>REDK01000158.1 GCA_007693535.1 Chromatiaceae bacterium
CGGTACCCCGGCGGACAGGGATGGGCATGGGATCGGTCTCCGGTCGAGGCGGACGTGCAGCCTGCCCCGGCGGCCATGCCGCGGGTCAGGTACGCACCCGGATCAGCAGCGGCGCCAGCGGGCGCCGGCTCCGGTATGAAATGTTATTTCATAACGTTCAAATCGGCAAACCCGGCCCGGGCGGCCGACCCCGCGGGCGCGTGCGGAGGCCGGACGCCGGCTCAGGCTTAGGGGCCGGATGGCTAGGCCGCATGGCCAGCCCGGCGGCGCAGGGGCGGGGCTACAGTTGCGCTGGATCGGCGGTGAAGCTGATGGTCAGCCAGCGTTCGGGACCGGCGCCTCCGATGGCGGCGCCGATCTCTGCGCGCATGGCATCGATCGCGGTCACCGGCAGCGACAGATCCGTCGGCACCAGTACCGTGATCTCGATGAAGCGGGCGCGCCCGGCACGGGAGACATAGCTGCGGAAATCAACACAGCCATGGCGGGCGATGAATGCCTGCATCACCGCGCGCACGGTTTGGTCCAGCTCCGCCGGGCAGATCTGCAGGATCTCGGCAAAGGCCTGCCGTGCCTCGCGCAACGGCATCGGCAACAAGAGTAGGCACAGCAACGCCAGCACCGCCGGATCGGCATAGGGGATCAACCAAGCCGCAGCGGTCCCGTCCAGGGCCAGGGCCGCCGCAAAGGCCAGCAGCAGGGCGGTGGTCACCAGCGCAGCCATCAACCAGGCCTTCACATCCAGGCGCACCAGGCCGGAATCGATGCGCTCGGCCTGGCGCCGCAACCACCACCACAGCCCGAAGGAGATCGCCGTCACCAGACCAGCATAGGCCAGGGCCAGGCCGAACGCCGGCGCATAGCCCCCCTTGAGGATGCCGTTGACGGCGCTGAGGAAGGCATAGGCGACCAAAAAGATCAGCACCGTGGCGCGCAGCGCAATCACCAGCGGCTCCAGATGCCAATAGCCGTACTGAAACCGCGCGTCGCCCTCGTTTGCCACCAGGCGCGCCACCCGCAGGGTCAGCCAGGTCACCGCCGCATCCAGCAGCGAGAACAGGCCATCGAAGACGATGGCGGGCGAGCGCGCCAGTAGCCCGAACAGGATGCCCAGGGCGGCAATCAGCAGCGTCGCTCCCAGGGAGAACTGCAGCAGACGCGCCTCCAACTCGCCGCGCAGGCGCATCACGCGCTCTAGCCTGGCCATCTAACTGGCCATCTAATCGGCCTTCGGGTGGACGCGCACCGGCACTGTCCCGGCCGCTCGCGGCCGGGACAGGCGCGGCCATCTGGTCGCGGGCAAGGACATGTGGCAGCCTCCAGGGATCGGCCCGGGATGGGGGCGCATTGTGCAGCGCCCGCGCCGGCCTGCCTAGCAGCGCCGGCGTTCCGCGCTGACGACCCGACCGGCGCGGGTCATCGCCCTCCAACCAACGGCGCCGGATCGCGGCCCGCACGCCCGGGCAACCGCCCGGTGCCGTCCCGGTGCTACTCGGTGCTACCCGGTGCTGCCGGGATTTGTGCAGTGCAGCATTTCGACGCGAACAGGGGTCTATAGCCCCTATTAGCGGGCTGCGCGGCGCTCTGCCCGGGCGGCGGCGTTCCCGATCCGATCGCGATCCGCTCGGCATCGGGTCGGCGCGGCCGGCCGCGCGCTGCCAGCACTGCTCCATTCTGCACGGGGACATCCACATGCCGAGTATCACCCACGCACGGTCGCCGACCGGCGTTCTCAAGACCCTGCCCGATGGCCGGCGCTACCGGCTACGACCACCGCGGGCCGGGGATCAGGCCCGCGTCGCCGACTGCTTCGAGCGGCTGTCGGAGCGGTCCCGACGGCTGCGCTTCTTCGTCGCCAAGCAGGCCCTGACCGGCCAGGAGCTGGACTTCTTCACCCTCACCGACGGCCAGGATCATATCGCGGTCGCCGCGCTGGCCCTGGATCAGGCCGGTCGCGAGGACCGCCTGCTGGGGATGGCCCGATGTCTGCGCCTGCCGCACACCCCCCAGACGGCGGAGCTGGCCCTGGCGGTGGCCGACGAGGCCCAGGGCAGCGGGCTCGGCCAGGCCCTGATCGCACAGGTCATGGCGGCTGCGGCCGACCAGGGCATCCGTCGGCTAGTGCTGGAAACGGCGCTGGAGAACCGGGCGATGCAGACCCTGGCGCAGCGCTGCGGCGGTGTGGGCCGCCACCTGGGCGACGGCCTATTGCAGTACGAGATCCCGGTCGCCGCGCCGGCTACCGCACCAATTGCCTCCACGGACCGAACTGAATTCTGGCCCTGGCTCGGCAGCAGTCGCCTGCTGGAGGCCTGGTATCGGGACTGGATCGCGGTCGCCGACAGCGCCTTCCTGCTCGGCCGCGACCTCAACGATGGACTGTGGGCGGCACTGCGTGAGGCGCTCTAAACGCGCTGGCAACCGTTGGCACGGACCCCGGCCAGCGCGCCGGGCCCTGACCCGGACCTGCAGTTGACCGGATGCTGATTCGATCCCGACCCCACTGGTGTCGCTTGACAACTGGCCACATCCGGCCCCTGCCGACGCCGGACCGGCGGGGACACGCGGCGCCGCAGACCCGCCTTGCGTCCCTGAAAGGCGTACATCGAGACCGTAAAAGCCATCATTCTGGCTGGATCGATCGCCTGCATTGCAAAACGTTGTGCAGTGCAGCATTTTTTTCGGCACGCTGGATTATAAGGCCCAACTGCGGGGTCAAGCGGGACCACCGACGCAACCAGCGCCTCCCGCGGACCCTGACCGTAGCCCGCCGATCGGCGCTACCCGCCATCCAAGCAACCGAACAACTGACGAGCCCATCCGCATCCGGGAAACGCTATGCGCGACGCCACCCACCGAACGCCCGCGGGCGTCATCAAGACCCTGGCCAATGGCCAACGCTACCTGCTGCGCCCACCGCGGCCCGAGGACAAGGCCCGGGTCGCCGACTGCTTCGCGCGGCTGTCTGAGGAGTCGCGGCGGCGCCGCTTCTTCGCCGCCAAGAAGACCATCACCGAGCGGGAGCTGGACTTCTTCACTCTCGCCGATGGCGATGATCACATCGCGGTGGCCGCGCTGGCCCTGGACCCTGCCGGGCAGGAGGTCGGCATCCTCGGCATGGCCCGCTGTCTGCGTCATCGCACCGACCGCGAAGCGGCGGAACTCGCCCTGGCCGTGGCCGACGAGGCCCAGCACAACGGCCTCGGCCGGGCCATGGTCGAGCAACTGCTCGGCCCGGCCCGGGGGCGGGGTATCCGCCGGCTGGAGCTGGAGACCCTAATGGAGAACCGACCGATGCAGGCCCTAGCGCAGCGCTATGGCGGCGTTGGCCACCGCACCGAGGATGGACTGCTGCACTATGTGATCCAGTTGCCGCCCGCCCCCGCTGCCGAAGTCGTCTCCGCATTGATCCCCGAACTGGTCCCCGCATGGGCCCCGACGGCCAGCGGGGTGGCGATTTGGCCCTGGTCCAACGCCGGCTGGCTGCTGGACGCCATGCACCAGGACTGGATCGATGTCGCCGAGACCGCCCTGCTGCTTAGCCGCGACCTCAACGACCGCCTCTGGGAGGCGCTCTGGGAGTCCTGGTTGCCTGGTCCGCGTGCCTTCGACCGCACTCCGGCCTGACCGCCCCACAGGCAAGAGGTAGCCCGGGTGTCGGGGTGTAGGGAGACGCTCAGGCAGTTAGCGTTGCCCGGGGGGCCGCAGCCCCACTATCTCCCATTGCTGATCAGCAATGGGAGATGAAGAGACCCGGCGACCACGGCGGCGGGTGCGGTGCCGGTTATCCGGCAGGAGGCGCGATCGATCAGCGTCTCCTCGGGCCGCAGGCCAGGCTCAGCCAGGTCAGCTCGCTGGCAGATCTGCTGCCGATGTGGCCGGCCAGACACCGAGCGCAACCAGTTGCGCGGTCGCCGCGGCAGCCCAGCCGCGGTTGGCGGCCGGGCTCGCCGGGCTCGGATGTAGCACGCTGCTGATCCGTACCGATCGTTCGGCCAGTGCCGCCAGCGCCCGCTGCTCTGCCCAACGGCCGATCCCGATGACCCAGTCTGGAGCGAGCGCCGTGCACAGCGCCTGCAGGTGCCGATCGCAGGCCGCCAGCAGCGGCTGGCGTGCAGCCACCGGCAGCTTATCGGGGGTCAGATTGCGGGTCTCGGCCAGAAACAGCAACGGGCAGTAGTTGGCCACGTAATGCTGGGCGAAGAAGGCCTCCGGGGTCCGGAAACGGGCGCGAAAGAGGCCCCACAGACGCTGCCCGGAGACCTCCTGGCGTGGACACGCGAAACCTTGGACCGGGCGCTGTGGATGCATCTGCGGCGGTTGACCGACCGCGCCGCTCAGACCCAGCCAATCGCGCACCGCTGCGATCTCGCCGAACGGCACGCCAGTCTGCGCCATGCCGAACGGGCCAGGATTCATCCCAACAAACAAGACCCGGCGTGGCCCGGTCGCATAGCGGGCAATATAGGCAGCATGGACTGCCCAGGCATAGTCGAGCGGGAGATAGACGTGGGTGACCGGCGCGCCAAAGGACAAGGCACCGGTCTGCGCGGCCAGTGTCCGCGCAGCCGCGAGGACCGCGGCAGTGGTCTGGGTATGCTCGGGGTTGGTCATACGCGCTCGGTGGGCATTGCGTTAGGGAAACGCCGAAGCATGCAGCAGTTCCGGCCGGGCCGACTGACCGACCATTAACAAACGCTGATCAACCTTTGGGAAGATGAGGAACCCGGCGATTTCTTGGCGCTGAACAGCCGGCGAACCTGGCCCTTAAACTGGTCTTCCTTCGGCAGCCGGCCATCGTTGGGGTCGGCACCAGCCGCGAGGTCCGTCGGCCTCGTTGCGGGGTCTTGCCGCATGCATCCACCCCGGCTCATCCCGGCAGTGCCGGGCCGAGATCACCCCAGCACAAGGAGGCGCCGCAGCCGGGGGTCTCATAGAGATCGATGCGATCGAGTTGCGGTAGGACGCCGCCAATCTGGTCGCGGATCCACTGCGCGAGCTGGCCCGGATCGGGATCGCGCAGACCGGGCAACTCATTGAGCAGATGATGGTCCAGACGGGCATAGACCGGCCGGAAGCGCTCTTTGACATCGCCGTAGTCGATGGTCCAGCCAAGCACGCGGTCGAGCGGCGCGCTCAGATGCAGGCGCAGCAGGTAGCTGTGGCCGTGCAGGCGCCGCCGGGGATCGCCCGCAGGGGCCTGCAGCAGGCGCAATGCGGCTTCGAAGCGCTGCTCCTTCCAGATGCGGTAATGCCGGCCGTCGAAGTGACAGCCGGCGCTGGCGGTCTCGTAGACGCTGATCCACGACAGGCTGGGCAGGCGCGGCTGCACCTGCTGCCAGAGCCAGTGCGCCAGCAATTCGCTGGTCGGGTTCGTCAGGCCCGGCAGGTCGTTCAGGCACACCAGGTGCAGTTGCGCATGCAGCGGCGCCCACAGAGCATCCAGGTGATCGTAGTCCACACCGAGGTCGCGGCCGGCCAGGTCCTGGCTGGCGTGCAGGATGACCTCGAAGCCATGGCCGTGCATGCGCCCGCAGGGATGCCCGGGCGGTACCGCGGGCAGGCGGTGGGCGGCCTCGAACCGGAACCGCCGCCAGACATGGGCACGCTCGGCTGCATCCAGGTCGGCACCCTGGTCGGCGGTGCTCTGCACACCGACCTGCTCCAGACCCGGCACGCCGCCCGCCACCGCCAGGCGGGCGCGCACCCAACGCGCCAGATTTTCATCGGTAGGGACCGGCAGCTCGGCATTGAGGTCCTGATAATCGAGCGCGGCGACGCACGCACGCAGGGCCGCTGCCAGGGCATCGCTCGCGCCCCCCGGGCATGCGGCCCAGGCGTCCGGCAGGTGCGCCCGCACCCGGGCGATGAAGCCATGCCCGTGCAACCGCCGGGCGCGATGACCGGCCGGGAGGATGGACACCCGCCGCGCCGCCGCAAAGGGAGCGCTGGCTTGATAGAGCAGACGTTCGGACATTACAAGAGATGGTCTCGAGGGTGAATAAGGCGCTTGCCGGAAACTTTGATGCCAGATGACGCAGGATTGCCATTCGCCTTCAAGGACGGCTGGCGGGCGCACCGCAAGCGCTGGGACCGCCAGGGCGACGCCGAGGGCGCGCGTCAAGACCAGTCAGATGGTATGAAAGTTGACAGCGATTGCCCAAAGGGTCGGGTGGGTGGTCGGGCCGTGCTCGGCCGTTGCCCCGGCAGCCGGCCGCGCCTCTCGTGGCCGACGATCTTACTGTGCATCCGCTTAGGCCCGCAGGTCTTCGGCGAGGCAGCCGCCGGCCGACCCGCCCCGCGACCGCATCGGCAGATCGTCGGCAGATCGGCCGATTGGTCGCGGTCGCGCCCGCGGGCGGTGACCGGGCGGCGCGGCCCGCCAGACTGCGGGATCTATTGGCCCCATCAATGTTTTCGATCGGTCGGGATCCCGATCACGGGTATATTTCCGGCCTTTGCGCATGGCCGCAGGAGGGGGCCGCGCCGGCCACTGTCTGCAAGACGTTGCCACTGACCGACCCCGGCGATCGCATCGCCGGCGACCCGCCGCCCCCGACCCGGACCGGCCGGGGCACGGCCTCTTTCATCATGATGTTGTGATCGCAGGAGCGCTGGCCGTGTCAAACCTGACCTCCGTCGATGACCGCCCGTCGGGCAGCCCAACCGATGCCGAGCGCCCGCGCGCCCGACCCACCGCCGCTGGCGGCCGCCTGCAGCGGGTGTTTCCCTTTCTGCGCTGGATCGGGGAGCTGCGCAACCTCAGCGTATTGCGCGCCGACCTGATCGCCGGGATCACCGTCGCCCTGGTGCTGGTGCCCCAGTCCATGGCCTATGCCCAACTGGCCGGGGTGCCGGTGCACTACGGGCTCTATGCCGCCTTTCTACCGGCCATCATCGCTGCCCTGTGGGGCTCCTCGCGTCAGCTCGCGACCGGCCCGGTAGCGGTGGTGTCGCTGATGACGGCCGCTGCGGTCACGCCGCTGGCCGCCTCCCACCCGGAGCAATACGCTGCCTACGCGGTCCTGCTGGCGCTGATGATTGGACTCTTTCAGCTCGCGCTGGGCGTGTTGCGCTTGGGTGTGCTAGTGGACTTTCTGTCGCATCCGGTGGTGATCGGATTTACCAATGCCGGGGCGCTGATCATCGCCACCTCGCAGATCGGGCGCCTGTTCGGTGTGAGCGTGCCGACCGCCGAGCATCATTATCAGACGGTCTGGCACACCGTTCAGGCCGCCACCGCCTATACCCATACCCCCACCTTCTACATGGCCCTGCTCGCCTTCACCCTGATGGTCGGCCTCAAAGCCTTGGCGCCTAAGGTGCCAGGGGTACTGGTGGCGGTGGTGGTGACGACGCTACTGGCCTATTACGCCGACTTTGCCGAGGGTGGTGGCGCCGTGGTCGGGACAATCCCGGTCGGGCTCCCGGCGCTGGCCCTGCCGCACCTGAACTGGACGGTGATCGGGGATATGATCAGCGTGGCGGCCACGATTGCCCTGATCGGTTTCATGGAGGCGGTCTCGATCGCCAAGGCGATCGCTGCCCGCACGCGCCAGCGCCTCGATGCCAATCAGGAACTGATCGGCCAGGGCCTGGCCAATATCACTGCCGGCTGTTTCTCCGGGTATCCAGTGTCAGGCTCGTTCTCGCGCTCAGCGGTGAACATCAATGCCGGTGCCCGTACCGGCTTTGCCGCGGTAGTGACCGGCCTGGTGGTGGCCACCACGCTGTTGTGGCTGACCCCGCTGCTTTATCATCTTCCGCAGGCAACCCTGGCAGCGGTGATCATCATGGCGGTGATCAATCTGGTGCGCATCGAGCCAGTGATCCATGCCTGGCGGGCCGAGCGCGCCGATGGCGTGGTGGCGGTGGTCACCTTCGTCCTGACACTGCTGTGGGCGCCGCATCTGGATCTCGGCATCCTGGCCGGCGTGGCCCTGTCGCTGGTGCTCTATCTGCTGCGCACGATGCGCCCACGCTTCGCCGTGTTGGCGCGCTACCCCGATGGGACCATGCGCGATTGTGTGGTACACGGGTTGACCACCAGTCCGAAGATCTCGATCGTGCGCTTCGACGGCTCACTCTATTTTGCCAACGCCGGCTATCTGGAGACCAAGATCCTCGAAGTGGTGGCCGACAATCCCGAGCTGGAATACATCATCCTCGATGCCGAGGGGATCAATCAGATCGATGCCACCGGCGAGGAGGTATTGCACCACCTCTCCGAGCGGCTGCGGGCCCAGGGCATCGAGCTGCTAGTGGCACGGATGAAGAAGCAGTTCATGGATACCGTGCGCCGGACCGGGTTGATCCACATCGTCGGCGAGAAGCGCTTCTTCTCGCGGGTCACCTATGCCCTGAACTATGCCTGGGATCAGCTCGGCGATCGCTATGATCGCCGCACCTGTCCGCTGCGCAATCCGCTGACGGCATGAGCATCAGCGCGGTCGCAGCACCGCGGTCACGCGGGTAGTCGCACTGGGCCGGCGTCGTCGGAAACCTTTTTTTCATGACGGGGCACATCAGCCCATCGAGGCCACCCCGTATCCTGGTGAAACTTGAAGACAGTCGATCAGAACTCCGGCGCTTTTGACCGCTTTGGCCGCAATCGACGAGGCCCCAGGTCTTATCGGTCTGGCCGCAATACAGCGCAACGACGGTATCGAGCACCCCGCCCGGGCTGCTGCCCAGCCCGCAGACGCCCTGAGGCCAGACCAAGCGGGCCGCTTCCGCTGACCCGCGTGGTCTGACAGCAGCCGTTTCCGCTTCCCCTATTCCTCGACCAGGGTCGGACGTGCCGGCAGGGTCAGGCTCGGACGGGCATCGCCGAACCAGTGCATTAGGGCCGAGTCGCCGGCCGGCCATTGCCCCTTCAACTGGTTCTCGGCGGTACTGCCGCTGAACAGCAGATAGCCGTATTTACCGTAGTGCGGCAGCTTGCGGGTCAGCGCCGGCAGGGCCGCCGGTAGAGCGCTGGCGATCCAGCCGACCGGCTGCTCGTCGACGCTGGTAGCCAGGGTGACGCTGAGATCGGCCGCCGCGATCGGCGCCGCATCCAGCAGCCCGACCTGCTGCTGCTCGACACCGATGCTGAATTGGCCGCTCGCCTCGCCGACTGCTACCAGGCGCGGCAGCCAGCGGTTTTCCCAACCCAGCAGCCAGACCGGGCGGTCACTCGGCAGGCTGTCGAGGTCGGCGTCGCGGACCACCCGCCAGTTGCGCTGTCCCTGTTGCCAGGCCAGGGCCAGGTTGCGATAACCGGCCAGCAGTTCTGGTGCCGCCGCCGTCGGCAATACGATCAGACCGGCCTGGGCGCCGAACAGGTTGCTCAGGCTGACCGGCGATTCCGGCGGCAGCAACTCCCGGAAGCTGTCGAAGCCGGGGTCCACGGCGATGCGCAGCGGCTTGAAGGGCAGCTCCAGGTTGAAGCGGGCGCTACGACCCTCGAAGCGCGCCAGCAGTTCTTGCGGGCGGCCGCGCTCGCCATGGATCACGACCGGCACCGACAGCGGGAAGGGGGCCTCAGCCTGGGTCTGATCCACCCGGCCGCTGACCGTCCAGCCCCCGTGTGTGCGCTGTTCGGCGCGCACCCCACCCAGTGCCAGCCGGAGGGCGCCGGGGCGGTTCAGCCAGGCGTCGAAGTAGCGGTCTAGGAAGGCTTGCTGCTCGCCCGGGGCACTGGCCTTGAAGGCCTGGCGGATGTCATCCCAGGCGGCCGCCCGGAACAGGTTGTCGCGGTAGAAGCGGCGCAGGCCCTGAATGAAGGCCTGATCGCCGAGATGGATGCGCAGCATGTGGAAGATCATCATCGCCTTGCCATAGCCGATGGCCTGCGAGGGCGCGCCGTGGCGGGCATGAAAATCGACGACCGGGAAGTCGCTACCAACGCGCACATGGTCGGCATAAGCCTTGAGCTGATCGCGACGATAATCGGCGCCGTTGCCATCGAGTTCCTGGTTCAGATAGTCAGCCAGATAGGTGGTCAGGCCCTCGCTCCAGTTACCGCGGGCATAATCGACGAAGACGCCATTGCCCCACCAGTTATGCAGGATCTCGTGGGGATAGGAGGTGTGCAGGATAAAAGGGAGGCGCAGCACCCGCGGCCCGAGCAGCGTGAACGAGGGCATGCCGTAGCCGGATTCCCAGAAGTTCTCCACCAGCGCGAATTTGGCATAGGGATAGGGGCCGATCAGGTCACTGTAGCGCTCCAGATAGCTGGCAGTCGCGTCCATGTAACGCCGTGCCAGGTCGCGATCGGCGCTGCGCAGCCAAGCCTGTACCTCAGCCATGGGCGTGGTCTGGCGAAACAGATGAAACGGCGCGGCGATCAGGTAGATCTCGTCCTGGGGCTGGTCTTCGCGCCAGCCGATGCGCACCCCCAGCGGCGCCCCGGGGGTCGCACTGCCGAGCGGGAACTGGCTGAGTTCCGGACCGCGCCCCTGCGAGACGGCCAGCCAGCCGGGCGGCATCTCCACAGTCAGGCTGAAGCGCTCCAGACTGTCGGGCACGCGCGGATACCAGCCGGTCCAGCCGCTGAGGAAGACCCCCTGAGGATCGATGGTGCCGATGGTCTGTTCCCGTGCCCGGCCCATGCCCTCGCGCACTGGTCGGAGCGGATGCCGGATGCGTCCGCTCCAGGCGATGGTCACCGGACCCGGCTGCTCCAGGACCAGCTCGTAGAGTTGTAAGTGATCGTCGCGACCGCTGGCATTCAGCGTGGCAGCCCCGTCGATCACACGCGGCTGCAGGCCTGCCTGCATCACTAGGGGCAGCGAGGAGACATGATCCGGCAACGACAGCCGGTCACGGCCATCGATAGCGCCGGCGGCGGGATCGATGCGCACGCTCAGGTCATGGGTGATCACCATCGGCGCCGACGCGGGGCGCTCACCGGCCACCAGGGGGGACGGCAACAAGGCGATCAGGACCAGCAATGCCAGGCCCGGCCGGAGGCCCGGCCCGATCAGGGGCAGCCTGCGTAGGCGCTTGTCAGCGGCGGCCGGCATAATGCATTCCGGAAGCAGCTTCGGGAGTTGGGCCAGGCGGCCGATGGAGACGCATGCGAGGATGCTGCGGGGGCTTTGACGAAGGAACTCGATCAAGTCGCTCATGGTCGATCTGCGCTTGGACTGCTGGTGATGGCCGGCGGCGCCGGCCGACTGGGTCCCGACCAGTCTAACCCGTGACTGTGGCCGTGCGGTTGCTGGCTTTGCCCGGTTCCCACTGGCAGTGGGGCCAATGCAGCCGACTGGTAGTTCCCCGGTGCGCCCCAAACCCGTACCCTGCGCAGCATGGCTGTTCGCCCGCCGCCGGGCCAGCCCGGCTGCTGCCGCGGCGACCCGGCGACTAGTGCAGCGCCAGCCACCGCGGGCGCGATCGCTCGTCCTGCTGTTCTACCCGACCCGCGACCGACCCCTGGTTGGCGCCGTCACTTCAGCCTGACCCGACCCCGATCTCCGGATTATGAGCCCCAAGCGTAACCGACCGATCCGCCCGTCTTCTCTGTCATCCCGCCAATCAGGGCAGCGCCACCGCGGGTGGCTGCGCCGCTGGCGATGCGGGCTACTACCCCGCTTGCTGCTGTTGTTACCACTGGCGCCGGCCCTGGCCGGGATCGCTGGCACGACGCCAACGGCCACGGCGGCGGACGACATCCCGGTGCTGGAGGTGAGCCGACTCACCACGCTGGATACCCTGCTCGAACGGCTGGCCGACCGGCGCGTGGTCTATGTGGGCGAGGTCCACGACCGCTACGAGGATCATCTGAGCCAATTCGCCATCATCCGCGGTCTGCACCAGCAGGGGGCGCCACTGGCGATTGGCATGGAGTTCTTCCAGCAGCCCTTTCAGGAGGTGCTCGACGACTATGTCGCCGGGCGTATCGACGAGGCCGAGATGCTGCGCCGCAGTGAGTACTTCGAGCGCTGGCGTTTCGACTATCGCCTCTACCGGCCGCTGCTGACCTATGCCCACACGCATGGCCTGCCCGTGATCGCCCTCAACCTGCCGACCGAACTCACCCGCAAGGTCGGCGCCGGCGGCCTGGAGGCCCTGAACGAGATAGAACGGGCGCAGCTACCGACCAGCATCGACCGCTCCGATGCCGAGTATCGGGCGCATCTGGAGGCCATCTTCGCGCAGCATCCCCAGGGGCCCGATGCCGACTTCGAGCGTTTTTTGGAGGTGCAATTGCTGTGGGACGAGGGTATGGCCGAACGCGCCGCCACCTTCCTGCAGACGCACCCGGACCATCGCCTGGTCGTGCTGGCCGGAGCCGGCCACATCGAGTACGGCCGCGGCATCCCCAACCGGCTGGCCCGGCGTCTGGCGGTCCCGGCGGCCACCGTGCTCAACGGCAGCCAGCGTCTGGTGACCCCAGACCTAGCCGACTTCCTGCTGTTTCCGCGCGCGGTCAGCCTGCCGGCCAGCGGTCTGCTCGGGGTGATGCTCGAGACCGGCGCAGAGGGTGCCGGTATCGGGGTGCAAGGCTTCGCTGAGGTCAGCGGCGCTCGCGATGCCGGGATCGAAACCGGCGACCGCATCGTGCAGATCGGCACAACCGAGATCGCCCGCTACGCGGACATCCGCATCGCTCTGCTGGACAGCAGCCCGGGTGACACCCTACCCGTCGGGGTATTGCGCAAGGCCCGCCGCGGCCGTCAGGAAGAACGACTGGACTTCGAGGTACGACTGCACTGAACCAGTCGCTTTGGGCCGGCCGCTTTGGCCGGTGCGGCACGCTCGGCTGCGCCTTGCAGCGGCCGCCGAATGGTCAATCAAGGCACGGTATCCCGCAGGTCCCCGGGCGGCTTGGCCGCCAGCATCGCATCCCTGGTCAACACCCGGTGAATCAGTTGCGGTGCCAGATGCAGGTCCATCCGGTGGCTGCCGCGACTGGTAACAGCGACTGCTCAACGGCTCAATAACCCCATGAACTCGGCGCGGGTGCGCGCGTCCTGCTCGAAGGTCCCGCGCATCGCGCTGGCAATAGTGCGGCTGCTCTGCTTCTGCACGCCGCGCATCATCATGCAGGTATGGCTGGCCTCGGTGACCACCGCGACGCCGTGGGCGCCGAGATGGTGGTGCAGGGCATCGGCGATCTGACTGGTCAGGCGCTCCTGCACTTGCAGGCGGCGAGCAAAACAATCCACCAAGCGGGCGATCTTGCTCAGGCCCACCACCCGCCCGTTGGGCAGATAGCCGACATGGGCGTGACCGAAGAACGGCAGTAGGTGATGTTCGCAGAGGGAATAGAACTCGATGTCGCGCACCACCACCATCTCCTTCACATCCTCCTCGAAGACGGCCGCCTCGATGATCGCCTGCGCCGACAGCCGATAGCCGCTGGTCAAGAAATCGAGTGCCTTGGCGACCCGCAGCGGTGTGCGCTGCAGACCCGGACGGGCGGGGTCTTCCCCCAGCAGGCCGAGCAGGCGCTGGATCAGTTGCTCCTTGATCGGGTCGTAGACCTCCTGCGCGGCGACGGGCTCGAAGTCATCGGCATAGTGCCCCTCGGTGTTGAGCGGGGGCAGGCGGGCGTTTCCGGACATCTGTGATACCTGGCTGAAATCATCTGCCGGCCGCGACGGCAGCAGAGCCGCGCGTCGCACCCGGGCGCACTGGCCGGCCGGCCATGACGGTCGGCCAGGCCGCGCGCGCATTGTGCCGGACCAGCGGCAAACCGCAATCGCCTCGCAACCGAATGGCAACCAAATGGCAATGGGCGCCGCGCCGAGCGCACCGCCGCGACGGGGCGGGCTGCTGCAACACAGGACGGCATCAGGTGGCGCCATGGAAGCCCGGCCGGCGATCCGGTAGACTGCCCGGATGATCCGACCCGCGGCCGTCCCGACCCGAGCGACGCCCCCCTGCGCCCCCCGGTTCGCTCCCTGGCCGCCACCGGCCAATTCCCTGTTGAATCCCCTATTGCATCCCTGGCCTCGCGCTGTCCACGGCCAGCCGGTGCCGCGGCACCGCCCGCACTGGCCCGCTCGTTACCACCACACCCGCTACCCGTGCGCGTGCAGCGCTGCGCTCTGCGTCGCCGCACCGGCTGCGCGCGCTGGGCGACGACCTGAACCCTCCCCTCTCCTGCCAGCCCCGAGGACCAATCCAT
Organism: Chromatiaceae bacterium; assembly: GCA_007693535.1. Classification (GTDB taxonomy): domain Bacteria; phylum Pseudomonadota; class Gammaproteobacteria; order Chromatiales; family Chromatiaceae; genus Lamprobacter. Next base: position 14,120 of record REDK01000158.1, read on the forward strand.
GTGTGGCATCTGCGGCGAGATCCGCTTCGACGATCACCCCATCGACATCGCGGCCCTGGCCGCCGTCAGCCAGACCATGCAGCCGCGCGGACCCGACGGGCATGGCATCTGGCAGCAGGGCCGCACCGCCCTGGGGCATCGCCGGCTCAGCATCATCGATCTCAGCAGCCATGCGGCCCAGCCGATGGTGGACAGCGACCTCGGGCTCGCGATCGCCTTCAACGGCTGTATCTATAACTACCAGGAACTGCGTGCCGAACTGACCGCGCAGGGCTATCGGTTCTTCTCGCATGGCGATACCGAGGTGGTACTGAAGGCCTATCACGCCTGGGGCGAGGCCTGTGTTCACCGCTTCCATGGCATGTTCGCCTTCGCCATTGCCGAGCGTGACAGCGGCCGGCTGATCCTGGCCCGGGACCGCCTCGGCATCAAGCCGCTCTATCTGGCCGCGGTGCCCGGCGGTCTGCGCTTCGCCTCGACCCTGCCGGCACTGTTGGCCGGCGGCGGGTTGGAGACCGACCTGGACCCGGTCGCGCTGCACTTCTATATGCACTTCCATGCCGTGGTCCCAGCACCCTGGACCATCCTGCGCGGGGTGCGCAAGCTGCCTCCGGCGACCCTGCGGGTGATCGAACCCGATGGCCGCAGCCGCGAGCAGCGCTATTGGGAGCCGGTCTTCGGCGCCCGTCCCGAGGAGCAACAGCTCTCCTACCAGGACTGGCAGGAGCAAGTGCTGGCGGCCCTGCGCACCGCAGTGGACCGGCGCCTGGTCGCGGACGTGGACGTCGGCGTCCTGCTCTCCGGCGGCCTGGATTCCAGCCTCATCGTCGGCCTGCTGGCCGAGCAGGGCCAGCGCGGGCTGAATACCTTCTCGGTCGGTTTCGAGACGGTCGGCAGCGAGGTCGGCGACGAATTCCAGTACTCCGACCTAATTGCCAGCCATTACGGCACCCGCCATCACAAGATTCAGGTGGACTCCAAGGCCCTGCTGCTGCCGAGCCTGCCGGGTTGTATCCGCGCCATGGCCGAGCCCATGGTCAGCCATGACGTGATCGGCTTCTATCTGCTCTCCCAAGAGGTGGCCAAGCACGTAAAGGTGGTGCAGAGCGGCCAGGGCGCCGACGAGGTCTTCGGCGGCTATCACTGGTATCCGCCCATGGTGGGCAGCCAGGATCCGGCGGCCGACTATGCCCGCGCCTTCTGCGATCGCGATCACGCCGAGTTTTGCCGGGCGGTGGACCAGCGGTTTCATGGCGAGGACGCCAGCCGCGCCTTCATTGCCGAGCACTTCGCCGCGGCCGGTGCCGAGGCCCCGGTGGACAAGGCGCTGCGTATCGATCAACTCGTGATGCTGGTAGATGATCCGGTCAAGCGGGTGGATAACATGACCATGGCCTGGGGCCTGGAGGCTCGGGTGCCCTTCCTCGACCATGAACTAGTGGAATTGGCAGCGCGGGTGCCGGATCGCTTCAAGCTCGATGACGACGGCAAAGGGGTGCTGAAGGCGATCGGCCGGCGCGTGATCCCGGCCGAAGTGATCGACCGGCCCAAGGGCTACTTCCCAGTGCCGGCGCTGAAATACCTGCGCGGTGAGGTGCTGGACCTGGTGCGCGATGCCCTGCTCTCGTCCCGTGCCCGCGCGCGCGGTCTGTTCCAGCGCGCCTATCTGGACGAACTGCTGGCCGCCCCGGACGAGCACATCACCCCGCTGCGCGGCTCCAAGCTCTGGCAGGCGGCCCTGCTGGAGCTGTGGCTGACCGAGCATGGTCTCTGAGCCCGGAACTGACCGCGAGAGACACCCCTGGTTGGCCGCAGACCCCTGCAACCGGCCGTTCCGGCCTGCGGCACAGTCCGCCCGCGGGCCGGGCAGCGCTGGCCGCCCGGGGGCCTCGGCCGGTTGCCGCTCGATCGCCTCACCCTGCCCACGCACCGCCGCCGCGCACCGGTACCAAGGGAGCCGCGCCATGACCAGCAAAGACCGTCATCATCACCGACTCGAACGTCGCCACGCCCCGTCGCTGACCAATTGGGGGGCGCCGCCGCGGCCGGCCCATCCGGTGCGCCCAGACACCGTGGTCGATTGTGGCTGGGGCCGGCTGATCTTTGGCCAGACCTTCAGCGATCTGGAGCAGCTTGCCCGCTGCCTGCAGGATGAGCGTCCCGGCCGGCGCGATGTCGCGCTCTATCTGCGCGATCCTCACGTGGTCCTCTCCTATGCCCCGCAGGATTTGTTCCTCGACCCATCGCATACCTTTCGGCTCTGGCTGGACCGCTACCAGTGTTCATCGCGCAAGCCGCAGGGCTTCATCGTGCGCCTGCTGCACAGTCGCACCGATGCCGACGCCGTTCACCGGCTCTATCAGACTCGCCGGATGGTGCCGCCAACACCGGACTTCGTCTGGGACCAGCGTGCCTCCAAAGTGCTGCAATACTGGGTGGCCGAGGACAGCCAGGACGGCAGCATCCTGGGAGTGGTGACCGGGGTCGATCATGTCGAGGCCTTCGGTGACAGTGAGCATGGCGCCAGCTTGTGGGCGCTGGCGGTGGATGCCCAGGCCCCCTACCCCGGCATCGGCGAGGCCCTGGTGCGCCGGGTGGCCGAGTTCTATCAGGCGCGCGGGCGCGCCTTCTTGGACCTCTCAGTCATGCACGACAACAAGGGCGCCATCCGTCTCTACGAGAAGCTCGGCTTCGCCCGCGTGCCGGTCTTCGCGCTGAAGAACAAGAACGCCTACAACGCGCCCCTGTTCATGGGGCGCCCGCCCGAGGCCAAGCTCAATCCCTATGCCAACATCATCGTCAACGAGGCACGCCGCCGCGGCATCGGCATCGAGGTCATCGATGCCGAGGCAGGCTATTTCGCGCTCAGCCTGGGTGGGCGGCGCATCGTCTGCCGCGAATCGCTGAGCGAACTGACCACAGCGGTGGCCATGAGTCGCTGCGACGACAAGGCAGTCACGCAGCGCCTGCTGCGCCGGGCCGGGCTACGGGTGCCGGCGCAGACCCGGTTCGAGGCCCTGGATCAGGCCGAGGCCTTTCTCGCCCGCCACGGTCGCATCGTGGTCAAACCGGCGCGCGGTGAACAGGGGGCCGGAATCAGTGTCGATATCCGTGACCCCAAGGATCTGGAGCGCGCGATCAAGAACGCGACCCGCATCTGTGAGACGGTCATCTTGGAGGAGTTCTGCGAAGGTGACGACCTGCGCGTGGTGGTGATCGACTATCGGGTCGTCGCCGCCGCCATCCGCCGCCCGGCCCAGGTCGTCGGGACTGGCCGCCACCGGGTCTCCGAGCTGATCCAGACCCAGAGCCGGCGCCGCCGTGCCGCCACCGGCGGCGAATCCTCCATCCCGATGGACGATGAGACCGAGCGCTGCGTCCGCGAAGCCGGGTATGCGATGGACGCAACCCTGCCCGACGGCGAGATACTCGTGGTGCGCAAGACCGCCAACCTGCACACCGGCGGGACCATCCACGATGTCACCGAGCGACTCAGCCCGGCGCTGGCCAAGGCCGCGATGGAGGCCGCCCGGGTGCTTGACATACCGGTCACCGGACTGGATTTTCTAGTCCCGGATCTGAGCGGGTCCGACTATGTGATCATCGAAGCCAATGAGCGGCCGGGCCTGGCCAACCACGAGCCCCAGCCCACCGCCGAGCGCTTCGTCGATCTGCTGTTTCCGCAGACCGCGACCCGGGAGGCACGCCTTTGAAACCGGTCTCTATCGACACCGCCTATCTGCTCGACATCCTGCTCAAGCTGCTATTCACCCCCAGTCCTTCGGGCTATACCGATCGGGTGGTGCATGTGGTCTGCGAGGAACTCGAGCGGCTCGGGGTGCCCTTCGAACTGACCCGCCGCGGCGCCATCCGCGCCACCCTCAAGGGCGAGGCGGAGCGGCCCAATAAGGCGATCGTTGCCCACATCGACACCCTGGGCGCGATGGTCAAGGCGCTCAAGCCCAACGGCCGGCTGCATCTGGTGCCGGTGGGGCATTGGAATTCGCGCTTCGCCGAGGGCGCCCGCTGCACCCTGTTCACCGACCAGGGTCAATACCGCGGCACCATCCTGCCGATGAAGGCCTCCGGCCATACCTTCGGCCCCGAGATCGATAACCAGCCGGGCGGCTGGGATCACGTCGAGTTTCGCATCGACGAGCGAGTTTCGGACCTAGCTGGCCTGCTCAAGCTCGGCATCCACGTGGGTGATTTCATCGCGATCGATACCGCCCCCGAGATTACCGCCACCGGCTTCATCAATGCCCGCCACCTGGACGACAAGGCCGGTGCCGCACTCTTGCTGGCCGCGGTCAAGGCGGTGCTCGACAGTGGGGTGACCCTGCCGGTGGATTGCCATCCGCTATTTACGATTGCCGAGGAGATCGGCTCCGGCGCATCGGCCGCCCTGCATCAGGATGTCGCCGAGATGCTGACGATCGACAACGGCACCACCGCGCCCGGGCAGAACTCCAGTGAATTCGGCGTCACCATCTGCATGGCCGACATGGGCGGGCCATTCGATTATCACCTCACCCATCGCCTACTGCAGCTCTGCCAGGAGTTCAGAATCCCGCATCAGCGGGATATCTTCCGCTACTACCGTTCCGACAGCGCCGCCGCGCTGGAGGCCGGCAACGATGTGCGCACCGCCTTGGTGGCCTTCGGCATCGACGCCTCCCACGGCTACGAGCGCATCCATCAGGACGCGCTGGAATCCATCGCCAGCCTGGTCGCCATCTATATGCAGAGCCCACCGCTGTACGCCCGCGACCGCTACGAGATGGGTCCCTGGACCGGCTTCCCGACCCTGCCTGGGTGATCCCCAGCGCCGGTCGGGCGCCGGTTGGGTGCCGGCGGAGCACAGGCGGACGCGAGACCCGCGCGCAGCCGAGTGGATGCAGCGCGGGTTCAGGCCGGGTTCAGGCCTGTAGGCGCGCCCGCCGCGCCAAGTCCTGTTCACGCTGGCTTACCCGGCGCCAATAGCTGGCCTGGTTCTTGGCACAGACTAGGGTGTAGGGCCGGCCGCGCTTGTCGGTCTTCAGATCGAGATCACACCCGGCGCGCGTGATGGCCTCGGCGACGCGCCCCCGCTCGGCCTGGGCCGCCTTGAGATGCCACACCGAAGCGGTCGGAGAGGCCAGGAAGTCGCGTAGGGCCTCCCCATTGGGGCCGGGACAGTCAACCTCGGCGGCGCGCGACCAGTCTGCTGGTGGTGCCAGCGGCTCGGCGATGCGTGCCTCCAGATGATCCAAGGCGGCCTGACGCAGCCTGGCGAACGCCTTCGGCACTGCCGCCTCAGTTCCACCCAGGGCCTGTTCGTGCAGCAACAGTGCTGCCGGAACGATCAGCAGATCCGGGTCATAGCGCGTCGGCTGCGACAGAAACTGGTCGACCGCCGCTGTCCCCAAGATCGCGCTGCCGCTGCCAACGCCGGCATCGATGCTGACACAGGCGCGCAGGATATCGGCGAGTTGCGCCGGGGTCAGCGGCTGGGTACGGGCCGCCGAGGGGATGGGGAAGGTTGGCTCGGTTGCGGTGGCCGATGCCTTGGGCAGGCCCGCCAGCAGGGCCTCGGCTGGTTCCTGCAGGGCAGCAATCCAGGCTGGATCGGGTGGTGACGGTGCGACCCCGGCGAGACCGGCCTCGCTGATCACGCCACAACCGGCGCAACGGGCCAGCAATTCGGCACAGGCGCCCGGCCAGCGGGTCACATTGCCGGCGATGATCGCGGTCAAACGGCCGATCACCGCGGGTACCGGCAACTGCCCCAGCACCAGGGCTAGGGCCGCGACATCGCCCGGCCCAAAGGCCCCGTCGGCGCTGCACCGGTTCATGAAATCGATGCACCCATCCAGGTCCCCCAAGCGCAACTGGGCAGCCAGCAGATCGACCGCCCGTCCCGCTTCGCTGGCGTCTCGGCGCGACCAGTCATCGCGCGGCCAAGCGGCCCGGATCGCCGTGGCCAGTGCCAGCGCCTCCTGGCGCAATGCCGCGCCGGCATCGTCCTGCGCCACCTCCCAACGCCGGACCAGTGCCAACAGGGCCGGCACACTGACCGCGAGGCCACCCTTGGCCAGCACCGCCGCCTGGTGCGCGCGCGGCCACAGGACCAACGCCGCCCGCTGATAGAAGCGCTCGAAAGAGGCCCCCTCGTTGCCAGTCGCCTCGGAGAATTCAGGCTCGGTCTCGTCCAGATCGTCCAAGGCCTCGGGCGGCACCAGTTCAGCCTCATCGAAGGACAGCGGTCCCATGAGCGGCCGGCTGCCATCAGGCAGGTGCCAATCATGGATAGACCAGTCGCTCTCCGTGACTTCGCCGATCTCGAGGTCGGGATCATCCCAGCGCCCGCCGCCGGTATAGTCTGCCCATCCGGACTCGGTCACGCTCATCAGGGTCAGATAGAGGTCGCACCCAGCTTCCCGGGCAGCCGCCATGATCACTCCTGCATCCGCCGCATCCTTGCCCTTGAGCCTGGCAAAATCGATCTCCGCCTCGCTGTAAGCATGCTCCAGCGGATAGACCAGCTTCTCGGGTCCGGCCCCACCCGCGGCCCAGTCGGCCAGCAGATTGGCCAGGCGCCGATGCTCGTGATCGTGATCGGGCGCCATGGGCAGCGGTCCCGCCCCCGGGCGCAGCAGATTATAGACCAGCGCCAGCCGATATCCCTCGGCGACCGGCCGCACTTCATGCACACAGTCGGCATAAAAGGCGGCAAAAGCCGCCGCCGAGGGCTCGTCGCACTGTAGATCCACGCTGACCGACTGGCCGTGATGCCGGATTACCAGTTCACCGCCGCTGTACTCACCCGGCAGCACCACGACCAGCGTCGCGAACATCCCAGGTGCCTTTTCGGTATCCCGGTGCGGCACGAAGAAGCTGCCGGCAGCATAGAGCAGCAGCTTGTAGAGGTCGGCCGCGATGGCGCTCTGCACCCCCAGTCCCTGACGCACCCGCTCGACCACACCAGCCAGATCCTCCGACCAGCGCGTGCCACCCAGGGTCACGCGGGCGGCATCGATCTGCCAAGTGCGGCGCACCTCGGGATCGACCAGGGTCTCGGTACCGCGCCCATAAGGGGCCGGGTCGGCCACCCGGATCAGGTCCTGCGCCTGCACCGGCAGCAGTGGCAGGGAAATCGTCCCGACGCCCGCGACGGTCAGCCGCAGCGGGTGGATGTCGAAACGGCCATGCACCTGAAAACCGCCTGGGCGCGACACCCCGGCAATGATCTCGGCAAACGCGCTCGGTAGGTCGGCATGCATCGCTCAGTCCTTGGTATCGGAGCGGCCTGTGCGCTCGGCACGCAGTTGCGCCAAGGCGGCCTCGGCGGCCGCGGCCCGGCGCTCGGCGTCGGCCCGTGCCGCTGCCTCGGCCGCGGCCCGGCGCACGGCTTCATCAGCTCGACGCGCCTGGTCATTGGCCCGGCGCGCCTCGTCATCGGCCCGGCGTGCCTCGACGTCGGCCCGTTGCGCCTCGGCGTCGGCACGCTGCTCGGCCTGGCGCCAATGCGGCAACACGAAGTGCGCGTAGACCGGATCATCCCGCAGGCTGGCATGGAGCGGGCGCCGGCACAGATCCTGCCGACGAAACCTGAACCCCGGCAGTACCCGTGAGCAGATCAGCCCATCGGTTGGTGCGATCGGCACATACACCCCGTCCGGACCCAAGGTATAGAAGGCCTGCTGCGCCGGCTCGCGATGCAGGATCACATATTCCGACACCCCGCCGGCCGCATACTCGGCCTTCTTCACCACCGTATCGCGCTCGCTGCCACGACGCTCGCGGTCGGACAGGGCCTCGATGCACAGATCGAACACGCCGTGATAAGAGCAGTCGTGTGGCAACAGGGGCTGTGGGTTATCGTTGCGCACCACCCCGAGGTCCGGTTTGCGGATCACCACACCTTGCGGCAGCGGCAGCCGAAAGCCCATCTCCAACGCCACCGTGCGGGCAATCGGATGGCTGGTCAGGAAATGCTCCAGCAAGAGCATGAACCAGCGATAGACCAAATAGGTCTCGTAGTCCGACACCGGCTTCTCCTCCAAGCGACCATTGTTCCATTCATAATGGATATCGGAGACGAAGTAATACTCGCGCCAGTATGCCTCTTCCGAGACCCAGCGGCCGTCCTCCGAGACCGGTTCGACGCCCGGTGCCGGCGCAACATCCGCGGCCGGTAGCGTGGCAGGGTCGGCAAGCAGAGATGGAGACATCAGCGACTCCGGCAGACAGGGGCGAACGGGACAGTCATGACCGTAAGCATAGGATCTGGGCGCCATGGCGCCAACCAGGGCATGGACGCGGCATGATCGATCTAGCCGCTGATGGCCTGCGGGCGCAGCCCGGTCGGGATCATCGCCGCCGGGCCAACCAACGGCGTGCCTGGCTGCACCGGGCTTGCCGCGGCGCGCCGCATGAGCGGACCATGTGCCGGCGTCGAATCGCCCACTTCGGCCAGTATCGGCGCCGCCACCCAGAGCGCCACCCAGATCGCCACCGGCGCGCACCAGTTCCAGCCCGGTCATGTTCCACCGTCTCGATGCCCTGATCGCTGCCTATTGGCCGCTATTCCTCGGTCTGCTGCTGGCCTTGCCGCTGTGGCGCGGCCTCACCCGCCGCATCGGCTGGCAGCCGCTGCTGACCTACCTGCCGGTGGCCAGCGCCGCCGCCGATGTGCTGCTGCTGCCGCTGGCGGTGCTGCTCGCCGGTCACCTGCTGCAGCTCGCCAATGGCACTTTTGGCCATCCGCTCCTGGCAGGCGGGTTGGACACCGCGACCCGACTCATCGCCTTCTTGACCGCGGCCTGGGCAATCGGGCGACTGCTGGAGCGCTACTTCGACCAGCGCTCCGAGGGGAACCTGCGCGAACGCCTGCCCAAGCTGGTGATCGGGCTGATCTACAGCGGGCTGCTGCTGGGCGGGCTGATCCTGTTCTTGTGGCAACAGGGCTACGACTTCACCGGCATCTGGGTCTCCACCGGTGTGGTCGCGGCGGTGATCGGCTTCGCCCTGCAACGCACCCTGGGCGACCTCTTCGCCGGGATCACCCTGGGCCTGGAGCGGCCATTCCGCATCGGTGACTGGCTGGAACTGCCGGCCGGCATCGTCGGCCAAGTGGTGGATATCAACTGGCGCGCGACGCACCTGCGTGGTTGGGACAACGCGACCCATGTGATCCCCAATGGCCGCATGGCAGCCGAGGCATTCAAGAACCTGCACGGCGATCAGCATGTCTTCTCGCCCTGGTATTTCATCCAGATCCCGGCCGAGGTAGACCCGCGCTTCGCCACCGCCCTGCTGCTGGATGCCGCCATGCGCTGCGAGAGCGTGATGAAATTCCCTAATCCCGTCGTGCGCCTGGCCGACGGAACCGGGCCGCCGTTCCGCTACATGGTCTGGGTGCATCTGCGCAACTATCCCGCCATGTTCCGGGCCCGCGAGGAACTGTTTCGGGAGATCCATCGCGGCCTGCAAGAGGCCGGCATCGCGGTCTCGCCGCAAGTGCATGAACTGCATACCCGCCGCGCCCCGGTCATCACCGCCGAGCCGCCCACCATCGCGCTCGCCCTGAAGGCGATGGACCTGGCCGGCAACATGACCGAGACCGAACTGGAGCAGATCGCCGCGCGCAGCGAATACTGTCAGTACAACGCCGGAGCACTGCTGCTGGCCGAGGGGGCGGTCAGCGATGCCTTCTACGTCATCGCTGGCGGGCTGGTGGAGAGCGCGATCCGTCTTGCCGATGACACCCGCAAGGCGATCGAGACCCTGGGCCCGGGCAAGCATTTCGGCATCACTGCGATGCTGACCACCGAACCGAGCTTTCTGGAATTCACCGCCAGGACCGATGTGACCCTGATCCGCATCGATCTCGACTGCGTGCGCACAGTGGTGGCCGCGCGCCCGGACCTGGCCGAACTCCTCGCGGGGGTGGTCAAGGAACGCCTGGATGCAGCAGAAGCAGCGCGAGTCGCCAGTCGCCGACCGGCGCGGCGCCTGTCGTTGCGCGATATCCGCCTGGGGATGGAACGCCGGCTGCGCGGGCTACGATCGCCGCCGCGCTGAATCGGGAGACTGCAGGGGAACGCTTGCCCGCGCCGAACCAGGCCCGGCGTGACCGCTCAGGTCGCCTCCATCAGGGCCGCCAGCAGGTCCGCCTGATGTTCCTGTTGCAGGGGCTCAATGACCTGATCGATCTGCCCGAGCATGATCTCGTCGAGCTTGTAGAGGGTGAGGTTGATGCGATGGTCGGTGAGGCGGTTCTGCGGGAAGTTGTAGGTGCGGATGCGCTCAGAGCGATCGCCGCTGCCGACCTGCAGCCGCCGCGAGGCACGCTGCTCGGCGGCCTGGGCGTCCTGCGCCTGGGACAGCAGCCGCGCCTGCAACAGGGACATGGCGCGGGCGCGATTCTTGTGCTGCGAGCGCTCGTCCTGACACTCGACGACGATTCCGGTGGGTAGATGGGTCAAGCGCACCGCCGAATCGGTCTTGTTGACATGCTGACCACCGGCGCCCGATGACCGATAGGTGTCCACCCGCAGGTCGCCGCTGTCAATCGGCACGGCCTCCACCGCATCGGGCTCGGCCAGCACCGCCACGGTGCAGGCGGAGGTATGGACCCGGCCCTGGGACTCCGTCTCGGGAACCCGCTGCACGCGATGGGTGCCGGCCTCGAACTTGAGTCGGGAGTAGACCCGCTCGCCGCTGATGCGCACCACCACTTCCTTATAGCCACCCAGCTCCCCCTCGCTGGCGCTGACCATCTCGTAGCGCCAGCCCACCAGCTCGGCATAGCGCAGGTACATGCGCAGCAGGTCGGCGGCGAACAGGCCGGCCTCGGCACCGCCGGTGCCGGCGCGGACCTCCAGATAGACGTTACGCTGATCCAACGGATCGGTCGGTAACAGCAGGCGGCGCAGCTCGGGCTCAAGTGCGCTGCGCCGCGCCTCGGCCTCGCCGATCGCCTCGCGCGCCAATTCCGCCATCTCGCGGTCGGCGAGCAGATCCTCGGCCGCGACCAGCTCGTCTTCTGCCGCCTGATAGGCGCCGTAGCAATCGATGATCGGCTGCAACTGGGAATATTCCCGCCCCAGATCGCGAAACCGCCCCTGATCGGCCTGGATTTCGGGATCGGCCAGCAGTGCGGTGACCTCGCCGAAGCGCTCGGCCAGTCGGTCGAGCTTGTTCCGCAGCGAGGGGTTCATCGGCCGGCGTCGGCCTCCGGACGCAACTGGAACAGCTCGTTGGCGGCCTCCAGCAGGTCGGTCTGACCCTCGCGTCCGGCGCGACGCAGGCGCACACTGGGCTGATGCAGCAGCTTGTTGGTGAGCTGATGGGCGAGATGCTCGATGACCTCCCGGGGCGGCTTGCCGGCGCTGAGCTGGCGCGCCGCCCGCATCAGCATCTCGTCGCGGACGCACTCGGCGCGGGCGCGATAGTCCTGGATCAGCGAGACCGCATCCAGCGAGCGCACCCAGGCCATGAACTCGTCGGTATGCAGCTCGACGATCTCCATCGCCTGTTCCGCGGCCTGGTGACGCGAGCGCATGCCCTCGTCCACCACGCCTTGGAGGTCATCCACGGTATAGAGATAGATGTCGCTGAGCTGCCCGACCTCGGGCTCGATGTCGCGCGGCACCGCGATGTCGACCAGAAACATCGGCCGGCGGCGGCGGATCTTGAGCGCCCGCTCCACCGCGCCCTTGCCCAGCACGGGCAACGGACTGGCAGTGGAGGAGACGACGATGTCCGCCTCCGGCAGATGATTGATCAGTTCCGTCAGCGCGATGGCATAGCCGTCGAACTGCGCGGCCACACGGTGGGCGCGCTCCACCGTGCGGTTGGCGACGATGATGCGCCCGATGCCGTGCTGATGCAGGTGGCGAGCGGCCAGTTCGATGGTCTCGCCGGCGCCGATCAGCAGCGCGGTCTGCTTGCTCAGATCGCTGAAGATCTGCCGCGCCAGGCTGACCGCCGCAAACGCCACCGAGACCGGGCTGCTGCCGATGGCAGTGTCGGTGCGCACCTGCTTGGCCACCGCGAAGGTGTGCTGGAACAGCCGCCCGAGCATGCGCCCGGCGGTACCGCTGCCGCAGGCGGTCTGGAAGCTGGCCTTGACCTGGCCCAGGATCTGCGGCTCACCTAGCACCATGGAGTCGAGCCCGCTAGCCACCCGCAGCAGGTGCCGCACCGCATCGCGATCGCAGTGGGTGTACAGGTGTGGGGCAAACAGGTGAGGCTCGATCCCGTGGAAGCGCCCGAGCCAGTCGCGCAGCGGTTCCGCGACATCACGGGTATCGGCAGCGCAGTAGAGTTCGGTACGGTTACAGGTGGAGACGATTACCGCCTCCTCGGCCGGCGTCTGATCGGTCAGCGTGCGCAGGGCACCGACGATCACATCCGGTCCGAAGCTCAGGCGCTCGCGGATGTCCACGGGCGCGGTCTTATGGTTCAGGCCGAGGGTCAGGAGTGTCATGCCAAAATCAGGTGCTGGCCAGTTGGGCTGGTGAACTCGCGCCGCGTGGTCGCGCCGACGGATGAGACCGCGGCGGTTACAGCAGGTGCGGGTCCGGCTGGGTGGATGGCAGTGGTTCCATTGCCCCGGGCAGGGCCGCTACCGGGCACCGCTATTCGCCGCGGCCGGGGCAGCTGCCTGCGCTGCCGGATGGTCCGGGAGGCGTCGTTCCCGCTGAGGTGTCGCCGGCTGCGCAGAGCAACCGGAGAGCTACAGACCGAGACCAGGCAGTTTCCGACCGGCCGCGGTGTTGCGGGTTGGAGTGGGCACAAGCGGCTATAGCTTGAGTTCGAGAGCCGCCGCCTGGCGGACCAAACTGGTGCGGGCCGGTCGCTTGCCGGTTCCGGAACCGCATTATTATAGTGCGATCAAACTGCATCACCGGCTGATCGCAGTCAACCGTCCCCGGAAATCAAGCCCATGTCCCCGCGCCCTTTCGCCCTTCAGTCATTGCTCTCGCTGTGCACCCTGCTATGGGGCCTGTCCGCTGCCACCACGGCTAGTGCGACACCGGCGACCGCGGCGACCATCCCGGTCAGCGATGGCCACGTGGCCGGCGCCGCCGCCGATCCCAAGCTATCGCAGGCACCAGACCTGGCCCAGACGGCAGATCCGGCGCCAGACGCCGACAAGGTCCCTGATCACGCAATCGGCAGCGGGGGGGATGTCGACACCGGCCCCAGCTCCGAATCGGCCCCGGTTGAGCTGACGGCTGACACGGTGTACGCGGTACTGGTCGCCGAGATCGCCACCCAGCGCGCCGATCACGCCATGGCCTTCACCCACTACCTGCACGCCGCGCGCCTGACCCGGACACCCGCGCTGGCGGAACTGGCCGCGCGCGCCGCGCTGGCCCAGGACGATCCTGAAGCGGCGAGCCGAGCCGCAACCCTCTGGGTGGAACTCGCCCCGGCCTCGCCCAAGGCCCAGCAGATGACCGCTTATGCCCTGCTCAAGGCCGGCGATCGTGCCGGCGCCCTGGCCGCCCTTGAGCAGGTGGTGGACCTAGCCCGCTCGCCGGCCCGCGGTTTTATGCAGGCGGTGCAATTGCTGGCCGGGTTGCCCGAGGTCGCCGACCGGCTAGAGTTGATGCGCGCCCTGATCGCCACTCACGCCGAGGACGCCGATGCGCAGTTCGCGCTGGCCACCCTCGCCGCCGCCTCCGGCGCCAGCGACACCGCACTGACGGCCACCACCCGGGCCGCCGACCTGCGTCCGGGCTGGACCAAACCGCGGCTGTTCCAGGTCCGCATCCTGCTCAGCGAGGACCGCATGGATGACGCCCTGGCCGCCCTAGAGGCCCATCGCGCGGCGATCCCCGAGGACTCCGAGCTATCCATGCTGCGCGCCCAGTTCCATATCGAGGCAGAACAGTACGCCGAGGCGCTGACCATCTTCGATCAGATGCTAGCTTTAGGTACGGATCAGTCCGAGGTGCTCTTCGCTGCCGCGGTGCTCGCGCTGCAGATCGAGGATGTTGACGCCGCCCGCCGCTATCTGGAAACCCTACGCGAGAGCGGTACACGGCCAGCCGACACCGCCTTCCTGCTCGGCCAGATGGAAGAACTGGCCGACAATCCAGACCAGGCGATCAACTGGTACGGTCAGGTTAGCGGCGACAACGCCACCAATGCCCAGGTGCGCATCGCCAGCATCCGCGCCCGCCGCGGCGAGATCGCCGCGGCACGCGACCTGCTGCAGCAGTTGCGGGTGCAGTTCCCCAACCAGTCGATCACCCTCTACTTGATCGAGTCCGAGTTGCTGCGGGATCAGAAACTCAAGGACCAGGCTATGGAGGTCTTAGGGGTGGCGCTGGCCGCCAACGCCGACCATCCGGACCTGCTGTACGCCCGCGCGATGCTCGCCGTGAGCATGGACCGCATCGATGTACTGGAACAGGATCTGCGCCGCATCCTGGTCCGTGATCCCGACCATGCGGATGCCCTGAACGCCCTCGGCTACACCCTGGCTGATCGCACCGACCGCCTCGACGAGGCCTACCGATTCATCCAGCGTGCCCTGCAGTTGCGCCCGGAGGAACCCGCGATCCTCGACAGCATGGGCTGGGTGCTCTATCGCATGGGCGATGCCGCGGCGGCTGAGCCCTATCTGCGCCAGGCCCTGGAGCAGGTGCTCGATCCCGAGATTGCCGCCCATCTCGGCGAGGTCTTATGGGAACTGGGCCGCCACGACGAAGCCCGGCTGGTCTGGCAGCGCGCCCTCGACGCCGACCCTGAACACGAGTATCTGTTGCAGGTGCTCGGCCGCTATCGGTTTTCCCATACCGGCAACTGAGATGACTCCCACCCCCGATCGCGACGGCGCCTGGCTGGCCCCGGCCAAACTCAACCTCATGTTGCGGGTCCTGGGACGCCGCACCGATGGCTATCACCGGCTGCAGACCGTCTTCCAGTTTCTCGACGACGGCGACCGGCTATCGCTCGAACTGCGCCGCGATCGCGGCATCGAGCGGCCACTGGGGGCACCCGGCGTCCCCGCCGAACAGGACCTCGTGGTGCGGGCGGCGCGGGCACTTCAGGCCCACACGGGCTGCAACCTCGGCGTCAACATCCGGGTCGAGAAACGGCTGCCTGCCGGCGGTGGTCTCGGCGGCGGTAGCTCCGATGCGGCCACCACCCTGCACGCGCTCAACCAGCTTTGGGGGCTCGATCTCAGCCTCGATGAACTGGCGCGTATCGGCCTGGCGCTAGGTGCCGATGTCCCGGTCTTCGTCGCCGGGCAGGCGGCCTGGGCCGAAGGGGTCGGCGAGGAACTGCGTCCGGTGACGCTGCCGGAACCCTGGTATCTGGTCCTGATACCGGACTGCCAGGTCGCGACCGCCGTAGTCTTCAACGACCCCGGATTGACACGAGATTCGATCCCGATCAAAATGGCGGACTTCATTGCCGGCGACCAACGTAACGACTGCCTACCGGTTGTCCTGACTCGCTACCCAGCGGTGGCCGCCGCCTATGACTGGCTTGCGGCTCGCGCCACGGCCAGGTTGACCGGAACCGGCGCCTGCCTGTTCGCCGCCTGCGCTGAGCGAGCGACGGCCGAGACGCTTCTCGCCGCCGCCCGCAGCGACTTGGCAGGCGTGTTGAACCCGACCCTGCCGGGGTTCGTTGCCAAGGGCTGCAATCGCTCGCCACTGATGGCAGGTTGAAGCCGGGCCAACGAGTGGTCTCCGGCACAGCAGCAGCCAGCGCCTTCGCCCCAAGGTGAACGGTACTGGCAAGACTGGCCCACCCGACCGTAGCCGGAGCTTGCACCGGCCCGGCTCTCAACGGCAAACCGGGCCACGGATTGTGGCGTGGCCCGACCAGACCAGACGCCGTCAGGGTCTCGGTCAGTGGCAGACAGATCGAGATACCAGCCAACTTGGGGCGTCGCCAAGCGGTAAGGCACTGGGTTTTGATCCCAGCATTCCCAGGTTCGAATCCTGGCGCCCCAGCCACCGTTCGTGCGCATCGAGCCGATGCTAAGCAGAGGTCAGCCCGTGTCCGCCAGCCACATGATGGTCTTCTCCGGTAACGCCAATCCGGAGTTGGCGGCAGAGGTCGCCGCACACCTCAGCATCCCCCTGGGGAAGGCCGTTGTTGGGCAGTTCAGCGACGGCGAGGTCATGACCGAGGTCCTCGAGAACGTGCGCGGACGCGACGTCTTCGTGTTGCAACCGACCTGCGCGCCCACCAACGACAATTTGCTGGAATTACTGGTGATGATCGACGCGCTGCGCTGGGCCTCGGCCAAGCGCGTGACCGCCGTTATCCCCTACTTCGGTTATGCTCGCCAGGATCGGCGGCCACGCTCAGCGCGGGTGCCGATCACCGCCCGCATGGTCGCCAAGATGATCGGCTCTGCTGGTGCCGATCGCGTGCTGACCATGGACCTGCATGCCGACCAGATCCAGGGCTTCTTCGATATCCCGGTCGATAACGTCTATGCCTCGCCAATCCTGCTCGGCGACATCTGGCGCCAGAAGTACCCGGACCTGATGGTGATCTCGCCCGACGTGGGCGGCGTGGTGCGGGCACGGGCACTGGCCAAACGCCTCGACGACGCCGACCTGGCCATCATCGACAAACGTCGCCCGCGGCCCAATGAGGCCAAGGTGATGAACATCATCGGCGATGTGCGCGACCGCGTGTGCGTACTCATCGACGACTTGGTCGATACCGCCGGCACCCTGTGCCAGGCCGCCGGCGCTCTGAAGGAACATGGCGCCTGCCGGGTGGTGGCCTACTGCACCCATGCCGTATTGTCCGGCCCGGCGGTGGACAACATCAGCGCCTCGGTACTGGATGAACTGGTGGTGACCAACACCATCCCGTTGCGCCCGGACGCCAGCACCTGCCCGAAGATTCGCCAGCTCAGTATCGGCGAGTTGCTGGCTGAGACCATGCGTCGGGTCTCGAACGAGGAATCGGTCAGTTCCCTGTTTGTCGACTGAAGCTGGCGATCGACCTCCGGGCCGGCTTCCCTTGATGCCTCCCCCGGCGTCTCCCCTGGTGCCTCCCCAGGGTGCCTCCCATCACGGCGCCGACCCTAAGCGCGCCTTCAATCATGGCGCTGCCGGCCTGGTCGCGGGCCGACCGTGCCGTTGTTCCACAGCGAACCCGACTATCCGTAACGGAGAGACGCAAGATGAGTGAACGTTTCGAGATCCTGGCACAGGCGCGCGGCGATGCGGGGACGGGTGCGAGCCGCCGCCTCCGTCGCACCGGCCTGATCCCGGGCATCGTCTATGGCGGCGGCAAGGCACCGGAGATGATCGCCCTGTCCCACAACGACCTGCTGCTGAACCTGGAGCACGAGGCCTTCTACAGCAGCCTGCTCGACCTCAAGATCGATGGCGAGCCGACCACCGTGGTGCTCAAAGACCTGCAGCGCCATCCGGCCAAGCCCTTCATCCAGCATGTGGACTTCCAGCGCACCAGTCAGGACGAGAAGCTGCGCATGGTGGTGCCGATCCACTTCGAGAACGAGGCAATCTGCGCCGGCGTCAAGAAACGCGGCAAGGTCTCCCATAACCTCACCGAGATTGAAGTTACCTGTCTCCCAGCCGACCTGCCCGAGTTCATCGCCGTGGATATGACCAACCTAGAGGTGGGCGCCGTCGTGCACGTCTCCGACCTGGTCCTGCCGCCCGGCGTCGAACTCACCAGCGCCCAAGAGCCCGGCACCCCGGTGGTCATGGTGGTGGCCGGGTTCGGTGGAACTGGCGATGCGACCGGCGACGATGCCGGCGAGGACGAGAGCCTCGACTGAGCGCCCCCGCGATCAGGGTCGCCGAGGCCAGTCCGGGTGGTCGCGATCCGCGCGCCCACCCTGGCAACCAGCGCTAGCGCCGATCTTGGCAATTCCGCGGCGGCATCCCAACCGGCCAGCACCCCATCCTACAGGAGCCGCGCCCAATGCCCCCGGCAGGGACCGAACCCGGCATCCGGCTCATCGTCGGCCTCGGCAACCCGGGTCCACAATATGAACAGACCCGGCACAATGCCGGATTCTGGTTCGTCGATCGTCTCGCCGAGCGGGCCGGGGCGCCGTTGCGGGCCGAGACCCGCTTCCATGGGCTGGTCGCTCGGATCATGGTCGCCGGCACCGAGGTCCGGCTGCTCAAGCCCGCCACCTTCATGAACCACAGTGGCCGGGCAGTGGCCGCCATCGCCAGATATTTCGGCATCCCCCCGGCCGAGATCCTGATCGCCTACGACGAACTCGACCTCCCCGCCGGCGGTCTGCGCCTGAAGCGCGGCGGCGGTCATGCCGGTCACAATGGCATGCGCGACAGCATCAGCGCCCTCGGCAGCCCCGACTTCTGGCGCCTGCGCATCGGCATCGATCATCCCGGCCACAAGTCGGCCGTGGTCGGCTATGTGCTGAGCCGCCCGTCACGGGAGGACGCCGACGCGATCCTGGCAGCCATCGACCTGGCCGAGGACAGCCTGCCGGACCTGATCGAAGGTCGGTTCCAACTGGCCATGAACCGGCTGCACAGCCGCCGTCCCTGAGCGCGAGTGTCCAGTCACGACCAGAAGGCCGACCTGGAGCGCCGCTCGACCCAAACCACGCGCAGGCCACCTATCTGGCCCGTGCGGCAGGCCCTGCCCGCTTCGCCTACAAACTTGGGGGCTGGCCGAGTGGCAGCGCCAGTACGCCACGTCCAAGGCTGATCCAAGCCACCCAAAGCCCTCCCAGGGCGCGTTGCGCCGGCAGTTGAACGCCATCAAGCGCGCGCAGTTCCCCTGGATGCTGGCAGTGACCAAGAACGCGTCACAGATGGCGATCATCCAGTTGGGCCAGCCCGACGACGCAGGACGTCAGCTCTGTTCATGCGTCAGCATGAATGAGCAAGTCTGACTGAACGGCTACTGCGATGACCCTGGTCTATCTCCTCCTGGGCCTACTGCTGATCCTGGTCGGCCTGCCCCTGCTATCGACGCCGCTCCCGTTTGGGCTGGTCCTGACCGGCCTAGGGCTCACCCTGATCCTGGCCCGATCCCGCCGCGCCCGCGCCTGGCTGCGGCGCCGTCGCAGCCGCCATCCTCGCCTCGATCGCTGGCTACACCAGGCCGAGCGCCTGCTGCCCAGCGCCCTCGGTCGCATCCTCGCCCGGACCGCGGCCAAGCGCGACGACTGAACCCGACAGCGCTGCTGACGCCCGCGGTTCGCTGCTGCGCGAACACGGAACCGAGTCGTGAAGGCGCCATCCTCGGGATCACGATAGATGTCCAGATGCCTGCCGGCGACGTCGACCAGCCAAACCTCAGGCACGCCGAAGCGGGCATAGAGGGGCAGCTTGCGGTGGCGGTCGTCAGCCAGGGTGCTGTCCGCGACCTCGGGGGGCTTCAGCCTCCCGACCAAGGTCGGACTGCTCCGCGCGCAGTGCCCGCGGAGGCCCTGATCGTTCAACAGACAGGCGAGTCGGGATTTGCGGTGTGATCGGCTCGGACCCGGTTCATGCGTCGCGCGCGGCTGCGGTATGGGCGAGGTTGCGACCGCGGGCGCGGGGATCAGCAGCAGGCCCAGGATGAGATCGCCCCGGGGTCACCGCGACAGCCCCCCGCGTGTTGCCAGTGCCGGGCCGATGGGTGGGTGCGCTGTGCCGGCTGCTGGGGCGCGCGCAGCACGTGGCTGCGACGCAGCCCACATCAGGCAGCAGTCTCCTCCACGACCGGGGGCGGCGGGAACCAGGTCGCAGCGATCTCCTGATGCAGGTCGCCGATCCCTAACTGCAGGTCATCGACGAAGGCGTGCAATTCGATCTGGTCCAGCCGGTGCAACTCGGCGGCATCGAGATTGCGTGCCAGCCGGCCGATGACCCGCAGGGCCGCTTCGTTGCGCGGCAGCCAGCCGAGACAACTGCGGGCATGCTCGACGCAATACCGCACCGAGCGCGGGAACTGGTTGTTCTGGAAGATGAAGCGCAGCACCGGTCCGCGCTGTACCCGGATCTGCTCGCTACGCCGGTACATCTGGTAGGCGGTCATCGATTTGAGCACGCTGACCCATTGGATGGTATCGAATGGGCGCAGCTCTTCGGCCTCGCGCAAGAGGCTGGCCGAGCGCACATCGGCAATGCGGGTGGTCATGTCGGCGCGCTCCATAAAACGGCCGAGGCGCAGGAAGTTGTGCCCCTGATCATGGAGCATGGTGCCATCGAGCAGCCCGACGATGGTCTGACTGCCGCTGATCAGGGCGCGCAGATAGGCATGGCGTCCGGTCTTGGTGATGCCCTTCTGCTGGTTCTCGCGGGCATAGAGATAGAGCCCATTGATCTGCTCCCAGGCCTCCCGCGGGACGATGTCGCGGATGGTACGACAATTCTCCCTGGCCGCCATCAGGGCGGAATGGATGCTGCCCGGATGGCGCTCGTCGCTGAGCAGAAAGCGCACCACCTGGCGTTCCCCATAGTCCTTGTAATGCTCCTCGAACAGGGCATTGGCGCCGGTGATATCGACCAACGGCGCCCAGCCCGGGGCGATGCCCTTGGGAAGATCGAGCAGCAGGTTAGCATTGACCGTGACAATACGGGCGGTGTTCTCGGCACGCTCGATATAGCGGGCGAACCAGTAGATGTTCTCGGCGACGCGTGACAGCATGATGGCCAGGGCTGGGGACAGGCGATAGGGTTGGGGATAGGGATTGGCGCAGCGTCATGGCTGCCCGTCGGCGCGCGCGCAGGTGCGGGAGGTACCCGCAACGCACGCGGCTACGCCTGGCCCTGAGTTTGGCTCTGACTCTGGCTTTGACCCTCGGCGGGACCGCTGTCGGGCAGGATCCAGGTATCCTTGCTGCCGCCGCCCTGGGAGGAGTTGACCACCAATGATCCTTTGCGCAAGGCCACCCGGGTCAGACCGCCCATGGTGACCTGGCGGCGATCGGCGGAGAGGATGAACGGGCGCAGATCGACGTGCCGCGGCTCGATGCCGGCCTTGGTCACCGTGGGGACTGTGGACAGGCTCAGGGTCGGCTGGGCGATGTAGTTGCGAGGGTCCTTCTTGATCGCAGCGGCGATGCGGTCGCGTTCGGCCTGGGTCGAGGCCGGCCCCACCAGCATCCCATAGCCACCCGACTCGTTGGCCGGCTTCACCACCAGTTCAGCGAGATGCTCCAAGACATATTGCATGTCCGCCGGCTCCATACAGCGGTAGGTGGGGACGTTGGGGATGATCGGGGCCTCGCCGAGATAATATTGGATGATCTCGGGGACGAAGGCATAGACCACCTTGTCGTCAGCCACCCCGGCCCCGGGGGCATTGGCCAGGGCCACCTTGCCGGCAGTCCAGGCCCGCATCAACCCCGGAACACCGAGGCTGGATTCGGAATTGAACGCCTCCGGGTCCAGGAACAGGTCGTCGATGCGTCGATAGATCACATCCACCTGCGCCGGGCCATCAACGGTGCGCATGTAGCAGCAATCGTCGTCGGCCACGAACAAGTCGCGCCCTTCGACCAGGGTCGCGCCCATCTGCTGGGCCAGGTAGGAGTGCTCGAAATAGGCCGAGTTGTAGATGCCCGGGGTCAGCACCACCACCTCGGGGTACTCGGCCGGGCGTGGCGACAGGGCGGCGAGGGTGTCGAAGAGCTGCGACGGATAATCGTCCACCGGCAGGGGGGCGTAATGCTCGAACAGCTCCGGGAAGACGCGCTTGGTGACCAGCCGATTTTCCAGCATGTAGGACACGCCGGAGGGGACGCGCAGGTTGTCCTCCAGGACATAGAGGGTCCCATCGGCATCGCGCACCAGATCGGAACCGCAGATATGTGCCCAGACACCTAGCGGCGGATCGACGCCGACGCACTGGGGCCGGAAATTCACCGACTTGGCCAGCACCTCCTCGGGAAAAACGCCATCCTTGACGATGCGCTGGTCGTGGTAGAGGTCGTCGATGAACAGGTTGAGGGCCTTGACCCGCTGCTTGAGCCCGGCCTCGACCTGCCGCCACTCGCGCTCCGGGATCACCCGCGGGATCACGTCGAAGGGCCACGCGCGATCGATCGCCCCGCCCTCCTCGGAGTAGACGGTGAAGGTGATGCCCATCTCCTTGATGGCCACCTCGGCCGCCTCCTGGCGAGCGACCAGCTCGTCGAGGCCGAGGGCGGCAAGGTCGGCGGCGAGGGCCTCGGTCTCGGCGCGCGGCTCACCCGGCGCGGCTAGCAGTTCGTCGTAGAATCCCACGCTTGGATAGTCGGTCCAGTCGATGCCCATGCCCCCACCGTGCCCCCATTTTGACCTGTTGCCGAAGGCCGTGATTGTGGCGCCTGCCGTGGTAACAGTTCAATGGGCTGGCGTGCGCAGCCGTGACGTTGGCGCCCGCGTGAAAACACCCCGGAGATCACCCCGCCTGACATGGCACTGCAACCGGAGACCCGGGGAACCCAAGCGAGTGCGCTCGGGCCGTCGGCCAAGCCATCCGCGCCGATTGCCTTTAGGCCTGACTCCATCTCAGAATCGAATTGACCGCCAACCACTGCAGGACAACCGATGACCTACTGCCTCGGCATCGCCGTGACCGATGGGCTGGTGCTGGCCTCGGACTCCCGGACCAACGCCGGTATCGACTATGTGACCAGCTTCAGCAAGCTGCACGTGCTGAACCCGGCGCCGGACCGGCTGTTCGTGCTGCTCTCGGCCGGCAATCTGGCCAGCACCCAGGAGGTGATCAATCTAATCCATCGCGATCTGGATCAGCCCCTAACCGGCACCGGCGCGACCCTCATCACTGCCCGCTACCTGTTCGAGGCGGTCGACTACGTCGGCCGGGTCAGCCTGGCCGTGCAGCGCGACCGCGGCCCGACCCTGGCCGCCAGCGGGGTCAGCGCCCAAACCACGCTGATCCTCGGCGGCCAGATCGGCGGGCAGCCGCCAGGACTGTATCTGATCTACGCGGAAGGCAACTATATCTCCGCCTCCCCGGAGACCCCCTACCTGCAGATCGGCGAGAACAAATACGGCAAGCCGGCCCTGGATCGCATCGTGCGTCCCGACATGTCCCTGGAAGAGGCCGCTCGGCTGTGCCTGGTTTCGCTGGATGCCACCTCGCGCTCCAATCTCACTGTCGGCCCGCCCTTCGAGCTGGTCATTTATCCCCGCGACAGCCTCGCCATCCGCCAGCGCCTCAAGCTGGCCCAGGATGACCCACTGCTCACCAGCATCTCCCGCAGTTGGAATACCGGCCTGCGCGGCGCCTTCGCGGCCCTGCCCCACTTCGACTGGGAGCCGCGCGCGGAGGCCCAGCCGGCAGGCTAGGGGACGGATCGAGCGCGGCTGACGCTGCCGCGCGTTCCGCCGAACAACGGCCGCGGGGCGCCAGTGGCCGCGGCTGGCAGCCACGTCCGGCAGGGGTCACAACGCCGCGATGCGGGTGTGCTGGGCGACCAGGTTGGCCAGCGCCGCACCCTGCTCGGCCAGGCGCTCGCGCTCCTTCTGCACCACCGCGGCCGGGGCCTTGTCGACGAAACTTGGGTTGGCCAGCTTGGCCTCGATGCGCGCGATGTCGGCGCGCAGCCGGGCGATCTCCTTGTCCAAGCGCTTGCGTTCGGCATCCTTGTCGATCAGTCCCGCCATCGGGATCAGCACCTGCAGCTCGCCGACCAGGGCGATGGCCGATTCCGGTGCCGCCTCGCCCTCGCCGAGCAGAGCGATGGACTGCACGCGGGCCAGGAAATCGAGGTAGGGCCGGGCCGACTCCAGCCAGCGCTGATCCTGCGGCCCTGCGTTGGCGACTAGCACCGACAGCGGCCGACCCGGCGGGATGTTCATCTCGCCCTTGATCCGACGCACGCCAAGGACGAACTGTTGCACCCATTCGATCTCCTGCACCGCCGCAGGATCGGCGGTACCGGGGTCGGCCACCGGATAGGGCGCGAGCATAATGGTCTCCCCACCGCGCCCGCACAGCGGTGCGACCTGCTGCCAGATCTCTTCGGTGATGAAGGGCATGATCGGATGGGCCAGACGCAGCAGGGTCTCCAGGGTGGTCAGCAGGCAGTGGCGGGTGCCGCGCTGGGCCGCCGCGGCCACCTCGGCTCCGGTCAGCACCGGCTTGGACAGCTCCAGATACCAGTCGCAGAACTGGTTCCAGGTGAACTCGTAGATCGCTGCGGCGGCCAGGTCGAAGCGATAGCCATCGATGGCGGCGCGTACCGCGGCGATAGTCTCGTTCAAACGGGTCAGAATCCAACGGTCGGCGGCGCTGTAGGTCAGCGCCACGGCGGTCCCGGCCGGACTATCGACGCTGCCGCAGTCCTGCCCGACCGTGTTCATCAGCACATAACGGGCGGCGTTCCAGAGCTTGTTGCAGAAGTTGCGGTAGCCCTCGATGCGGCCGAGATCGAACTTGATGTCGCGCCCGGTGGTCGCCAGCGCGGCGAAGGTGAAGCGCAGCGCGTCGGTGCCATAGCCGGAGATGCCATGCGGGAACTCTCGGCGGGTCTGGGCGGCGATCCGCTCGGCCAGGTGCGGCTGCATCAGACCGCTGGTGCGCTTGGCCACCAGGGCCTCCAGCCCGATACCGTCGATCAGATCGATGGGATCGAGAACATTGCCCTTGGACTTCGACATCTTCTCGCCCTGGGCATCGCGCACCAGGCCGTGGATGTAGACATCTCGGAACGGCACCTCGCCCATGAACTTGAGCCCCATCATGATCATCCGGGCGACCCAAAAGAAGATGATGTCGAAGCCGGTGACCAGCACCGCGCCCGGGTAGAAGGCGCGCAGGCGCGCGGTCTCCTCGGGCCAGCCGAGGGTGCTGAACGGCCACAGGGCCGAGGAGAACCAGGTGTCGAGCACGTCTGGGTCCTGCGCCAGCGGCAGGTCGGCCGCCAGCCCGTGGCGCGCGCGCACCTCGGCCTCGCTGTGCCCGACATAAATGTTGCCCTGCTCGTCGTACCAGGCCGGTATGCGGTGGCCCCACCAGATCTGGCGGCTGATGCACCAGTCCTGGATGTTGCGCATCCAGTCGAAATAGGTGTTCTTCCAGTTGTCGGGCACGAAGTGAATCCGCCCCTCCTCCACCGCGGCGATGGCCGGAGCGGCCAGCGGCGCGACCCGCACATACCATTGATCGGTCAGGTAGGGCTCGATGATGGCCCCGGAGCGGTCGCCACGGGGAACCATCAACCGATGGTCACGGATGCCAGCAAGCAACCCCCGGGTCTCAAGGTCAGCGACGATGCGCCGGCGCGCCTCGAAGCGGTCAAGCCCCACGTAGGCCAGTGGAATGAGGTCGCCCTCCTCGGGGGTGTTCGCGCGCAGGGCGGCATCGGAGGTCAGGATGTTGATCAGCCCGCCATGGGGCTGGTCGGCGATCTGCACCTCGTCGCGGTGACGCAGCCAGACGGCATGGTCGTTGAAGTCGTGCGCCGGGGTGATCTTGACGCAGCCGGTGCCGAACTCGGGGTCGGCATGCTCGTCGGCAATGATCGGGATGCGTCGTCCGGTGAGCGGCAACTCCAGCAGCTCTCCGATCAGGTGGCGGTAGCGCTCGTCGGCTGGGTTCACTGCCACCGCGCAGTCGCCGAGCAGGGTCTCGGGGCGGGTGGTAGAGACGGTCAGATGCCCGGTGCCGTTGCTCAGCGGGTAGCGCATGTCCCACATGTGGCCGGCCTCCTCCGCGCTGATCACCTCCAGGTCCGAGACCGCGGTGTGCAGCACCGGGTCCCAGTTGACCAGGCGCTTACCGCGGTAGATCAGCCCTTCCTCGTACAGGCGGACGAAGACCTCGTGCACCGCATTGGAGAGCCCCGCATCCATCGTGAAGCGCTCGTGCTGCCAGTCCAGCGACGAGCCCAGCCGGCGCAACTGGCGGGTGATGGTGCCACCGGACTCGGCGCGCCAGGCCCAGACCCGCTCGATGAAGGCCGCGCGACCGAGGTCATGCCGGGTCTGCCCGGCCGCCTCCAGTTGCCGCTCCACCACCATCTGGGTGGCGATGCCGGCGTGGTCGGTGCCCGGCTGCCACAGCGTCGGCCGCCCGTTCATGCGCTGGTAACGGATCAGGCCGTCCATCACCGTATTATTGAAGCCGTGCCCCATGTGCAGGCTACCGGTGACGTTCGGCGGTGGTATCATGACGCAATAGGGTCTGACCCTATCGTTGTCACCACCGCTATCGCCGGCGCTTGTGGGCGGCTGCCGGGGGGCGAACCAGCCGGCCGCCTCCCAGCGGGCATACCAGGTCCGCTCGATGCACTGCGGGTCGTACTGCCGGTCGAGGCTGGCTGCCGCGGACGGTCGCGGCCCGGTCGCGGCCTCCGGGCGAGGGTGGGTGCGGATTTCCGGATTGCTGTCGGACATGGCATCGGGGCGGCTGCTGGCGGATCAGCCAGGCAGTATACCCGAGCCGGGGCAGCGAACCGGCACTGCTCCCGTGACCGCGGCGCATCAATGGGGACAGAGTCGCCAGGACCGACTGGTCACCACCCCATCGGTCCGTGGCATTATTTCGCAATGGGCAACGATAACTCGTGCAGCAACTGACCAAGCGCACTTCCCCGACACGATGGAGTCGGGTTCAAATAGACGCCGATCAACGACGAGCGAGGAGCCGAAACTGATGACCGAATCCCCCAAATGGGTCTTCGCCTTCGAGGAAGGCGACGGCAAAGACAAGAAACTGCTCGGCGGCAAGGGCGCCAATCTGTGCGAGATGACGCAGATCGGCCTTAACGTCCCGCCCGGCTTCGTGATCTCCACCGCGGCTAACCTGGCCTTCATCGAACGCCCCGACAAGAGCTTGCCAGAGGGGGTCATGGACCAGGTCCACGCGCAGATGAAGGCCGTGGAACAGAAGACCGGCAAGGGCTTCGGCAACGCTGACAACCCGCTGCTGGTCTCGGTGCGCTCCGGCTCGGCCATGTCCATGCCGGGCATGATGGACACCATCCTGAACCTCGGGCTGAACGCCGACACCCTACAGGGGGTGATCCGCGCTAGCGGCGACGAGCGCTTCAGCTACGATGCCTACCGCCGCTTCATCCAGTTGTTCGGCAAGGTCGCCCTCGGCGTGCCGGACGAACTGTTCGATCGTCAGTTCGAGGAGATCAAGCACAACGCCCACGTCAAGTTGGACGTGGAACTCTCCGCCTCCGACCTGCGCGACGCCAGCGAGCGCTTCCTCAGGGTGGTCGAAGAACACACCGGCCGTCCCTTCCCCAGCGACCCCTACACCCAGCTCGAGATCGCCATCAAGGCCGTCTTCAACAGCTGGATGGGCCGGCGCGCAGTCGACTACCGCCGTCAGTTCCACATCACCAAAGACATGGCCAACGGCACCGCGGTCAACGTGCAGACCATGGTGTTCGGTAACCGCGGCGACGACTGCGCCACCGGCGTCGCCTTCACCCGCAACCCCGGCACCGGCGAGAACAAGCTCTACGGCGAGTACCTGATCAACGCCCAGGGCGAGGACGTCGTCGCCGGCATCCGCACCCCCAAGCCGATCGACCGGATGCAGGTGGAGATGCCGCAGATGGCCGCCGAGCTGGCCGAGCTGCGCGAAAAGCTCGAGACCCACTACCACGAGGTGCAGGACTTCGAGTTCACCATCGAGCGCAACGTCCTCTACTGCCTGCAGACCCGCAATGGCAAGATGAATGCCACCGCGATGGTGCGCACCTCGGTGGAAATGGAGAAGGAAGGCCTGATCAGCAAGGAACAGGCGCTGCTGCGCATCGACCCGACCAGCCTGGAGCAGATGCTGTTCCCGCAGCTCGACCCCAGCGCCAACGCCGAACCGGTCGCCCAGGGCCTGCCGGCCTCCCCGGGTGCCGCCTCCGGTATCGCCGTGTTCGACGCCGACCGCGCCGAGACCTACGGCAAGGAGCAGGGCCAGAAGGTGATCCTGGTGCGCGAGGAGACCAAGCCCGAGGACATCCATGGCTTCTTCGCTGCCGAGGGCATCCTGACCTCGCGCGGCGGCAAGACCTCCCACGCGGCCGTGGTTGCCCGCGGCATGGGCAAGCCCTGCGTGGCCGGGGCCGAAGGCATCAGTGTGGATGTCACCCGGCGCGTAGCCATCGTCGGCAACACCGCCTTCAAGGAGGGTGACACCATCACCATCGATGGCACCACCGGCCAGGTCTACATTGGCGCCATCCCGACCATGGAGCCAGAGTTCACCGATGAACTCTCCACCCTACTGAGCTGGGCCGACGAGGCCGCCCGGCTCAAGGTGCTGGCCAATGCCGACACCCCCGATGATGCCCGCGCTGCCCGCAAGTACGGTGCCGTCGGCATCGGCCTGGCACGCACCGAGCGCATGTTCAACGCCAGCGAGCGCCTGCCGATCGTCATCGAGATGATTGTCGCCGAGACGCAGGAGGCGCGGCAGGCGGCCCTGGATGCCCTGCTGCCGCTGCAGCGGCAGGACTTCCGCGAGCTGTTCGAGACCATGGCGCCCTACCCGGTCACCATCCGGCTGCTGGACCCGCCGATCCACGAGTTCTTGCCCGACGAGCACCAGCTCGAATACGACCTGGCCGATCTCCACGCCCTGGCCAAGAATGCCCGCGGCATCACCGCCCTGGCTGGCACCATGAGCCTGCTGCACACCCCGGACGCAGCGCGTCTGGAGTTCGACAGCCTGCGCCGGGTGGTGGACCCGATGATGGTCGAGGGGGCCATCGCCAAGAAGGAGGCGATGTTGCGCAAGGTGCGCGCCCTGCACGAGACCAACCCGATGCTCGGCCATCGCGGCGTGCGTCTCGGTATCAGCTTCCCCGAAATCTACCAGATGCAGATCCGCGCCATCCTCGAGGCCGCCGCCGAGTGCCAGAAGGCCGGCATCGAGGCCAAACCGCAGATCAAGGTGCCGCAGGTCTGTACCGTGCAGGAACTGCTGGCGGTGAAGCGCTTCGTGGACGAGATCCACGAGGAACTCAAGGTCCAGTACGGCTTCACCATCAACTTCAAGTTCGGCACCATGATCGAGGTGGTGCGCGCCTGCATGCGGGCCAAGTCGCTGGCCGAGGAGGCGGAGTTCTTCTCCTTCGGCACCAACGACCTGACCCAGGCGACCTTCTCGTTCTCGCGCGAGGATGCCGAGAACAAGTTCCTGCCCCTGTACAACCAGGCCGCGATCCTGCAGGACAACCCGTTCGAGGTACTCGATACCAAGGGCGTTGGCAATCTGATGAAGATCGCGGTGGACTGGGGCCGCGCGGCGCGTCCGGACCTGCACGTGGGCATCTGCGGTGAGCACGGCGGCCACCCCTCCTCGATCGAGTTCTGCGACGAGGCCGGGCTGGACTATGTCTCCTGCTCGGGACCACGCGTACCGGTGGCACGTCTGGCCGCTGCCCAGGCGGCGCTGAAGCATCGGGAGATGTAACCCCAGGGCCGACCCCGCTACCGGTCGGTGCCGGTCACCGACAGTGGCGATCACCGCGGCAGATCGCAGAGGTGCCGCGGGGTCGGTCTCCACCATCACCAAGCCGCCCCTCCGGGCGGCTTTTTCATGGGCGCCGCCGATACCGCCGTGCGGCAACGCGGCCAGCCGCCAGGCCCTGGCGCTGTCCCGCCCGCCCCGCTAGCATACTAGTCATGCGGCTATTTCCACTCGCTACTAAGGGTAGATTGCCGCACCCTCGGCCCAATAAATCCCTCGACGCAAGTCGAGTATTTCTGGCCGTTCAGCGAAGTGAGGTATCGAAATGGCTGTCACCGTCGCCCTGGATAACGAGGGGTTTCTGGTCAATCGCGACGACTGGAGCGAGGCTCTGGCCGTGGATCTGGCCGGTCAGGACGAGTTCGAGATGACCGAGCAGGTCATGGGCTTCATCCGTGAGGCGCGGGCGATGTACGATAACGACGGGGTGGTGCCGCCGATCCGCATCTTCGCCAAACGACAGGGGGTCTCCACCAAAGACCTCTACACTGTCTTCAAGAAGGGCCCGATGAAGCTGATCTGCAAATGGGGTGGTCTGCCCAAGCCCACCGGCTGCGTCTGACCCCCGCCAAGGCTGCGCGTGCGGCTGCCGCTGCGCCGCGACCGACCGTGCACCCGTGGCTGCCCCCGCCGGCGGGGCAACGGGCCCGATCCCAACCGCACCAACCAGCGATACAAGGCCTCATCTCAACAACGACAACTGACAGCACGGAGACTGACATGTCCGGGGTGTTATCCTTCAAAGGCGATCCACTGTGGAAGCGCGCCGCCGATCCGGGCTACCGCATCGGCTGGCGTAGCAAAGCCGGTTTTGAAAAGGGCCATTTCGACGAGGAAATGACCTATGGCGAGGCCGAGCAGAAGGCCAGCGAACTGGCTGCGGCCGAGCCCAGCAAGACCTTTTTCCCAGAACTGATCATCATCGAAAAGGGTCGTTAAGGCGATTACCGGAAACTTTGATGCCAGATGACGCAGGATTGCCGTTCGCCTTCCGTTCGCCTTAAAGGCGGGCTAGCGGGCGCATCGCAAGCGCTGTGACTGCCAGCGCGACGCCGAAGGCAGGCGTCAAGACCAGTCAGATGGTACGAAAGTTGACAGAAATCGCCGAAGGTCGCCCCCGGCATCGGCGCTCGCCGCTGCCGGGTGATCGGGTGTCAGGGAGCAGGCCAGAAACCGTCCCCTTCGGACCCCTCACCCATGGAGACACTCCAGGTCGACGCCAGCAGCGGCAGCCTCACCGGCCTGCTCGACATCGAACAGCTCAAGCCGCTGCTGGAACGCTTCTGTGCGGCGTTCGGGGTCGCGGCAATGATCACCAACCGGGAGGGCGAGGTACTCGCCAGCGCGACTCGGCAGGAGGAGATCTGCAGCAACCAGGCCGGCGATCCGGTTGCGGCGACGGCACCGGTGCGTTGTCTGGAGCTGGGGCTACGCCTGGCCGCCTACCAACGCGAGACCCCGGCGCAGCCCTTTGCGCTGATCGACTGCGCCGATGGCCTGGGGGGCGCGGTCACCCCGCTGTGGATCGAGGGCGAGCATGTGGCCAACATCTGCATCGGCCCCTTTCTGCCGGCGCCGATCGATGCCGGCACCGGCAAGGTACAGCCCGCCAAGCGTAGCCTGACACTCATGACTGCAGATGCGACCGTGGCAGCCCCAGAACTGCCGCGGGAAC
Organism: Chromatiaceae bacterium; assembly: GCA_007693535.1. Classification (GTDB taxonomy): domain Bacteria; phylum Pseudomonadota; class Gammaproteobacteria; order Chromatiales; family Chromatiaceae; genus Lamprobacter. The sequence continues at coordinate 45,210 of REDK01000158.1, forward strand.
GCCTGCCGGCGATACTTGGGTTTCTGGCCGCCTTCACCGAGACCCTGATCGCCCTGAACCTGGCCCGGCGCCGCGCCGCCGAGGGGCCGCGCGCCGACGAATTGCGCCGTGGCTGCGAGGCCGCATTGAGTCTGGCCGAGGATGCGGAAGAGGCTCAAGCCGAAGAGGCTCAACAGGCACGCGCGCAGAAGGCCCGCTATTTCGAGACCCTGGAAGAGCAGGTCCACGAACGCACCGAGGAACTACGCCGCAACCGCGAGGAACTGCAGGCGATCCTGGATAACTCGCCGGTGCTGATTCATGTCAAGGACAGCGCCGGGCGCTACACCCTGGTCAATCATCGCTGGGCCGAACTGGCCCAGATCCCGGAAGACCAAGCGCTCGGCCATACCGACGCCGAGGTGTTTCCGCCGGCACTGGCCGCCGAACTGAGCCGCGACGACCATCGGGTACTGGTCGATGGCCAGGCCTATCAGGTCGAGGACATCCGCCATCACGCGGGTCAGGACCTCGTGTTCTACACCTACAAATTCCCGCTGCTGGACGATCGGGGCCGGCCCTACGGCATCTGTGGCATCTCCCACGACGTCACGGAACTCAAGCGCGCCGAACAGGAACTGCGCCAAGCCCGCGACCTGGCCGAGGACGCCAACCGCGCGAAATCCGACTTTCTGGCCAATATGAGCCACGAGATCCGGACCCCGCTCAACGCCATCATCGGCATGACCCATCTGGCCCTCGGGACCGATCTCACCCCGCGCCAACGCAGCTTCATCGACAAGACACATCGCTCGGCCCAGTCGTTGCTGGGCATCATCAACGACATCCTCGATTTCTCCAAGATCGAGGCCGCCAAGCTGAGCCTGGAATCGACTGGCTTCCGCCTCACCGAGGTCCTCGAGGACCTGGCCACGACGATCGGCCTGAAGGCCGAGGACAAGGGCATCGAACTGCTGTTCGACTGCGACCCGGACATCCCCGACGCGTTGCTCGGTGATCCGCTTCGGCTCGGCCAGATCCTGATCAACCTCGGCAACAATGCGGTGAAGTTCACCGAAGACGGCGAGATCCTGGTCTGTACGCGCCTGCTCGAAAGCGACAACCAGCACCTCAAACTGCATTTCTCGATCCACGACACCGGCATTGGCCTGACCCCGACCCAGCAGGCGCGGTTGTTTCGCCCCTTCACCCAGGCTGACAGTTCCACCACCCGCCGCTTCGGCGGCACCGGGCTGGGGCTGGCGATCTGCAAGCGTCTGGTCGGTCTGATGGGGGGCGATATCTGGGTGGAGAGCACGCCCGAGGTCGGCAGCGTGTTCCATTTCACTGCCCGCTTCGAGCATGACCGGCAAGCCCTGGCGGCGACGACCGCCGCGGAGGCGATCACCACAGCGGTGCTGGTGGTCGATGACAATGCCACTGCGCGCCGGGTGCTGACCGCGATGGTGCGCGCTCGCGGCCTGCCAGTCACCGAGGCCGCGGACGGTCGCGGCGCCCTGGCCGCGATCCGCGCGGCCCAGGCCACGGGCGAACCCTTCGGCCTGGTCCTGATGGACTGGCGTATGCCGGATCTGGACGGGCTGGAGACGACGCGCCAGCTCCACGCGGCAGCCGATATCGACCCCAAGCCGCGGGTCATCATCATCACCGCCCATGGGCAAGCCGAAGCGGACGAAGAAGTTGGTGAACTGCCCATTGCCGGCTATCTGACCAAGCCGGTGAGCCCGGCCCAACTGCAGGCCCTGCTGGCACCAGCAGCAGACGCCGATGATCCCACCGTGCCCGCGGCCGCCACCGGCACGCTGCCGCCGAACACCCGCGTGCTCCTGGTCGAGGACCATGAGATCAACCAGCAACTGGCGATTGCATTGCTGACCAGTATCGGCATCGGCGTGGACCTGGCCCATAACGGCTGCGAGGCGGTTGCTATGGTTGCCGCCGACAATTACGACGCAGTGCTGATGGACATTCAGATGCCAGAGATGGACGGTTACGAGGCGGCCCGGCGCATCCGCGGCGAACTGGGCCAGACCCGGCTGCCGATCATTGCCATGACCGCCAGTGCGCTACCGGCAGACCGGGAACAGGCCCTGGCGGCCGGCATGAACGACCATATCGGTAAACCCATCGATGTGCAGATCATGCACGCGACCCTGGCGCGCTGGATCGGGCACCCGGTCAGCGCTGCCCCAATCGCTCCCACTCGAGCGGCCGGGCGCGCCGCTAGCCGGCCCGACGGATCAGCGGTCGCATCCGCTAGCGCCACCCTCCCCGAGCCGAGCGCATCGCCATCGCTGCCCGCCGCTAGCGGCCTGGACCTGGCGACTGGCCTGACCGCCTGCCGGCAGAAGATCGGTCTGTATCTGAAGCTGCTCCGACGCTTCCGTGCCGAATACCGCGACTACGCCGCGCGCCTGCAGACGGACCTGGCGGCAGCAGCCAGCGCGCCGCCCGACCAGCAGGGCCGGTGGCAGCGGCTGGCGCGCAGCCTGCATGGCCTAAAAGGCATCGCTGCCAACCTCGGGGCGCAGGCGGTGGCCACTGCAGCCGCTGCCCTGGAGGCGGCGCTGGAGCAGACCCTGACGGATGCCGACACAGCGGCGCCGACGACGCCGATCGAACCCCTGACCGCCGCACTGATCCAGGCCTTGGCACGCACCGGTGCTGCCATCGACGCCCTCTCCGCCGCGGACCTGCGGCCCGCGGCGCCGGCCACCGGACATCAGCCTGCACTGCAGACCGGGCAACTGCGACCGGCCCAGGAACTGGTCGACCGCCTGGCCGGTCTGCTGGCCGACTGCGATGCTGCCTCCTTGGAGGTGGCCGCGGCACTGGCCGAACGCCTGGCCCCCGATGGCCGTCTGGGCGGCCTCGCCGCGCGCCTGACCGAACAGGTACAAGGCTTCGATTTTGCCACCGCCAGCCACCAGCTCGACGAACTCCGCGTCGCGATCGAGGCCGGCATCAAAGCCGGCAGCGGGGCCTGGAACACACCCGGCGCCGCGCCAGCGGAGCCAGCAATGGCGCTGACGCCGAACAACACGAGCGATGCTTGCGCAACCCAAGCCGGAACCAGCACCGGGACCTGAGCCGCACTGCCGCGCATCAGCCGGCGCCAGAACGCATCCCCGACCCGACCACGGTCGCCGACGCGACCGGTGCCAGCACCGATCCTCGGTCAAGCTGCTCCGGGTTCACCGGCCGACCATCCGCGCCAAAACACAGGCCCTGCGAGAGGGCGATCAAATCGCCCTCGCCCAAGGGCTGCCAGCGTTCATCGGTGAGCGGCACGCTGGCCACCAGCGCCACATCCTGGCGGATACTCTTCAGGCGCACCCCGGCCTCGGCCAGTTCCGGGGCGGCCCGCCAGCAGCAACGCTGCAGCAGATAGAGTCCCGGCGCGCGCAGACAGCCGTCGGCCTGGGTCCGCCGATCGGCATGCACGAATAGGGCATCGCCATCGGCATAGATGAAATTGGCCGAGCCCAATCGGCGCAATTCGCGCGCATAGTCGGCCAGCAGCGCGAGCCGCGCCGACAGCGCCGGGACGGTGCCGGCGGCAGCATCCCACAGCGGGGTCAGGCGGGTCAGCAGGCCGCAGAAGGCGCGCTCCGAATCGGAATCGCCGATTGGGCGAAAACGGCTGCCAGCGGTCACCGGAACCAGGACCGAGTCCGCAATCGCCGCTGCAACCGGGGTCACAACCGGGTTCACAACCGCTGCGGCGGCGGCCAGTGCCGGCAGATCGCCATTGTGGGCAAACACATGCATATGCCCGCCGAGTTCCCGCGAAAACGGTTGGGTATTGCGCAGCGAGCGCTCGCCGAAGGTGGCCAGGCGGATATGGGAGACGGCCATGCGCGTCCGCAGCCCCTGGCGTTCCATGAACTGCATCAACGGACTCTTGCAGGCCGGATGCGGTTCGCGCAGCAACAAGCAATCCGGCCCTTCGTAAAAGGCCAAGCCCCAACCGTCGCGGTGCGGGCCTTCGTCGCCGCCATGCCGGGCCAGGCGCTCCAGGGAGAACCCCAGCGTCGCCGGCACGCGGCTGGACATCGCAAACAGTTCACACATGGACGAACTCGCTGCGCAGGCTGAATCGGAACGGCACTGCTGCCAAGGCCGCAGCAAGGTCAACGCCCGGCGTTGGCAGTCTTCGTTGCGGCCCCGGCGGCATTCGCGGATGATCGTGAAGCACGTTCATCAGCCCGCCGCCCCCTGCCCCGCCCTCGACGCGAGAACCATCCCGCATGCTGGACCCCGATAGCTTCGTTCAGGCCGCCGTCGTGGTACTGGTGGTTGCCGCCATCGCAGTGGCCCTGTTCCGCCACTTTGGACTGGGATCGATCCTCGGCCTGCTGGTGACCGGCGTACTGATCGGCCCCTACACCCCAGGACCAGCCATTACCAACCGGGTGGACGAACTCCGTCACTTTACCGAACTGGGGGTCGTCCTGCTGCTGTTCGTCATCGGTCTGGAGATGCAGCCGCGGCGGCTGTGGGAGATGCGCCATGCCCTGTTCGGGCTCGGTACCGCGCAGGTGCTGCTGTCCGGGCTGGGCCTGACCATCTATTTCGGACTGCTGCTCGGGACCTGGCCGGTGGCGCTGCTGATCGGCCTGGGGCTGGCGCTCTCCTCCACCGCCCTGGTCATGCAATACCTCTACGAGCGTGGGGAGATCGCCAGCCCCCACGGCCAGACCGCATTCGCGATCCTACTGCTGCAAGACCTCGCGGTGGTGCCGATGCTGGCCCTGCTGCCGGTGCTGGCGAGCCGTGGACCACTGCCCGCGGAGACGGCCATCGGCTGGCAACTGGCCGGGGCGGCCCTGATGCTGGGGCTGTTGGTGGTACTGGGACGCTGGGTGATGCCCTGGGTGCTGGAATGGCTGGCCCGGCAATACAACCGCGAGGCCTTCTTTCTGGTGGTGATGGCGGCGGTGTTCGTGGCCGCCTGGGCGATGGACCTCGCCGGCATGTCGATGGCGCTGGGCGCCTTCCTGCTCGGCATGATGCTCTCGGAATCACGCTTCAACGTGCAGATCCATGCCAGCGTCGAGCCCCACAAGGGCCTGTTGATGAGCCTGTTCTTCATCGCCGTCGGCATGTCGGTGGACCCGGCCGTGGTGGCGGCCGAGCCGTTCCGGTTCCTCGATGCCCTACTCGCCCTGCTGGTGATCAAGGCCGCGGTGCTCTACTGGCTGTGCCGACGCTTCGGCAGTCAGCCGGCAGAGGCGGCGCGGGTCGCCTTCCTGCTGGCCCAGGCCGGCGAGTTCGGCTTCATCCTGTTCGGGGCCGCCAAGCTTGCCGGCCTGATGGACGATGCCCTGTTCGTGCAGATCGTGGCGCTGATCTCGCTCAGCATGCTGCTAACCCCGCTGCTGGCGCATTTCGGGACCTGGGCTGGCGGACGCATAGTCAGCGCTGCGCCGCCGGTGGATGCGCATTTCTACTATCAGGCCGGCCGTACTGGCGCGACCCCACCGCGGGTGATCATCGCCGGTTACGGACGCGTCGGCCACACCATCGGCGCCGTGCTCGCCGCCCATCGCATCCCCTATGTCGCGTTCGATGCCAATCCGGTGCTGGTGGCACGCTGGCGTAGCGATGGCTATCCGGTCTTCTACGGCGATATCCGCGACCCGCACCTGCTGAGTGCCGCGCGCGTCGACCAGGCGCAGGTGGTGGTGCTGACCCTCGACGATCAACAGGCGACCCTGGCCGCCACCAGCCTGGTCCGCGGCCATGCCCCTGGGGTGATTATCGTGGCCCGGGCCCGCGACCTGGTCGCCTGCGACGCCCTGTTCCGGGCCGGCGCCAGCAAGGCCTTTCCCGAGGCAGTAGAGGCCAGCCTGCGCCTCGCCACCGAGACGCTGGAGGGACTCGGCATCTCCGACCGGGCCGCCGAGGCGATCGTCGACGATGCCCGCGGGCGCGACTATGCACAGGTACGCTCCAACCTGGATGCGGTCCCGGTGGTCCCGCCGGTCGCTGCCACCGACGCCGGCGGCACCGAGGCCCCGGGCAGCAGTTCTTGACCCCGACCACACCCAGCGCGCCCCCGAATGAGCAGACAACGACGGTACTGGCAGCATCGCCTGACGCTGGTCTGGTTGCTACTCATGCTGAGCGGGGTGGCGTTCGCTCTGCGCCCGGCGCCCGCCGGGGTGCAACCCGATCCCGGCCGAACACCCGCGGCACCCCCGGTGGCGCACATCGACGCCCGCCTCAGTCGCCCCCAGGCGCGAGTTGGCGAGCAGGTGCTGCTGACCATCGAGGTACGGGCTCCGACCCCGCCGCTGGGACATTTCCACCCACCACGGATCGGGTCGGCCCGGCTGTTTCTGTTAGGGGAGACACGCCGGACGCTGGCTGACACGAGCGCGGCACCAGTCATACTGGAGCGCCGCTATGCCCTGTTCCCAACGGAACCCGGTCCGCTCGAGATCCCGCCGTTGCGCTTCGATGCCTGGGGTCCGGACGGCAGCGGCCCGGCCGCACTGGCCTCGTCGCCACTGACCCTGAGCGTTGCCGCACCGCCGCCGGCAGCGGCCGAACAGACCTGGTTGCCGGCGCACGCCCTGACCCTGACCGAGGCCGGCCCCAGCCAGGTGCGGCTGGCGCCAGGTCAGGCCATCTCGCGCCTGCTGACCCTGCGCGCCGAGGGCCTGCCGGCGGCCGACCTGCCACCACTGCCGCTGGCACTGCCGCCGGGCCTGGAGGTGAGCGCGGACGCGCCGCGGCTATGGAACGAGACCGGGCCCGCGGGCATCGTCGGCCATCGCAGCGAACGCCTGCTGATCATCGCCCCCGCCGCCGGCGACTATCGCGCCGAGCCGGTAGCGCTGACCTGGTGGCGCATCGCCACCGGCACCTGGGAGACCGCGACTCTGCCAGCCTGGGAACTGACCGTGGCGCCCCTGGCGGTCGCCGCCCGCCGGCAGACGCCAGACTGGCGCCCGGATCAGGTCGCGATAGCGACGGGGCCAACACCGGACCCGACGCCATCCGCGAGCACACCAGCCGCACCGGCAACGGCCCCCGCCGAGGCCGCGGCAGCGCCGGGCGGGCCGCACTGGCCAGGCGCGCTGCTGGTCGGCGTCGGATTGGCGGGCCTGACGCTGCTGGGCCTGATACTGCTGGGCCTGCGTGCGCTCTGGGTGCGCCGCCGCCGGCCCGGCTCACGGGTATCGGCCGCCACCAACCACCCGGCCTGAGCCGCCCCAACCGCAACGCCCGGGACCGTTACCAACCCACGGCGAAGCACTGCGGTGTCAACGGGGTCAGACCCCGCTGAAGCGGAGACTCAGCGACCAAGGCGCTTCGGCAGCCTTGTCATGACTGGCCCAGCAGCTTGGTCAGCCGCGCGATCTCCTGCTGCGCCTCCACCTGCTCGGTCACGTCGTACTGCACCCCCAGATAGTAGAGCAACTGCCCTTGGCCATCGAACAGCGGGCGGATCGACAGGCGGTTGTAGAACAGGCTGCCGTCCTTGCGATAGTTGCGCAGGGTCACCTCCACCGGACGCTGCTCCGCCAGCGCCGCGCGGATGGCAGCAAGGGCATCCTGATCCTGATCGTCGGTCTGCAGGAACCGGCAGTTGCGCCCGACGATCTCGTCGCGGCTATAGCCAGTCATGCGCTCGAAGACCTCGTTGGCATAGACGATTGGGTTGTCCGGCAGGTCAGGGTCGGACAGGGTCACGCCATTGACACAGTTGTCGAGGATCTCGGCCAGGACCGCCGGAATCATGTCCGGATCTTTTTCGACTTCGAAATGCATCGGGAGAGTCCTCAGGGTGACGAACGGGAAACGAGGCGCTGGCGGGCTTGGCGGTTCTGTGCGCCTGAAGCCGCACCGGCAGCCGCAATGGCGGCCGCGCCGACAGCAGGGACATGCGGGCGCCCTAGGCCGTGGTCGCCGCGGCGTCGGCCTCGATCAGGCGCTTCAGGTTGCGCACCGTGCGGTGGGCGCCATCTTGCACGGCAACGCGGATGAGCTTCTCAAACGGCTTCATCATCAGCTCCACCCGCCTGATCTCGAAGGTGAAGGTCAGCCTGGTATGGTCGGCGGTGGGCTCCAAACGATAATCCACCAGAAACAGCGGCGCGGAGGTGCTTTCCACCGTCAGCCGCCCCGGCGCCACGCGGGTGCCGATGCCGGCCCTGGCCCCATTTGGACTGACAGTGGCGGCTGCCGCCGGGACCTCGCCCGGCGGCATCATCCGAGTAATGCGAAAGGTAGAATCACTGCGCCGGCCCTGATCCACGCGGATCTGCCGCCCGAAGCTACCAACCCGCAGCGGCCCCTTAGAGAGGATGCGCAGTTCCTTGACCTCCGGCGACCAGCGCGGATAGTTGCGCTCGAAGTCCTCGGCAATGAAGGTGTACACCGCCCGCGGGGGCCGGTGGATCTCGATGCTGGCTTGCGCTTTGACCACGTTGTCCTCCTGTAGGAAGAGACATACGGCAACTGCCGGGAGACGCGGACCACAAGGCGCCAGACCAACCTGCTGATCTGTGACTCGCCGGCACCCGCCGCTACCCGCCAGTGCGACTGATCCCGGTGGGCGGAGGTTCCGGGGTCGCCCGTACCCTAGCAGACAGACCCTTTCGAAACAGCATGAACCAGGCCGCAACCACCGACGATTCCCCGGCAACGGCACCCCAGGGCAGGTTGGGCAATCTCTACGATCTCATCACCGGCGACGAGGATGCCCGCGTCTGCAAGGATATCCCAGCGGCATCCTGCCACGACCAGCCGCGCAACTTCTTCGCCTATCTGGGCGCCAACCTACTGACCAAAGTGGCGGACGAACTGGGCAGTGCCAAGCTGATTCTGCCCTGGTTATTCGGCGTGATCGGCGCCCCGGCCGGCCTGGTCGGGCTGCTGGTGCCGATCCGCGAGGCCGGCGTCCTGCTGCCGCAACTGGCGGTGGCTGCCTACATTCGCCTGCTGCCGATCCGCAAGGGGGTCTGGATTCTAGGAGCGCTGCTGTCTGCCGCGAGCCTGGCCTTGATGGCCCTGGCCGCGGCAACCCTCACCGGCGCCCTCGCCGGCGGGGTCATCGTCGCCCTCCTGCTGCTGTTCAGCCTCTCCCGCGGGTTGGCCTCGGTGGCGGCCAAGGACGTGCTCGGCAAGACCGTCTCCAAGGCCCGTCGTGGCAACCTCATGGGCCTGTCCGCCGGCATCGCTGGAGCCCTGACCCTGGTGCTGGGGCTCTATCTGGAACTTGCGACCGGGTTCAGCACTGGGTTCAGCACCGGGGTATTCGTCAGCCTGCTCGGCGGCGCCGCGCTGATCTACATCCTCGCCGCACTGCTGTTTCAGTTCATCGCAGAGCAACCCGGCGCCACCACCGGTGGCGGCAACGCCCTCGACAGCGCCCGCCAGAGCATCGCCCTGCTGCGCACCGATCCCGGCTTCGGCCACTTCGTGCTGGTGCGCATCGCCCTGCTCAGCGTCGCCCTGGCGCCGCCCTTCTATGTGCTGCTGGCACAAGCGGCGAGCGGTGGCAACATCGCCGGCCTCGGCGCCATGATCATCGCCAGCGGCCTGGCCAGCAGCCTCAGCGCCCCGCTCTGGGGGCGCCTCAGCGATCGCTCGTCGCGCCTGGTGATGGTGCTGTCGGCCCTGCTGGCCGGGCTGCTCGGGGTGCTGACCTACGGGCTGTACCGACTCGACGGCGGCCTGCTGGCGAGTCCGCTGGCCTTCGCCGGGCTGTTCCTGGTGCTCAATGTCGCCCACGCCGGGGTGCGCCTGGGCCGCAAGGTCTATCTGGTCGACATGGCCAGCAGCGACACCCGCGCCGCCATGGTCGCGGTCAGCAACACGGTCATCGGCGTGGCCATGCTTGGCGGCGGCCTCATCGGCATCCTCGGCGACCTCTACGACGCCGCCACGGTGATCCTGATACTCGGCCTCGGCGCCCTCGGCGCCGGCCTCTACGCCCTCGCCCTCAAAGAGGTCTCGGAGCCAGCCTGAACACCGCCCGCCCGAGCAACAGCGATGCGGCTGCAGGTGTGGCTGCAGCTGCACCCCCTCCACCGGTTCCGTCATGACAGCCATCGCCGCCATCCAGCAGCGTAATCCGGCCCTCGACGGGCTGCGCGGACTGGCCATCCTCTGGGTGGTGGCGTTCCATGCCCGCGCCCTGTTCGGTGCCAGCCTCGGCAGTGGCCTCGGCAGCGCTCAGCCCGGCAGTGCCGCCGCCCTCGCCGAGAGCGGACTGCTCGGGGTACAACTATTCTTTGTGTTGAGCGGCTTTCTGCTCGCCCTGCCCTGGCTGCGCCATGCCGCCGGTAATGGGCCACGGCCCGGCCTGGGGGGCTATTTTCGACGGCGCGCACGGCGCCTGCTGCCGCCACTCTATCTGCATCTGGCACTGCTGTTCGGCTTGGTACTGCCGCTGCTGCCCGGCGGGCTCGCCCTGCTCGCCAGTCAACTCGGGCTGCTGAACCTGGCCGCCCATGGGCTGTTACTGCATTTCCTGCATCCAGGCAGCGCCAGCTCCTTCGGGCTCAATATGGCCCTGTGGAGCCTGAGCATCGAGGCCCAGTTCTATCTTCTATTGCCCTGGCTGGTGCCCTGGTTCACCGGCCGCCGGGCCTGGCCCGCCCTGGCCGCGGCGCTGGGCCTGACCCTGGCCTGGCGACTCTGGGCGCCAGCCCTGCTGGCGCCCTGGCTGATCACCAACATCCCGCCGGAGCTGCTGATCTATTTCGATCCAGTCAGCGGCCGCGCCATTCCCTACCCGCCGCCGCTGCTGGGGCTGTTCGTAGAACGACAGTTGCCAGGCGAGTGCTTCGCCTTCGCCTGCGGCATGGCCGCCGCCAGCCTCGCGGCGCGATTGGAGGCGAACGATCGCCGCGCACCGATCTGGCGCCCGGCTGGCCGCCTGCTCCTGGATCACCTGGCCCTGGCCCTGTTGCTGGGCTGGGCACTGGCGCTGAGCCGACTTCCGCTGATGGTGTTGATCACGGACCCGGGCTGGCGCCTGCTCGGACAACCGGCCTTACTGGTGTCGCTGGGGCTGGTCGTGCTGGCGGCACACCTGCAGCAAGGGCCGTCAGCGGCACGGCCTGCTGGCGGTGCGGCGTCCTCCAGCGCCCTCGGACGGCTGCTCGGCAACGGCGCGCTAGCAGCCCTGGGACTGATCAGCTACAGCCTGTTTCTCTGGCACGAGCCGGTCTTGCGGTTGGCCCGCGCCATCCACGAAGCCGCGGGGTCGATCTCCGGGGCAGCAGCCGGCGCCCTGCTGAGCGGACTGGTAGCGGCGCTCATGGTGGCGCTGCTGTCCTATCTGCTCACTGAGCGGCGCTGGGGGCGGCGCCACATCCCGACCGGCTGACTGGTCATCCCGCGCAGGCTTCCGACTAATGCCACCGGGGCCGCGAAATGCTGCATCCGCAGATGGTCCGCGGCAAGCAGCCGATCTGAACGCCAACCAGCGCGGCCGGCACGGCAACCATCAGCCCCCTCGACAACTGCCCGCCGACTGCCTGGCTGCGAACGGCTTCGCCGCAAACGCTCGGTCACTGCTGGGTGACAACCGCGGGTGCGCAATGGTTTGGTTGTCCACCGGCCGGCGGCGCGGGCTATGATCCGTGGATCACGCGGACGGACACCGATCTAGGCCAAATCGACCCCGGCGACAGGCATCCGAAAGAGAAAATTGAGGACGACCTCGATCTGATCACTTTCACCACCAGTCCAGGCCCTTCTCCAGCAGGACCTTCCTCGCCAACTCGTGGCCGCCGCGAGCCGCCCGTCGCAAGTGCTCGACCGCCATTTTCTCGTCGGCCGGCATGCCGAGCCCGTTTTGGTGCATCCGGCCCAGGTTCCACTCTGCCGTGGCGAAACGCTGCGCCGCGGCCTGGCGGTACCAGTAGAGAGCTTGCTGGAGGTCGCGGGCCACGCCCCAGCCCTGCTCGTAGAGGTAGCCCAGGTTGTTCTGGCCGTTCGCGTCGCCCAGCTTCGCCGAGCGCTCGTAGTAGCGGAAGGCCTCGGCCAGGTCGACCGCGACGCCGAGCCCGAACTGGTACATCCAGCCGAGGCGGTCGAACGCTTGCGGGTGGTCCTGCGCGGCCGCCAGCCGGCACAAACGGAAGGCCTCGTCGAAGTCCTTCTCGACTCCCATCCCGTCCCCATACCGGACGCAGAGGTTGGTCTGGGCAAACCTGTTCCCCTGCGCCGCGGCCTTCTTATACCACTCGACGGCCTGTGCGTCGTCGACGGCCATGCCGCCCCGGCCGGTCGCAAGGAAGACGGCGTAGTTGTTCTGCGCCGCGGGTCGGCCTGCCTCGGCGGCCTGACGGTACAAGCGCAGGGCGGCCGCGTCATCCCGCGGTGCACCGAGGCCATAGTGGAAGGCACTCCCAGCTTTTTCCGCGGCCTCGGCATGGCCGAGGCCGGCGGCCTTGACGAACAGCTCGAGGGCTCGCACCGCGTCCTGCGACTCCAGGCGCACCCCCTCGTCGAAGATCTCCGCCGCGGAATCACTCCTCTGGGCGTCGGCGCGCACCTTCTGCGGCTCCTCGCCGGCCCCCGCTCCGGTCGCGAAGATCGCGGCATCCATCGTCGGGGTCGGCTCGCCCTTGGCATCGACGGCCTCGGCGTCGACCCGCCCGTTGCCCCTCACCCCGCTGACCCGCCAGGCGCCCACGACGATGGTGTCGTCGCCGAAGGAGAAGCTCAGCTCGACCCGATCGCCGACCACCGGAAAGGCGTCGCGATCGAGCTGGATCGTGACGTCCTGGCCGCGGACCTCGGTCACTTTCCCCGGCACGAAGGAGCTGTCGCTGCCGGGAACCCGGACATCGGGCCCTTGAGTGAAGCCAGGTCCGCGCGACGACCTGACCAGAGCGCGCATGCCCTCGGACGGCTGGAGGCCGAAGCCCTCGAGGAGCACGGCAATGACCTCGTCACCCCGCACTTCGGTGACTTGCCAGCGGCCGATGTGGGTCGCATTGCCGTCCCGGTCAGGCCAGTTCATCACCGTCACAGTGTCGTCGACCGCCGCGGTGGCGCCGGAGGGGATGAGAACGTGAATCGTATCGCCCCCCACCGAGGACACTGTGCCCTCGCTGTCCGCCCGGACCGGCGCCGCCAGGAGGACCGTCGATATTAGCGCCATTGCGGCAGCTACCCTGCATCCAACGATCATCGTCGTCACTCCCCGCCGCGTCACCAGCCTATTCCCCGACTCGAGAGTTCGGCACGGGCGCGCGCACCGCCGGCGCGGGCGCTCTCCCGGAGCAGCTGATTCGCCCTCTCCTGCTGCCTGTACACCGCCCCGAGGGTGCCCGCCAGGTCGGTCAGCGGCTCCTGGTCGGGGAACTCGCGATGCTCAGCGGCCAGTCGATACCACCGCTCCGCCGCCGCGAGGTCGACCTGGGTGCCTTGGCCGATGAGGTACCTGTGGCCGACCAGCCTGTACGACGGTGCGAACCCGTCCTCGGCGAGGGCGAGGTACACCTCGAAGGCCTCGCGCCACGCCGCCTGCTTCTCGGCGCCTTCGAGCATCATGGCGCGGCTGTCGAGCATGCCGGCGAGTTCGCGACGGGCGTCGAAGTGGTCCTTCTGGGCGGCCGCGCGCACCAGCTCGAAGGCCCGGTCCCAGTCCTGCACCACCCCCCAGCCGTGCTGGTAGTGCTTGGCCAACCTCATCTGCGCGCCGCGGCAGCCGGAGGACGAGGCGCGCTCGAGCCACTGAAGGTGCGCGTCATCCTCGAGCACGATCACCCGCGCCGCGAGGCCCACGGTCGCCTCCGCCCGGGCCTCGGCCGGGCGGGCGCTGATTGCCCAAAGGCGGTCGGCGCCCGTCGCCGTGCGCAGGCTCTCGCGGACATTGTCGATGCACCAGAGGCCATAGGAGATCTCGTCGCCGTCCGGGGTCGCGTAGAGGATCTCCACCGCCGAGCCGAAGGAGAAGGTGCCGCCGGCGAGTTCGAGTCCGACCTGGCCCTCGGCGATGGCGACGACGGTGCCGCGGGCGGCGTCGCTCGCGGAGACGAGCGCCGCAACCGTCGTCAGGCAGAACAACAGGGCCACCCCGGCAGGCCACCATCTCGTGTGCTCGAACATCTACCCTTCCTCGTCAGAGAGATCTTCCATACACCAGGCAGTACCAGCGGTTGCCGGTGGGCTCGTTCGTCGCGTTCCTGACCTCTCCGCCGACCGCGTAGTGCCCGTCGAAGTTCTCGTTGGTCCAGGTGCGCTCGAGGATGCCGGTCAGCTTTCCCGCGCTGTCGTACTGGTAAAAGGCGTTGCCCGTCCAGATAACGTAGTCGACCGCGCCCGAAGAAGCGCCCATGAGAATCCTTTCACCCTGGCGGTATCCCTGCACCAGCCCCCCGTAGGGCGGAAAGACGAAGCCGACCACTGGCTCGGTCTCGACCGGCGTCGGCGCGGGGGGAAGCGGAGGGCGACCATCCTGGCCGCACGGCAGTGCGAAGGGCGCGATCTCCTGGATCATCTTCCGGCCGAGATCGAGTCCCATCCGCTCGTCCCAACCGACGTGATAGAGGCGTACGCGCACCTTCCGCGTGCGGCTGTACAGGTCCCAGTGCGCCGGCCCCAGGATCGGATCCTCTCCCCTGCGAAACCTCTCGGCGTTGTCCACGTTCGGGTCGACGAGATGGTCCGGCTTGCAGAAGTTCTCGTGCCCACTTGGGTCGACGTCGGTCGCATCGGCGGCGATCCAGTGGACACGAATGAAGGTGTCCGGCTCCTTGCAGTACTGGCCCCCCCTGCCCGGGGGCGGGTCCGGCACGTGGTAGGAGCAGGAGAACTGACTGCCCCACCTGTTGCCGGTGATTCTCCCGCTCGTGGGGGCTAAGGACCACCACATGTCGGGGCAGTAGTTGAAGGTGCCGCCGACGACCTGCCTCATCAGGCGCTGCGGACACACAAGGCTTGGCTGCTCACCCACGGTCGTCTCCCTGACCGGCGCGGGCACCGCCGGCGGCGCAACGCCCGGGCTGTACACCGACAGGGTCACCACGGCACCCGCGCTCACCGACGAGCCGGCGGCGACAGACTGGGCCTGGACCCTTCCGTCCTCGCCGGGAACGGACGCCGGCGAACCCGGTGCGAGAGCCACCGCCAGCTCCTGGGACGCGAGGCGCTGCTTCGCCTCGCCGACGGACAGCCCGACCAGCGCAGGAACGGCTCGCAGGTCGACGAAGCCCGAGTGCACCCTCAGCGTGACCCGCCTCCCCGGCGCCACCGTCACGCCGGGGGCGGGCTCCTGCGCCTCCACCGCGCCGGCCAGGGTCGGGCTGGGGGCGGGGGCTCCCGGCACCAGCTCGACGGCGGCAGGGTCGACGCCCGCCGCGGCGAGGGCCGCCCTCGCCTCACGGGTGGACATGCCGACCAGGTCGGGGATGGTGGTGGTGGCCACGAAGGGCGAGCGCACCCAGATGGCGATCTGGGCGCCCGCTTCAAGGCGGGTTCCGGCAACGGGATCCTGGGCCTCGACGGTGTCCGAGTCCGTCGGCCTCGCGGCCGGTGACCCCGGCCGCAGGGCCGCGACCAGGCCACGCTCCTCGAGCCGGCGCCTGGCCTCGGGCCGGCTCAGGCCGACCAGATCAGGCGCCGTGATCGCCGGCGCCACGTAGGGAGCATGCACCACCAGGGTCAGGGTCTGGCCGCGCCGCAGGTGCTGCCACGACGGCGGATCCTGCCGCTCGACAGTGCCCTCCCCATCCTTCGTGGACGCCGGCGAGCCGGGCGAGAGCGCAACCTCGAAGCCGGCGGCCTGCACCTCGGCCCGGGCCGCGGCGAGCCGCGCGCCGCCGAGGTCGCGCACTGCGCCGTAGCGGCCGCGGCAGGGATCGACGGAAAGCCCCTCGAGCCGGGCCACGACGTACTCCTCGAGGGTGCAGTGGTCGATCGAGTCGAGCCCGGTCCTCAGGGCGGACCACACCCTTGCCTCGGAGGAGACGCCGGCGCCGTAGTCGACCGAGCCGTGGCTCGAGATCGCCCGTCCGGTCACGCCGCCGCCGCCGATCTTCCGGCCGAGCTCGTCGTAGCGGAAGCTCACCCCCGGGACCGCGTTCTCCGGCGGCTCGGCCACCGACAGCCACTCGCGGACCAGGTTCGCCACCTCGGGCTGGCGGTCCGGGTCCAGGCTGCCGGGGCGCGAGGCGTCGACCCGCCCGGTCGCCGGTGGCTCGGCTGTCACGGGCCCGGTGTCCGTGACGGATCCCGCACCGCCCCCGGCGCCCGCCGCCTCGCCCCGCTCCTGACCCTCTGTCGCGCCCGCCGCCCCGCCTGCAGCGACGTCCGCGTCCTCGGCGATCGGCCCGGCCGATTCCTCCACCTCCGGCCCGACCCCGCCGCCAGTCGGTCTTCCGGCCGGTCCCGGTCCGGTGTAGGGCCGGCTGGAGTAGATGGCGTAGCCGTAGGAGCGGAGGTTCAGCTTCTGTCCGCTGCTCCACGGGTGGCGGTCGTCGGTCAAGCTGTAGAACACCGGGATAACCCACAGGGTGGCCGGGTCGTGCAGGTGCCCGGCCAGGTCGCGCTCGGGGTCGCCGAAGCGCGCTCTCCGGTCGCCGCCCGAAAGCTCCAGGCGGACGGTGCACCTGCCCTCGGTGGGCTCGGGGTTGTAGAAAGGGTTGCCTTGCCACTGCGTCCACACCCAGTAGCCGCCGGTGCACCCCTCGGGCTTCTGCTCGAGCGGCGCCCAGAAGGAGGGGATCGCGTCACCCTCCACGAGATGCCGGTCGGGCGGCACGGTGGTGGTGGTCACCAGCCGGTGCACGCCGCCCGTGAAGAAGAGCGGGAAGGATGCGCCCGAGGCTTCAATCACCTCGAGCCTGGCGTCGAGACGGCCCACCTTCAGGTACTCTGGCTGGAGCTCGGGCGGGAAGTCCACGCTCAGGCGGCTCACCGCGCGCTGCTCCGGCCGGTCGGGCCGGGTCCGCCAGCGGGCGCGCATATCGACCGTCGCACTCGAGCCTGAGACCCGCGGCGGGCCGATGGTCAGAGCTCCTGAGTAGGCGCTGCCGGGCAGCGGCAGCTCGGACACCTCCTCGGCCACGAAGCCGGCGAAGACGAGCCGCACGGCGGCCACCTCGAAGCTGCCCTCGTCCTGCCACTCGCCGTCGACGTACGGTGTCGCCTCGCCCTGGCCGAACACCGCCGAGCCCTCCATTCGCACGCTCACGGTCTGTACCGTGTAACGTCCCGGGCCCGCGCGGGCCCTGGCCGGGTCGGGGTCGTCCCGGGGGTTCCACAGCTCGACCGGCACGGCGAAGCGGCCGGGTGAGCCCTCGACGGCGAAGGGCATGGTGAGCTCGGGCGCGCCGGCCGCGCCCCGGTCCCGGAACTCGCCGCCCGCCACCCGGGCGCCGTTGGGGCCCAGGATCCGCCAGTTGAAGAACTGGCTCTCGCCGATCGGCTCGCGCAGGTCACGGGCAGGAGTGAAGAACACCCCGATCCGGTCGCTCCACAGCACCGGCGCCCGCTCCGGGTCGCAGTGCTCGAAGGCCCGCTCGACCGGCAGGTCCTCGGGCGCGTCGCCCCGGAGGGCGCACACCGCCACCGTGGCCGCGCCGGGCGCCGTCGCCCGAGAGAACCGGAGTGGGATCGCGACCTCCCGCTCCGGCGGGGACACGGCCTCGTGACGGGCCTCGACCCGCAGCACGATCCGGGCCTCCTCCCGGTCCTCTCCGGTCGCACGCTCGGCCGCGGTGTCGAAGACGAGGATCACCGTCTTGGAGTGCTCGCCCGGCGCGAAATCGAGCTGGGGGCCGCCCTCCCAGCGGACGTTCCTGACGAACGCCGGCTGCTCGGCAACCGACACCTCGAACCGCTGGCCGCCCTCGTCCTGGGGCCCGCGGTCCGACCAGCGGTGCACCACCAGCTCGAGGCGCAGGTCCTTCTGGTCTCCCTCGAGCGGCACGGCCTCTGGTATCGGCAGCGCCTCCTCCCAGGACGGCGGCCCGGCCTCGCGGCGCTCCTGGGCGTCCTGGGCCGCCGCCGGCAGGCAGCACAGCGCGGCGGCCGCGACACAGCCCAGGAGCAGGCTAGGGCCTCTCACCGCCGCATCCAGAACATCAGCCAGGGCGCCGGGTTGTCCACGTCCTGGAGCTCGGCGCGACCGAGCACGCCCTC
Organism: Chromatiaceae bacterium; assembly: GCA_007693535.1. GTDB lineage: Bacteria > Pseudomonadota > Gammaproteobacteria > Chromatiales > Chromatiaceae > Lamprobacter. Next base: position 63,330 of record REDK01000158.1, read on the forward strand.
ATAGATCGCCCTCATCCCGATTTCCAACCCCGCCCGGTCGGCCTCGCTCAGCTCCCGATCGGGCGGGTAGCGCCGCCGCAGTTCCTGCTGCCGGGTCTCGATCTCGTCGGCCAACCGCTGCCTTCGCTGGCGGTCGGCCTCGATGCCCCGTCGGAGGTCGGCCAGGTGTTCCTCGGTGCTCAGCCTCTGCTCGACCAGCCGCGTCCGGCCGCTCTCGTCCGTGACCTCGCGAACCCGCACCGGGGGCTGCAGCATGGCCTTGGCGCCGACCGAGTCGTAGATGTCCGCGGCGCCGACCGTGGTGGCGATGCGGTGGGCGTCCGTGCGCACGGCCCTGATGGCGTCCTCGTCGCCGCTGGCCACGGCCCGCTCGTGCTCGCGCTGCCACACCGCCGCCGTCTCGGCGAGGATCCGTGGCGCCATGTCCTGCATCCAGGCGGCCAGCGCGGCGGCGTTGGCCGCCCTGGTCTCCGGCGTGTCGCCGCCGACTACCGCCCAGGGGTCGGGGTTGTCGCCCTTCTGCTTCATCCCGGCCAGGAGCCGCACCATGGGCAGGTCCTCGGCGCTGAAGACCGAGCGCGTGGCAGCCCTGAGCGCCTCACCCTCGAGACCGCCGGCCACCGCCTGGAGACGCTGCCGCTGCGCACCGCTGCCTGCGGTCACCAGGGCCTCGACGTCCTTGGCGATCTGGGCGTGGTAGCTGGCGTCCGGGCCGCTGTCCTGGCGCCACTGCATGCGATTGTTGTAGAGCGAATTGCCCAGACCGTCATGGCCCATCACGTAGGCGTCGACCAGCCTGAGGAAGTACTTGCTGTCCTTGAGCACCCCGTCGAGCTGCCGCAGGCGCTGCTCGGGCGTCATCCGGGCCAGGCTGTCGGGGGTGCTCCGCGGATCGCTGAGGAAGCCGAGATGGCGGGCCATATCGAGGGCCAGGCCGTAGCCCTCACGGGGCTCTGCGCGGGTCCACCTGCGGATCTCGCCGACGTCGCCCCACAGCCCCTTGCCGCTGAAGGCGTAGTTGTTCATGGCCCACTTGCCGCCGCCCTCGGAGTAGAAGCGGGTGGCATCCTTGCGCTTGACCGCGGCATCCAGGATCAGCGTACCGAAGGGGGTGTCCGCCGCATCGAGGCGGCCCGCGGGCTGGACGAAGGTCTCGGTGTCCATCGGCGAGCGCTCCTCCTGGGTGGCCAGCGGGAAGGCGCGCTCTCTGAAGAAGTTGAGGATCTGCTGCTTGATCTCGTTGTCGTTGGCTCCGGGGGCCACGAAGACCGTGAAGTCGATGTCGCCGAACAACCCCTGGTACTCCGGGTTGCCCTTGGCGGCGCCGCCCTGGACGATGGCCACCACCTGGTTGCCGAGGCCGGACGCCGCCATGAAGTCGTCGATCAGCCCCTGCACCATCTCGATCCGCCGTGCGTCGACCTGGTCGGCGATGGCGTCGATCTCCCCCGCCCGCTCGGGTTGGTTCTTTCTGGCCCGCCTCAAGGCGCTGCGGACGGTGTCGATGTCGAGCTCGGCGCCGAGCAGGCGGCGGCTCAGCCCCGTCGGGTCGTTGGCGTCTACCAGGCGTCGGAGGTCCTCGACCGCCACCGACTCGCTGCGCAGCCGGGAGAGCACGTCGGCGGCAGCCGCGGCGCGGGCCGCGGCTCGCCTGGGGTCGGAGCCCTCCTCGGCATCGCGGAACCGATTGCGCGCCTCGAGCTCGGCGACTCCGATGGCGATCCGGGCCGCCGACTCCACCAGCTCGTTCTCTGCCGCGAGCCGCCGCTCGAAGGAGTCGCCCGCACCGGCGAGCAGCGCCGCGATCTCCGCGCGCAGCGCGACCTGCCCCGGCGCCGCGACGCGCTCGGCGATCTGGCGCACGATCTGCTCGCGCTGGAAGTCGAAGTCCGGGTCGTCCCCGATCTGCCCCAGGCGCCGCAGCAGCGGCTCGATCTCGGCCATCTGGAACGTCTCGAGCTCGGCGATCCTGCGGCTCAGGGCCTCCTCGAGAGCCACGTCCGAGGCGCGGTCGAGCACCTGCTCCGGGGCGCCGACCAGCGGCCGCTCCCGAATGTTCTGCGACACCTCCTTGACGACGTCGTAGACAAAGTCCAGGGCGCCTTCGATCTCGCCTTCGGTGAACTGGTGGTCGAGGCCCGCCAGGACCTGGGCCGCGGTCGACTTCGCGGCGCCCTCGAGGCCGCTCTGGAAGGTGTTAAACACGCCCTGCTCGGAGAACACCCCGGCCCACGGGTTGAGCTTGCCGTAGAGTTTTCCGGCGAGGTCCACCCCGCCCGCGTCGCGTGGGAAGCGTTTGCCGACCCACCCGGAGAGGTTCGCGACGATGCTGTCGGCGATTGCGTCGCTGGCCAGGGACAGCACCATTTCCCTCACCGTCGACTGGTACAGCCCGGTGTAGACGACCACCAGCTCGCGCCGGACGGCCTCGGCCTCGAAGGCGTGGGCGACCTGGGAAAGGTCGACGGTCTCGGGCTTGATCCCGAGCAGCCGACGCCGCTGCGCCTCGAGCCCCTCGAGCGCGCGGGTCTGCTGGGCCGCCGCCCCGTAGTCCCCGGTCAAGGCGAAGCCCGCCAGCTTCGCGGAGGCGGCCCGCACCGCGAGGTCGGCGGACTCGAGATCCTGCCGGCTCTGCACCGCGGTAAGCTGGGTCTGGCCCGCCGGGGTGAGCGCACGGCGGTTCAGCTCGCGCTGCCGGGACACCACCAGCCGCTTTTCGAACTCGAGCTCGTGGTCGCGGATCCGGCGGTAGGCGTTCGCATACTCGCTCGAGCCGTTGAGCAGCGCAAGGTGGTCTGACTCGTGGATGTCGAGCCAGCGTGCTTTCATCCGGCCGTAGTCGAAGCCCACCGTCTCCAGCGCGTTGACCACCATCATCAGGCTCTGCTGCTGGCGCACCAGGGCCGCGAGGTAGTCATCCTGCTTCTGGATGTTGCCGTACAGGTAGTCGATGGTCTGGGTGACCGCGGTCGGCAGGTTGTAGACCGTCCACAGGCCGCCGAGAACCGGCATGTTGCTGATGAGCTGGTCCGAGGCGCCGACCAACGCCGGCGGCGGCCGGCCCGGTTTGAAGATCTCCTCGAAAGACGCGTGGGTCAGCTTGAGCTCGGGGTTCTCGACCGGCAGGCCGCGCATCGCCGCCACCCGCACCGCGGCGCGTCGCGCATTGGCCTCGAGCTCGAAGGCCGCGGCGCGGAGCAGCAGCGCGTTACGCTGGGACGACAGCTCGCAGAACGGCTCGAGCAGCCACGGTAGGCCGCCGTTGGTCGCCTGGATGAAGTCGCTGTCCTCGAGCAGGGCGCGCAGGGTGGTGGGCGCCCGTCGTCCGAGCGGCGAGGCCATCGGATCACCGCGGACCAGCGCCTCGAGGTAGGGCTTCGCTGCAGCGGTGCTGGTGATCTCCTGCCGCAGGGCGCCGAGCAGCGCCATCTGCCGCTTGATCTCCGCGACCTGCTCGAGGTGCTGCTCCCAGGCCTTCTCGACCGAGGTCTTGACCGTGCCGCCGAACAGCCCGACCGCCGGCTTGAAGGCCACCTCGGTGAGCACGTCCTGGACCGGGGTCGTGATGGTGACGCTGAGGCTGTCGCCGAGCAGCTTATGGGTGATGGCCAACAGGGCCAGCACCTTGAGGCCGGGCTCCGCGCCCTTCATGGCGTCGGCCGTGGCCAGACCACCGGCAGTGACCGCGCCTTGCCGCCACGCGGCGGCCACGGTGTCGACGAGACCGAGCACCACCGACACCTGCCGGCGGTGGGCGGCCTCAAGCGCCAGCAGCTTGCGCTCGAGAACCAGCTCGGCCCGCAGGGTGCGCATGGCGAAGATCCCGACCCGCGCCGTCTCGCCGAGAGGCTGGTCGGCGAGCAGCGCGGCCTCGTCACGACCGATCCCGGCCTCGAACGCGCGGTCGAGCAGGAGGTGGAGCTCGCTGTTTGCGAGCCCGTCCTCCTCGCGCTCGACCAGGATCGAGAGGATGTCCAGGTTGGTCGTGGTCTCGGGCGCGAGCCAGGCGTACTCCTCCTCGAGCAGGAGGCTCGACAGGAAGGCCCCGGCCAGCTCGGCGACCGGGTCGGGGGCCGCGCCGGTGACCACCGGCTCACCCCCGCACTCGGGCCTGAGGTCGTCGACAGCGGCCCAGGCCGCGTCCCCCACCAGCGCGCTCCATGCCCGGTCGTTGACGTTCTTCCAGAACTCGCGACGGTCCCTGGCCAGGGTGCAGAACACCCTGCTCCGGCGCTCGACAAGACAGCTCATACGCTGGGTAAAGAAGCTCAGGGCGTCGGCGCGGCCGGCGTCCGAAAGTGCCGGGAAGACGGTCCCCACCAGCCGATAGTAGGAGGCTGCCGCCGCCCGCAGCGCCTCCTCGGACGCGGTCTGGTCCCATAGCCACCAGTAGTACTCGATCAGGGCGTCGAGGGTCTCCCGCTCGGCCCGGCCGGCTTTGTACTTGAGCTCGGCCGCGTGCCACAAGGCACTGAGGTACGACCCGGTCTGGTAGTCAGCCACCAGCTTGGCGCTCGACTCCTCCACCAGGCGAAGCACCCGCAGCACCGCCAGACGCGCCTTCTGACGGGCCGCGTCGGTGCCCTGGCGCAGCTGCGAAACCTCGAGGATCCGGGCGTCGAACTCCTTCTCGGCCGCCGCGAGCTCGGCCCGGGCCTCCTTCGGAAGCAACCCCGAGACCTGGCCCCGGAACAGCAAGCGCAGGTCGGGGCATGAAGAGGCCCGTCGGCCCACCGAGGCGAACGTCGCCTCGACCCTGACCACCACTGCCGGATCGTCGTGGCTCGGCGTGTCCACGGCCGCGACGGGCGCAGCCATTGCCCCTGCCGCAAGCACGAGAACCCATACCAGACTCGCCTTGCCGGAGGCTCGCGCGGCCAACTTTCCCGTCGCCAGCCCTTTTAAGGTGACGCCAAGCTATTGTAATCTATAGGCATCTTCTGGCAAC
>REDK01000163.1 GCA_007693535.1 Chromatiaceae bacterium
GCTTTCGAGAAGCGCCAGTCCACGGCCTGTTGACGAGATTTTCCAGACAGCCTCTTACCGCGCGACGCACTTTCCTGAACGTGAAGAATTCTTGGATTGGCTTGGCGCGTTTCCCGACATGGCCATGCGCAGCAAATCGGCAAAGAAATTCCGCGAGGGGGTGAGCCTGGCCGACCTCTCCATCATCAAGGAGTGGGAACGGAACTGCCGGCTGCATCCGATGAGCCGAGTACGGGTCTGGTCTCTGGACAGCGATCTGTCCTGCTACGACCGCCACGCGTAGGGGAATCGGATGGATACCTTTTGCTTCGACGAAAAATACCTGTCCCAGATCCCGGCCATCCAGGTCCTGGTCAATCTGGGCTACCAGTACCTCAGCCCTGCCGAGGCTCTGGCCGCCCGGGGCGGCAGGGCTGGCAACCTGCTGCTGGAGGAGATCCTGCGGGAACAGCTGAAGCGGCTGAACCGCATCCAGCACAAGGGCGGCAGCTATCTCTTCAGCGAAGAGAACATCCAGAGCGCCATCCAGCGGTTGAAGAACCTGAAGTACGACGGCCTGCTCAAGACCAACGAGGCGGTGTACGACCTGCTGACGCTGGGCGTGGCGCTGGAGCAGTCCATCGAGGGCTATCTGAAGAGCTTCACGCTGAGCTACCTGGACTGGCGCAACCCGGCCAATAACGTCTATCACGTCGCCGCCGAGCTCGCGGTGGAGCGCACCCGCAGCCTCGAGACCTGCCGGCCGGATATCCTGCTGTTCGTCAACGGCATCCCCTTCGCTGTGATCGAGTGCAAGTCGCCGAAGGTCGAGGTGGGCCAGGCGATCTCGCAGATGATCCGCAACCAGCGCGACGAGTACATCCCGCGCCTGTTCACCTACGTCCAGACGGTGCTGGCGGTGAACAAGAACGAGGCCCGCTACGCCGCCACCGGCACGCCGGCCAAATTCTGGTCGAAGTGGCAGGAGGCCGTCGCGGACGCCGAACTCGCCCCCTTGCTGGAACGCCCGCTGCCGGACACGGTGAAGGCCTCGCTGTTCGATCTGGCCTTTGCCGGGCTGGGCATCGGCGATGAGGCGGGGGCCTATCCGACGCACCGGATGCCGACCGACCAGGACCGGGCGCTCTACGCCCTGTGTCGGCCGGAACGCCTGCTGGAGACGGCCTGGGCCTTCACGGTGTTCGATGGCGGCGTGCGCAAGATCGCGCGCTATCAGCAGGTCTTCGCGATTCAGGAGGTGCTGCGTCGGGTTCGGCAGACGGATGACAGTGGCAAGCGGCGGGGCGGTATCGTCTGGCACACCCAGGGCTCCGGCAAATCGCTGACCATGGTGATGCTGGCCCGCGCGCTGGCACTGGAGCCGACGATCCGCAACCCGCGCATCCTGTTGGTGACCGACCGGGTGGATCTGGACAAGCAGCTCGGCAACACCTTCGCCGCCTGCGGCCTCTCGCCCGACCGGGCCGAGAGCGGCCGCCACCTGGTGGAGCTGGTGGCCGACGGCAAGGCGCACATCGTCACCACGCTCGTGCACAAGTTCGACAAGGCGCTGGCCCATAAGAGGTTCAGCGATCCCTCGCCGGACATCTTCGTGCTGGTGGACGAGACCCAGCGCACCCAGTTGGGCGGCTATTCGGCGCGTATGCGCCAGATGTTCCCCAACGCCTGTTACATCGGCTTCACCGGCACGCCACTCTTGACCCGCGAAAAGAGCGACGTGGCCAAGTTCGGCGGCGTCATCCACACCTATGCCATCGACCAGGCGGTGGCCGACGGCGCCATCGTGCCATTGCTCTACGAAGGGCGCATGGTGGAGCTGGAACAGAATCAGGCGGCCATCGACATCTGGTTCGAGCGCCACACCCAGGGACTGGCCGACCAGCAGAAGGCGGATCTCAAGAAGAAATATGCCCGCGCCGAGATGCTGAACAAGGCCGAGCAGGTGATCTACATGCGCGCCTTCGACATCAGCGAGCACTACCGGCAAAACTGGCAGGGCACCGGCTTCAAGGCGCAACTGGTGGCACCCAACAAGGCCGCCGCGCTGCGCTACAAGGCGTTTCTGGATGAGCTAGGGGCCCAAGGTGATGGCGTGTCGAGCGAGGTGATCATCTCGCCGCCCGACGAGCGCGAAGGCTTCGATGAGGTCGATGCCGAGGAATCCACCGATGCGGTGGTGGCCTTCTGGCAGCGCATGATGAAGCGCTACGGCTCGGAGGACGACTACAACAAGAATATCGTCAACGCCTTCAAGTTCGGTGACGAGCCGGAGATCCTGATCGTCGTGGACAAGCTGCTGACCGGCTTCGATGCGCCGCGCAACACCGTGCTCTATCTCACGCGAAGGCTCAAGGATCACACGCTGCTTCAGGCCATCGCACGGGTGAACCGCCTGTACGAGGACGAAACTGGCTGTCGGGTGAAGGACTTCGGCTACGTCATCGACTATGTGGGGGTACTGGGTGAGCTGGACCAAGCGTTGACCACCTACAGCGCGCTGGAAGGCTTCGAGGCGAGGGACCTCGCAGGCGCGCTGACCTCGATGCATGAAGAGACCCGGGCTCTGCCGCAGCGCCATGCCGAGCTGTGGGACCTGTTCAAGACGGTCAAGAACCGCCAGGACGAGGAGGCCTTCGAGCAGTTGCTGGCCGATGAAAAGCGGCGCGCCGATTTCTACGAACGGCTGTCGGCCTACGCCAAGACCCTGGCGATTGCGCTGTCCAGCGAACGTTTCATCACCGACACGCCAGAGCCGAAGCTGCGCGCCTACAAGGGCGACCTGAAACGCTTCGTCAACCTGAAGGCCGCGGTGAAGCTGCGCTATGCGGAATCCGTCGATTACCGCGATTTCGAGCCGCGCATCCAGAAGCTGCTCGACACGCACATCTCGGCCTCCGAGGTGGTGCGGTTGAACGCGCCGGTGAACATCTTCGACGAGGCCGCGTTCCAGGAGGTGGTCGAGGAGCAGGCCGCGGGCAGCGCGAAGAAACTGGGTGCCAAGGCGGACACGATCGCCCACGCCACCAAGCGCGCCATCACCGAACGGCTGGAGCAGGACCCTGCCTTCTACGCGAAATTCTCCAAGCTGATCCAGGAGGCGATCGACGACTACCGCGCCAGGCGCCTATCCGATTTGGAGTACCTGCGACGCGTCACCGAGATCAAGGACGCGGTGGTCTCGCGCAAGGGCGATGACCTGCCGCCTGCGCTGAATGGCGACGCCGATGCGGCCGCCGTCTATGGCCTGTTGCGCCCCTTCGTCGAGAAGCACCTGAGCGAGGCCGAGCAGGCACGGGCGGCCGCCGCCGACGCGGCCATCGCGGTGTGGGGCATCTTCCGGCGCAACCGCAAGGTGGGCTACTGGGATGACCTCGACGCCCAGCGCCGGACGATGAATGAGATCGACGACTACCTCTATGACGAGGTGAAGGGCGCGCGGGGTATCGCGCTCTCGACCGCCGAAATGGACGAGATCATCGAAAAGACGATGCAGCTCGCCCGCCACCGGATGGCCGGGTGACGACCATGGTCGGTACCCTGAGCTACGGCCGGGACACGATCCGCTACGAGGTGCGCTTTCTGGCATCGCGGCGGACCCTGGCCATCGAGGTGCACCCCGACAGCCGTGTGCTGGTACGCGCCCCGGTTGATTGCCCCGAGGCAGTGATCGCGGAGCGGGTGCAGAAGCGCGCCGGCTGGATTAGCCGGCAACTGGCCGAGTTCGAGCGCTATCGCCCGCGCACGCCGGCGCGGCAGTACCTCAACGGCGAATCACATCTCTACCTCGGCCGGCAGTGCCGGCTCAAGCTTCTGCAAGGCGAACTAGCCAGCGTGAAGCTCGTGCGCGGCCAGCTGCTGGTCAGCCTGCCCGGCGAGCCAGCGCCAGAGCGCGTCAAGGCATTGCTGCACCGCTGGTATCTCGACCGCGCCGGGGCTGTCTTTAGCGACGTGCTGGACGCCAGCCTGTTCCATTTCAAGGGCGTCGAGCACCCACGCCTGATCGTGCGCGCCATGCAATCCCGCTGGGGCAGTCTGTCGCGCGCCGGCTCCATGACATTGAACGTCAACCTGGTGCGCGCGCCTCGCCCCTGCATCGAGTACGTGGTGACCCACGAGCTTTGCCACACCAAACACCGTGACCACGATGCACGGTTCTTCAAGCTGCTCGGGCAAGTGATGCCGGACTGGGAGCAACGCAAGCAGCGCCTCGAAGCGGCGCTGCTGTGAGTGGACATCAGCAAAGTGCACGGACAAATAGTGCACGCTGGCATCCCCACATGCCTTGGGTCAAAACCAGCGCTATCGAACACAGATGAGCCAAGAAGGTGTGCCAACTTTGCTAGCGGGGCTAGCCAACCATTGGTTGCTGCGACGGTTTTTTCGGCTCATGAGGCGAGTCATCATAGGTTATCGGGATTGCTGGATAGCCTGGGCGTCGTCTTTGGTTGGGTGATCCGAGGCCGAGCAAAGCCAAAACGCCTGGTCTCTGAACATTAAACCCAGTCGTTTCGCAGATTTTTTTGCCCAGCACCAGGTCCGCCTGCCCCCGCTCAACCCTTTGCCAGTCCCGCCTGATAGCGGGCGAAGCCGTCGCGGACGGCAGCGGTGGGGGGGGCGGTAAGCAGGCTAGCGAGCAGGATGGCGAGGCTGGCAAGCAGTACGCCGGGGACGATCTCGTAGAGGTCGAACAGGCCGAACGGACCACCTTCGAGTTGCTTCCAGAGCACCACCACGCTACCACCGGTGAGGACGCCGGCAACGGCGCCGGCCCAGTTCATCCGCGACCAGTAGAGGCTGAGCAGCAAGGCCGGGCCGAAGGCGGCGCCGAAGCCGGCCCAGGCGTAGGCGACCAGCGCAAGCACGGTGCGCTCTGGGTTGAGCGCCAGCAGCAGCGCGACGCCGGCCAGCAGCACCACCGCCAGGCGCCCGATCAGCAAGACCTCGCCGCGGCCGGCGCTGCGGCGCAGCAGCGGCCGGTAGAGGTCCTCGGCCAGGGCTGCGGAGGCCACCAGCAGTTGCGAGTCGGCGGTGCTCATGATCGCCGCCAGGATCGCCGCCAGCAGTACCCCAGCCAGCACCGGGTGGAACAGGGCCTCGGCCAGGACCATGAAGATGGTTTCGGCATCGGCAAGGGTGCCGCCAAGGTTGTTGTCCACCCAGGCGATGCCGGCCAGCCCGACCAGCGTTGCACCGAATAGACCGAGGGCGGTCCAGGTTACGGCGATACGCCGCGCTGCGGGGACCGCGCTCGCAGCGCGGATGCCGGCGAAGCGGGCTAGCACATGCGGCTGGCCGAAGTAGCCGAGCCCCCAGGCAGCAAGCGAGATGATCGCGATGGCACCCAGCGGCGCGCCGACCTGATCGGTCCAGGGATCAAGCAGGGCCGGATTGCGGGCAACGATGGCGCCATGGGCAGGGCCGAGTCCACCATCAGCAATCACCACCATCAGCGGCAGCAGGAGCAGGGCGGCGGCCATCAGCAGACCCTGGACCAGATCGGTCCAGGAGACCGCGAGGAAGCCGCCGAACAGGGTGTAGGAGACGATGAACAGGGTTCCCAGACTGACCGCCAGGCGATAATCGAAGCCGAAGACGGTCTCGAACAGCTTGCCGGCGGCGACCAGTCCGGCGCTGGTGTAGAACAGGAAGAACAGCAGTACGAAGCCAGCCCCGACCGCCTGCAGCAGGTGGGCACGGTCGCCGAAGCGGTTGGCGAAGAACTCTGGGATGGTCAGGGCATCGTTCGCCACCTGGCTGTAGACCCGCAGCCGGCGGGCGACCAGCAGCCAGTTGAGCCAGGTGCCAAGCAGTAAGCCGCCGGCTAGCCACAGGGCCTCCAGGCCGGACAGGAAGGCGAAGCCGGGCAGCCCCAGCATCAGCCAGCCGCTCATGTCCGAGGCCCCTGCGGAGAGGGCCGCCGGCCATGGACCCAGGCTGCGCCCGCCGAGGAAATAACCAGCGGCGTCGTTGGTGCGGCGATAGGCCCAGATGCCGATGCCGAGCATCAGGGCCAGATAGACGATGAAGGTGGCGGTGACGGCATACATGGGCGGTGACGCTCGGCTGAAGGTGGCAGACCGCGGCAATCTGGCCCGGTCCACGGGACCGGTCTGCAGAACCAGTGACCGGGCCGGCCCGGTCGGCGATGATAACGTGCCGAGGCCGGGGTCGAACCCTGGTGGGATACCGCCGCCGCTGCCAGCGCCGCTGGTGGCCGCGCGGCGCTGACTCACCCCGCAACCACCGCGCTGTCGGCGGGGTACAGTGAGCGCGCCCAACTGGGCCCAACTGGGCCCAACTGGGCCCAACTGGGCCCAAATCCGACTTGACGAGCCGACCCCTGCACCACCTCGCCGCCCTTAGCCAAGGACCCTGTCCCGAGTCCCAGCCGCCGATGTCCACCGTTACCGCCAAGGCCTTCCGGCAGCAGATCATGAAGCCTGCTGAGGGGCTCTTCCTGTTCCATGCCCGCGCCATCGAGCGCCTGATCATGGGCCAGTTCGGCGACCGGCTCACCGGGGTCACCATCCCGGCCCTACCTTATTACCTGATGCCGCGGGGCGATTTCCTATTCGGCCTGGAGACCGAGAACCCCGAGGCCCTGTCGGTGATCGAAGGGCTGCGCCTGCCCGAGCAGGTGATCCTGCTGCCCAGCCCGCCCGAGCAACGCCTGGCACCGCTCGGCTTCAGCCGTCTACGCGGCGATTATTGGGCACGCGCCTTCGAGGCCGAGGTCGCCCGCGCCTGGCACAGCGCCCGCACCGAACGCGGCGACCTGGCTGAGTTCGGCGCCAACGGCCTGCGCCGGTTGATCGGCACGCACGCCTTTGCCGAGGTGCGCGCGGTGCTGGAATACGACGGCATCATCCTGCCCATCTGGGAGGACGATCTGATCTGCCGCAGCTTCGTCGCCCTAGTGGTTCGGCTGCGCTATTTCGCGCCGGGCGCGCGCGGCTTCTTCTTCCCGGCGGTGATGGCCTGGCCGCGCATCGATCGCTGGCTGATCGCCAGCGGGCTGGACCTGCCAGAACCCCTGGCCGACGAGCGCCTGCCGGCACTGCTGGTCCGCAGCCGCCCCGGTGGCGGCGATGGCCAGCCGGCCCCACCGCCGCTGTTGCCGGTGACCCTGCCCTACGGCCGCTCAGACCCGGACCTGCGGCGCCGCATCGCCCCGCCGATCCCGCACCCCTGGCGGCGCTTGTCAGCGGCGCCTGGCCGCGATGCCGCGCCGATACTGCGGCCGGGGAAGCAGCAACACCCCGGAGGCGCTGCCGCGGCGGCGCTCCAGGGGGCTGATCGGGGACTGGACCCAGCCGCGCAGCCGGCCCCAGATGTGATCCCGAATGTGGCCCCGGATGCAACCTCGGATGCAACCTCGGATGCAGCCTCGGATCAGGCCTCAGGCCACAGCGCGGCGCAGGCGGACCTGCTGACCGCCGCCTGCCTGACGGCCCTCCAGCAGGCCTCGCGGTTGCAGCGGCGTCCGGGGCCATTGCGGCGCCTGGGTCGCGGCGTGCTGCTGGCGCGCGACCGCCTCCTCGCCACCCTGCCACTGCTGCCAGGGGGCGCAGCGCTGGCGGACTATTTGCATGTGCGCCTAGATCATCCGCGCCAGACGGTGGATATTGCCCTGTTCGCGGCAGCGATCAGCCGCGCCCAACGCGCCGAGTTCGCCGGCCGCTTTGCTCGCGCCCTGCGTTGGCTGGCTCTGGCCCGGCAGCGCGCCACGCGCATCGAACCCACCTGGACGCGGTTGCCGGCAGCACTGGAACAGGCCCTGGCGGTCCGCGAGGCGGCCGTCGAGGCGCATCTGTCCGATCAGCTCGCTGCCCGCTGGCCGCTGCCACCGGCACTGGCGGCGGACCAGCACGATTTGGTGCACCGGCTGGCGGCCGAGTCGCGCAGCCCCGCCGGCGCGCCGTCCGCGACCTCGCTGCTCGCCTGTCTGGAGCTGGTGCTGCGCGAGGGCTACCACGACTACTACCGGCTGCAGCCGGGCCGTTGGCTGCGCCGGCTCGGTCGGGCGCGGCTGCGCGAGATCCTGCCCTTCCAGCCGCTGCTCAAATCGCTGCGGGCGCTGCATGTCGGCCGCGTCCGGCTGGAGGAACTGCCCTGGCCGATCGGCGACCTGGAACGCTTCAGTGCGGTGCTCGCGGCCCTCGACCAGCGCGTCGGCGCCCGCCTCGATACTCAGTTGCGCCCGCGCCTGGAACGGGCCATGCGTGAGGCCGATTTTCTGCCCCGAAACCATCGCGAGATCGTCGCCGCGCAGAAGATGGAGCTGGAGCTGCTGGACGTGATCCGCCATCGCCGGCACCTGAAGTTTACCGACGTGCGCGACATCGTCGCCCGCAACATCCTGCGTCTGCCCGACCCAACGGTGCAGGAGTTCTTCCACGGCGACCGGCTACGCCGCTTCGACCGCACCGCCACCCGCGCCCTGCCCGGGGTCTATCGCCCCGGCGAGGTCTATATCCGCGGCCTGCAGCAAGTGAGCGCGCCGCTGTTCGGCACCCCCTCTGGACGCACCCTGATGCGCCGCGTGCTGCTGCCCTTCGGCGGTGCCTGGGTCACCCTCAAGACCCTGGACATGGTCCTGGCCATGAACCCGTTCGGGCCGCCCGACTTCCATCTGGCCAGCTTCACCTCCATCGCCTTCATCGGCGCAGTGATGAACCTGTTCCTGTACAGCGACATCGGCCGCCACATCCTGCTCGGGCTCTGGTCCGGCGGGCACATCCTGTGGCACTTCCTGCGCCACGAGGCGCCCTATCATCTGCTGCGCTGGGGGCCGCTGGCCAGCTTCCTGAATACCGGCCTAGCGCGCGGATTGGGTCGCAATCTCATCGCGCCGACCCTGATCGGCCTGCTGCCGCTGACCCCGATCATCGGCCTAGCCGTGCTGGTGGAAGAGATCCCGATGCGTCCCGGCCTGTGGTTGTTCGGCCTCGCCTTCGCCCTCGGCACCCTGATGCGCAACACCCCGGGCGGGCGCCGCTTCCTCGACAACCTGGCCAGCGGCAGCATGGCCTGGCTGCGTCGCTTCAACCAGTTGCTGGTGATCGGCACCATCCAGCAGTTGCTGTACTTCTTCAAAGAGGTCACCCGCCGCTTCGCCCAAGTCCTCAATCAGGTTGGCGAGGCCCTGACCCATCATCTCGGCGAACGTTGGTACAGCCTGATCGCCAAGGCCCTGCTGACCCCGCTCTGGCGTCTGGCCGAGGCGCTGATCAACTTCTACGTCACCGTGCTGGTGGAGCCCCAGGCCAACCCGGTCAAGCACTTCCCCATCGTCAGCATCGGCCACAAGATACTGCTGCCGTTCCTGCCGACCATCACCACCACCATGGTCGGCATGACCAAGGCCTTCCTGCCGGCGGTATTGGCCTATCCGCTGGTGACCCTGACCATCCTGCTGCTGCCGGGGCTGTTCGGTTTCCTGGTCTGGGAATTGAAAGAGAACTGGAAGCTCTACGAGGCCAATCATCCGCAGAACCTGCGCGGGCTCGAGGACGACAGCTCGCTGGTAGAGCCGGCGGTGGTGGGGCATCACGGCGAGACCATGCGCCGGCTGCTACAGCGCGGCTTCCACAGCGGCACCCTGCCCAAGGGCTTCGACCGGCTGCGGCGGGTCATCCGCGACCAACTGCGCAACGACAGCCCCGCGTCCCGGCGCCTGCGGCGCTGTCAGCGCAATCTCGAGGATCTCGGGCATGCCCTGGACGTGTTCGGCGAACGCGAACTGGTGTTCGCCCTGCGCGAGCGCGGACACGACCCCAGCACCGGCATACAGCACATCGAGAGCCGCCCGCCGCGCCTGGCCACCAACCTGGCCGAGTTCCAACTGCGGTTGCTGCCGCGGGTGCGCATGCTTGATCGCATCGCCTGCCACAGCCGCGGCGGTGCAGCAGCGCGGCGCTGCCGTCCCCGGCCGACCCCAATCCGACTGCGGATCCGCATCTGGCTAGAGGGCAAGCGGGTGCATTTCGAGACCGCGCTCAGCGGCGATGTGGCCCAGCTTGGCGCGCGCTGCTGGGCCTTGATCAGCGACGATCTGCGCCTGTTCGCGGCGCGCACCGGGGCCGATCCGCGCGGGCTGCAGATCGCCCTGCCGGCCAGCGCCCGGCCGCTGGCGCTGCCGGCGGGCGATCCGCGCCGCGCCCCGGGGATACGGCGCACTGCACCCGTGCCGGTCGCCGCGACACCGGCCCGACTGGCGATCGGCGCCGGCTTGTTGAACACCCCCTGACCTGCGCCGTGGCTGCCCATCGAGTGTCAGGCCAAATGCCGCTCCGGGTGCCAGTGCGGGCGCACGCCGGGGCGCACGGCGCCCAACCGTGGTAAGGCTCGGGTATCATGGCCGCCCTGTCTGCCCGCTCAGGTCTGTTGCCGATGTTCCCGATCCGCACCCATACCGACCCGCTGCCGCCCGGCGTCCGCGGCGGCGTCCTGCTGCTCCTCGTGCTCTGGTTCGCCCTCTGGGCCACCGCTGCCAGCGCCGGCCAGGGCCTCCTGGAGGTCACCACCGACCCCGGCGGGGCGCGCATCTATATCGACGGGGTCTATATCGGCAGCACCCCGCGCCAGCCCGGCGAGTCGCGCCGCCAGCGCCTCGATGCCGGCAGCTACCGGGTGCAGGCGGTGTTCGACCGCCGCCGCACCGTGACCGCCACCCAACAGGTCACCATCGCCCCCGGGGAGATCCGCAGCATCCATCTGCTGGCCAGCGCCGAGCCCGATCTGGTCAGCATCCCGGCCGGTAGCTTCCTGATGGGTTGCCAGCCCGACGAGCGCGGCTGCTGGGACGATGAGCGCCCAGCCCGCGAGGTGCGCATCGCCGCCTTCGATATCGGCGCCCGCGAGGTCACCTTCGCCGAGTGGGATGCCTGCGTGGCCGATGGGGCCTGCACCCATGAACCCGACGATCAGGGCTGGGGTCGCGGCGAGCGGCCGGTGCTGGACGTCTCCATCACCGATATCCGCGCCTATCTGGACTGGCTCAGCCGCCGCACCGGCCATGCCTACCGGCTGCCGAGCGAGGCTGAATGGGAATACGCCGCCCGCGCCCACAGCACCGGCCCCTACTATACCGGCACCTGCATCCAGACCAATCAGGCCAATTTCGACGGCCGCGATGTGAGTGCCGACTGTGCCGATCCGGCCGCGCGCTTCCTGGGCCAGACCGCGACCGTCAAGTCCTATCCGCCCAACCGTTTTGAACTCTACGACATGCTCGGCAATGTCGCCGAATGGACCGCCGACTGCTGGCATCCCAATTACGAGGACGCCCCCACCACCGGCATCCCCTGGATGCGCGGTGACTGCACCCGGCATGTGGTGCGCGGGGGCTCCTGGCGCGATGGCGCCCGCCATCTGCGCTCGGCCTGGCGCGATCCGCGCCCGGTGGCACAGCGTAGCAATGAGGTGGGCTTCCGCGTAGTGCGGGTCCCACGCACCGTGGACGACTGAGGCACCTGGGAAGCATCACCGCATTTAGCGTTTCGCACCCAGCGTTTCGCACCGGGCGGGCTGCCCGATCACTCAGCGTCTCCCTGACCCTGGTTCGGCGCCCGGTCGCGCGGCGGCTTCAGCGTCGGCGCCCGGCTGAACGCCGGCGCCGGTCCACCACCGCAGCAGGCGCGGCGGTTCGAACCGCTGCCGGCGGCCCGTGCGATCGGCGCGCTGGCGCAGCCGGCACCAACTGATGCTTGCCATTGCCGATCAGGTCGGCCCGGCCCAGCGCGCGCAAGGCGTTGCGCAGCAGCGGCCAGTTGGCCGGATCGTGCCAGCGCAGCAGGGCCTTGTGCAGCCGGCGCTGACGCTGGCCGCGCACCACCGGCAGGCGCGTGCCATCGCGGGGGATAGGCCGCAGCGGGTCGATGCCGGTGTGATACATCACCGTGGCCACCGCCAGCGGGGTTGGCAGGAAACCCTGTACCTGATCGGGCCGGAACCGGTTCCGCTTCAGCCACAGGGCCAGCGCAACCATGTCCGCATCGGTGGTACCCGGATGAGCGGCGATGAAATAGGGGATCAGGTACTGCTCCTTGCCGGCGGCCCGAGACCAATGCTCGAAGCGGGCACGAAAGGCATCGAACTGCTCGATCCCGGGCTTCCTCATCGCCGCCAGCGGGCCGGCCTCGGAGTGCTCAGGGGCCACCTTCAGATAACCGCCGACATGCTGCTGCACCAGTTCGCGCACATAGTCCGGGGCGCGCAGCGCCAGGTCGTAGCGCAGCCCAGAGGCGATCAGGACGCGCTTGATCCCAGGCAGTGCGCGCGCCTGCCGATAGAGCGCCAGCAGCGGGCCGTGGTCGGTGTTCAGATTGGAACACAGGCGTGGCCAGAGGCAGGACGGGCGCCGGCAGGCGGCCTCGATCCGCCGGTCGCGGCAGCCCAGGCGCCACATGTTGGCGGTCGGGCCACCGAGGTCCGAGATGACGCCGGTAAACCCCGGGGTATGGTCGCGGATCTCGGCCATTTCGCGCAGCACGGAGGCGGGCGAACGACTCTGTATGATGCGCCCCTCATGGCTGGTGATGGAGCAGAAGCTGCAGCCGCCGAAGCAGCCGCGCAGGATACTGACCGAGTGGCGGATCATCTCCCAGGCCGGGATGCGCGCGTCGCCGTAGGCGGCATGCGGGCGGCGCCGGTAGGGCAGTTCATAGACCCGGTCCAGTTCCGCCGTGGTCAACGGCCAAGGCGGCGGATTCACCCAGACCAGGCGCTCGCCATGGGGCTGTACCAGCACCCGGGCGTTGCCGGGATTGGTCTCCTGGTGGAACACCCGTGCCGCCTGGGCGTAGCGGCGTGGATCAACGCGCACTTGCTCGTAGGACGGCAGACGCAGCAGGGTCCGGTCGCGGACAACCGCGCCCGCCGTTGGTCCTGAGCCGGGTTGCAGCCCTGCGGCGTCCCCTGACGCCGGGCCGGCTGCCACCGAACTGGCGGGAGGGTGGTCCGCTGACGGCAGCGGGTGCGGTGGCCGCTCGGGATCGCTGGCGTCGAGTTCGCGCCAACCGGGCGGCACCGCGCGGCAGACGAACGCACTGCCGCGCAGATCGCGGATCGCCGCGATCGGCTCGCCCCGGGCCAGGCGATGGGCCAACGCCACCACCGCGCGCTCGGCGTTGCCAAACAACAGCAGATCGGCCTTGGCATCCAGCAGGATCGAGCGGCGCACCTGATCGCTCCAGTAATCGTAGTGAGCAATCCGGCGCAGGCTGGCCTCGATGCCGCCAAGCACGATGGGTACCCCGGGGCAGGCCTCGCGGGCTCGCTGAGCATAGACCAGCACGGCGCGATCCGGCCGCCGGTCCGGCACCCCATCCGGGGAATAGGCATCGTCCGAACGCCGCCGCCGATCGGCGGTATAGCGGTTGACCATGCTGTCCATATTCCCGGCAGTGATGCCGAAGAACAGCCGCGGCGGCCCCAGGGCAGCAAAGGCCACCGCCGAGGTCCAGTCTGGCTGCGCGATGATGCCAACGCGAAACCCCTGCGCCTCCAGCAGCCGCCCGACCAGGGCCATGCCGAAGGAGGGATGATCCACATAGGCATCGCCGGTGATCAAAACGACATCGCAACTGTCCCACCCTAGCAGATCCATCTCGGCGCGGGACATGGGCAGTTCCGGCGCCGGGCCGAACTTGTGCGCCCAGTGCTTGCGATAGGAAAAGAGATCGGGGGCGGTCGCCATCGGCTGCTCCGTGGATCGCAGTGGCACGTGCCGGGAACGGCAGCGGGCGCGGTGCGGCGAAATCGGTCAGAATAGTGCCTGTGATTGCCGCCCGATACCAACGTGAGCGCCACCGACCACCGTCCCGCATCCAACGCTGCCGATCCTGCTGTCGGTCCCGATCCGGATCTTGCGGACAGTCCCAGCAAGAGCGCGGTCAAACGCGACCTGCTCGCCTTGCAGGACCTGGCCGCACAGATCGCCCAGTTGCCAGCCGCTGAGCTTGCTGCCCTGGACCTCAGCGCGGCCACCCGAGCCGCGCTGGCCGAAACCGCCCGCATCCGCGACCGCCGCGCCCTGCGCCGACATTACAAGCGCATCGCCAACTGCCTGGCGCGCGAGCACACCGCGCCGCTGCACACGCTGCTGGCAGCCCGCGCCGCCCAGGCCCAGGCCGACAGCGCCCGCCACCATCAGGTGGAGGACTGGCGGGCACGGCTGATCGCGAGCGGCGACCAGGCCTTGGGCGAATTTCTCGCCCACTGCCCGGGGGCCGACCGCCAGCAGTTGCGGCAACTGATCCGGGCCGCCCAGCGGGATCAGGCGCGCGGCCGCCCCGAGGCCCCCCGGCGCCTGTTCCGGCAGTTGCGCGCCTGGCTCGCCGAGGCATCGGCGCCGGGCGACGAGCCGCCCGCCTGATGCCTCGCCGGCAACTCCCAGCCCCCCGGCGCCGCGGGCAGCCTGCCTGCCGACCACCCTCCAGCCCCCGAGCGTCCGCACCCCGATGTCCTCGCCCACCGTCACCCTCGCCCTCGACCTGATCCGCTGCCCCTCGGTGACCCCGGACGATGCCGGCTGCCAGGACCTCATCGCCGTGCGGCTCGCCGCCCTGGGCTTCACCATCGAGCCCCTGCCGCACGGCGCAGTTCGCAACCTCTGGGCCCGGCGCGGGCGCGCCGCCCCGCTGTTCTGCTTTGCCGGGCATACCGACGTGGTACCGCCCGGGCCACTGGCGGACTGGGTCTGCGACCCGTTCCAGCCGGTGCTGCGCGACGGCCTGCTGATCGGCCGCGGGGCGGCCGACATGAAGGGCGCCCTGGCCGCCATGGTCACTGCCACCGAAGCCTTCGTTGCCGCCCATCCGGATCACCGTGGCACCATCGCCTTCCTGCTCACCAGCGACGAGGAAGGCCCCGCGGTGGACGGCACGGCGCGCGTGATCGAGACCCTGAGCGCCCGCGGCGAACGTATCGACTACGCCCTGGTGGGCGAGCCCTCCTGCCGCGAGCACCTCGGCGACTGCATCAAGAACGGCCGCCGCGGCAGCCTCAATGGCGCGCTGACCCTCTTCGGCCGTCAGGGGCATGTCGCCTATCCGCACCTGGCCGACAACCCGATCCATCGCCTCGCCCCGGCCCTGGCCGCCCTGTGCGCCGAGACTTGGGACGCCGGCAACGAGCACTTCCCGCCGACCAGCCTGCAGGTCTCCAATCTGCAGGCCGGCACCGGCGCCGAGAACGTCATCCCTGGCAACCTAAGCCTGCGCTTCAACCTGCGCTTCTCCACCGAGCAGACGCCGGCACGCCTGCAGCAGCGGGTGGCCGCCATCCTCGCGGCGCATGGGCTGGAGGCCGGGCGTCACTACCAACTCGACTGGCGCCTTTCGGGTCAGCCGTTCCTGACCCCGAGCGGCGAACTGGTCGCCGCCGCCCGAGCCGCCATCGCCGCGACCACCGGGCTCACCACCGAACTCTCCACCGGCGGCGGCACCTCCGACGGACGCTTTATCGCCCCCACCGGCGCCCAGGTCCTGGAATTCGGCCCACTCAATGCGACCATCCATCAGGTCAACGAATGCGTCGCCACCGCTGACCTGGACCAACTGGCCAGCATCTACCAGGACCTGCTGCGGCGGCTGCTCACCTAAAGCGGCGGTGACCGCGCGCCCCAGCCGCCGTGGCCGCCCGGCAAATCCTTGCAACTGAACCCCCGCAGTCGGAATCGATCGGTCGGAGTAGATCGCTGTGTTCAGGCTATTCAAGACGCTGCAACGACGTCACCAGCAGGGGCTGCCCCGCCCGCGCCGTGCCGGCTGGGCTCGCGCCCTGCTCCTGAGCGCAGCGAGCGCCGCGTTCGCGGACGACGCGGTCCCCGACCTGTCCGGCACCTGGTCCGCCCCGAGTCTGTCGCGGCCAGGCCAGATGATCGAGATCGAGCTGCAGGCCGATGGCACTGCCACCGAGCAGCTCGGCGACGATCGCGGCCACGGCACCTGGCGTCAGGAGAACGCACGCGCACGCATCGACTGGGACAGCGGCTGGGTGGGCGAGCTGGAAGCGGACGCCGCCGGCGGCCATCGGCTGCTGACCTGGCGGCCCGGCAGCGACCCCGACGGCGCCCCCGATGACCGCCAGCCGGCAGTGCGGCACGGGCGAACACCAGCACGCTGAGGCCGGTGTCATGGCCAGCGGTCGCCGCGCGGCCATCCCGGCCGGCGCCGACCGCGGCCCGGCAACCGCGGTAGAATCGGGATCCCACCGCCACCCGCCGGTCATTCATGTCATCCCGTCACTTGCTGCCCCGCTGCCTGCTCTGGTGCTGTCTCGGCCTGCTCCCCGCCACCAGCGCGCTGGCCACGCCGGCAGCGGACTGGAGCGGCAACTGGCGCACCTTCTGGCGCGACGGCCAGGCGCTCTTGACCCTCACCCAGGACGGGACGCAGGTGCGCGGTGATTACCAGCCCGGGCGCGGACGGGTGACCGGCACCCTCGCTGCCAAGGGGCGCCTGCACGGGCGCTGGTTCGAGGAAGACCGCGCCGGCACCTTCACCTTCGCCCTGGCGCCCGACGGGCAGACCTTCGCCGGGCGCTTCGGCAATGGCGAGTTCTGGAACGGCGTGCGGCTGGCCCCGGCCCGAGCGCAGGCGCAGCCCTTCACCGCGAGCGACTCCCCCCGCGAGACCCTGCGCACCATCGTCACCGCGCTCAATGCCACCGCCGCCGGCGACGTGGATGCCACCCTGATCTGGGAGCCGCTGCTGCTGTTTGCCGAGGACGCGGCCAGTTCCACCCGCGAACTGGCGCGCCGGCGCCAACTCCTGTTCCGCCTGATCGATCTCTCCACCTTCCGTATCCATGAGGCCCCGGAGAGCGGCGACGACGGCAGTGCCGCATTCGCCATCGGCCCGGCCGGGACCAACTGGACCTTCGACCTGGAGTTCGTCGCCGCCGCGCCCGGGCGCTGGCAATTGCTGGTGCCACGCCTGCGCACCCTGGAGCGCGCCCTCGCCGGCTCGCTCGGCGCCATGGGTTTCGACGACTACAACAGCTATCTGCAACAGCGCACCGCGCATCCCCGCCAGGTCATGCGCGACTTTCTCACTGGGGTCGCGACCTGGCACGCGGGCGGCGAGCAACTGGCCCTGGCCACCCTCGACCTGTCCGACATTAGCCCGGCCCTGCAGGCCATCGAGGGAACGCTCGCCGCCGACTTCCTGCGCCAGATCATCGATCGCGTCGGTTACGTGATCTGGCAGGAGATCCCGGATGATCCCGTTCGCGCCACCCCCTATGTCCATTACAGCCATGGCCTCGGCGAGATCGCCATCGTGCCGCTCGCCGGCGACGGTCCGGTGGAATGGCGTTTCTCGCGCGCATCCATCCGCGCCGCCCCGGCCATCTTCCAGGCCATCCAGACCCTGCCGGTCGCCGACGGCCTGCTCGAGCCGCGCCCCTTCAGCGACTACTTTCGGCTGCGCCAGGCGGTCGCCGACCTGTCGCCGGCCCTGCTCGCGCGCGGCTGGCTGCTGGAGCACTGGCAGTGGCTGGCACTGCTGTCGATCTTCGCCGGGCTGGCCCTGCTGGCCTGGTTGAGCGGCCTGCTGCTGGAATGGCTGGCGCGCGCCCTGATGCGGGTGCGGAACGGGGTCAAGGCGGCCGGCAGGGATGTGCGCGTGGCAGCAGATGCGGCCGCCGAAGAGGCGGCCACTCAGGACGCCCATGGGGACGCAGCAGCAGACAGCGACGCCGGCGCCGACGTGGGCGCGGCGCCCACCCGGGCGCATCGGCGCCTGCTCTGGCCGCTGCGCCTGCTGCTGTTTGGTGCCGGGCTGCATGCCCTGATCGGCGACCTGGGATTGCCGCGCGACGTGCTGCAGGCGCTGGGCGTGCTCAGTGCCCTGCTGCTGATCCTCGGCCTGGCCGGGCTCGCCTATCGCAGCACCGGACTGGTGGGCGGCCATTTCATCCGCCGCGCCGAGCAGACCGCCAGCTACATCGACGACATCGTCGCCTCGCTGGCCACCGGGCTGGTCAAACTGGCCATCATCATCAGCACCATCATCGCCGCCGCCGAGACCGTCGGCCTGCCCTACGAGGGGGTCATCGCCGGTCTCGGCATCGGCGGCCTGGCGCTGGCCATCGCCGCACGCGAGACCGTCTCCAACTTCCTCGGTGCCGGCATCCTGCTGGCCGACCGGCCGTTCAAGCGCGGCGACCTGGTTCAGGTCGGCGGGCACCTGGCAGTGATCGAGACCGTCGGCCTGCGCTCCACCCGGCTGCGCACCCTGGAAGATTCCCTGCTGATGGTCCCCAACGGCAAGCTCGCCGACGAGATCATCGACAACTTCGGCCGTCGTCGCCGGCGGCGGCTGGTCCTGGAGATGCGCCTCGCCTACGCCACCGCGCGCGCGCGCCTGGAGGCCTTCGTCGAGGCCGTGCGCGCGACCTATCTGGCCCAGCCGCGGGCCCTGCCCGAGACCCTCCACATCGGCCTTAGCGACCTTGGCCAGTCCTCCATCGACATCAAGCTGATTGCCAGCTTCGACGTGGTCAGCCTGCGCGAATTCACTGCCGCCAAGCACCAGTTGCTGGCCGACATCGTCAGCACCGCCGAGCGGCTCGGCGTCGCCTTCGCCTTCCCCACCCGTACCCTGCACATCGCGCCCGCCAGCGACCTGCCGCGATTGCCGGAGCCGGAACCGGACGGGGACCCAACCCCGGCCCCAGTCCAGGGCTGAAGCGAGGTGGCCTGCTCGTAGCGAATGCGCGGAATCCAACGCCAGCTCGAACGCGACCAGGCAGCGGGCCGGACACTCCCGCCCGCGTGCAGATCAAGGCCTTGACGGCGCTCGACCCGGCGCTGGCGTCGGCGTGGGGGAGCAGCAGGTAGATCGCGCCCATCGCGCGGGCGAGGGTCTTAGCCTCGGGGCGCGGGCAGACTTCCACAGGGCGTTCGCGACCTCCGGACGAAACAGTCCCGGCACCAGTACCAGTACCAGACTGGCCGCATCGAGCCGGTCTGCCAACCACAGGGTATCGTCCAGTAAAAGTCGTCGTGCAGGCACTTACCGGTGACCGGTCACGCAACTGCCCCGCCCAGCGGGGGTCGTCGAATAGGCGGTTGCCCTGCCTGCCAAACCTCTTCAGCGAATCCAGGCTGGCGATGACGCTCATACGGAATTTGGGCGCTTTCGCTCGTTCGGCGACAAGGATTGGCAGGAGGCGGTGTGTGACTTTGCCAATACGGAAGGCCAACGCCTCATTCGTAGCGTGCCGATCCTGGAGCAGGACACCGAAGAACGCTGGGTACGGGTCACCCGTTGGAGGCTACCGCCCCAGTCGTGACACGGAAACAGGGCGCTGACTCAATCGGCGGGCGTGCGCAGTAGCGCAGCAGCCGCGCGCTGTTCCGAAAGGAGCCGGCGCGATCCGGCGCGCCCAGAACGGCAAGGCCACCATCATGATGAGGGCCACGGCATCCACACCGGGCTTGTTGAGCGCGAACATCAGGATCGCAGCGCCAAGCCTGAGAAGGACAATCAGAAGGTCTTGCGACATGCCGTTTCCTCCGTGGTGCTGCGACCCGTGACCGGCCCGGCGCGTTGGCGCTCCGAACTGGCGTCCGGCGCTTCGACCCGAAAAAGGTTTATCGTATCGGAAACGGCCATGGATCTCGCCCGCACTGCCGTGCGAGCGTCGATGGCGATGTGCACAGCCTGAACCGATCGACACCGGAGACCGAAACTCATGCCGTCCATGCCCGCCCGATATCGGCAACCCGACTCCGAACCGTCCCAGGACGGCATCATCCATTTCTCCGGCGTGAGCTGGGACGACTACGAGCGTCTGCTCCTGATGCGCGGTGATCATTCCGCACCGCGGATCGCCTACCTGGAAGGAGAGGTCGAGATCATGAGCCCGTCGCTGACCCACGAAAGCATCAAGTCCCTGATCGGCTGCCTCGTCGAGACCTATTGCCTGGAGCGCGACATCGCCTTCTCGACCTACGGCTCGTGGACACTCAAGGACAAAGCGCGCAACCGCGGTGCCGAGCCGGACGAGTGCTATGTCTTCGGGACCGAGCCGGCGGAACGTCCGCATCTCGCCATCGAGGTCGTTTGGACCCAGGGTCGCATCGACAAGCTTGAGATCTACTGTCAGCTCGGCGTCGCCGAGGTCTGGTATTGGCGCCAGAGTCTCATCCAACCCTACTATCTGCGCGGCGAGCGTTACGAACCGGTGAACCAGAGCCAGGTCCTGCCCGGATTGGACTTGGCGCTCTTGATGCGCTTCATCGAGGAACCGATCACCTCACAGGCGATTCGCGGCTGTCGTGATGCGTTGCGGGGCGAAGCGAGGGCCTGACGAGCCGCGTGACGGCAGCGTGGAGAAGGGTAGTGCATCCACCATCCCCTTCAGCGAGACGAGGTCGTTATCGGCGCGCTCCATTAGAGCAACTCGGTGCCGACCGGCCTGTCATTGAGCCAGGCGCGATCTTCCTTGCCGATCTCGGCCGACGCGTCGCATTGAGCAAGCAATTCGTCCAGGCTGTCACGGTGTCGCGGCGATGGCTCAATCACCAGGCGACCCGCCTCAACGCTCAATTCGACGGTGGCGCCGGCGTGCAAGTGCAGCAGGTCGAGGATGGCGGGCGGGACAGCCACCATCACCGAGCCGCCGATCTTTCGCAGATTGGTCCGGCACATGTTGCAACTCCAGCCATACTGGTTATATCAAGACACGACCTTTGGTTACCCGAACCGCAAGCCGCGTCTGTCGGAAAACGACTGCTTTTGGGGGCGGGGGATGATAGACCAGATCAGTCCTTTTTCGACCGGGCGGATTCACGCCTTGATCGGTCGAGCCACCAATTTGACGCCTAGCGCATGACAGACGCGGTTGATCGTCTCGAAGCGCGGCTGTGCGTCGGGGCGCAATGCCTTATAGAGCGCCTGGCGAGCAATCCCGCTCGCCTTGGCGATCTCGGTCATGCCGCGCGCGCGGCGGTGCCGATTGCCTGCGCCAACGCAGCCGGGTCGTTTTCTTCCATCACAATGGACAGATACTCGGCGATCGCCTGGTCGTCTTCCAGGTGCTCGGTGATGTCGAACCCCGATAGATCGGCGATTCGGATGTTCTTGCTCATCACTTGAGGCCGGATAGCCAAGCCGCGAGATTTGGGGTTTGTTTGATCGTGAAGATTAGGAAAAATGTAATCGAAGGATTACGAAAAAGGCAAACTCAGACGCACACAGTGCTGAAGATCGGTCTGGTGCGGTCAGCGCGCCGATCCGCCTATTCTGTCGGCAAAGGCCCCGACCTCGAAGCCGCCCCCGATCCGCGGCGACATCATCGGCCGGGCGGTGTGACCCTCGCATCCGTTCACCTCGTGTTCGCTCAACAGCGCCCTGCCAACCCGGAATTTCGATGATGTCGAGACTCGCCACCGTCCGCCACACCATCGACCTTGGCTTGTTCCTGCCCACGGCCAGGTTGCTGCTGATCGGCGTGTTGCTCACCGGCTCGCTGAGTCTGAGCGACCCCATCGCCTTCTCCGCCGAGGACTCGACCTTGGCCTGGAGCCATGTCTTGCGTGCCGCCGTTGGACTGCTCCTGATGGTCGGCGTGATGTTGGTCCCACCCGAGCGCATTCAGCGCGCCGGGCTGGTGTTGTATCTGCTCGCGCTCGCCGTCCTGATCACCGACGACGGATAGGGAATTCAAGCCACCCTGAGCGTCCAGGTTGGCCCGAGCGCGGAGGCTAGCGCGGGCGGCCAGCGGGGGCTGGAGGTGCCGTCAACACGCAGCGGCGGGGCTGACGGAGGTCGCGAGCGGTCCAAGCGCGCACGCTCCGGGGTGCTGGGGCGAGCATCTCCAGCGCAGCCAGCTGCCGGCAGACGAGAGGAGCTGCACCGTCTCCCGCGGGCGAGAGACGGCGGCGACCAGGCGATGCGCTGGTCGAACTCGATCTCGATCTCGATCTCGATCTCGATCTCGGGCTCGGGCTGTTGGAGGAGGTCCCAGTCCGGCACCAGACGTCCGTCCGCGATCTCGACGTATACGCGATAGTGTGCAAGCGGCTTGACCGTGATCACATCCTAATACATAAGGGCCTCACAGGGGTGCGAACTTGTGCGGGTTCTCTCTCAGAATCGCGTTGTGACTGACGTTGCGGCAACTCTCCCCTAAGGACGCGGCGAAGGGCTGCCACGGTGACTGGTTGGTCATCGTCGCCCGCCGCGACGATGCGCTCGAAGTGCGCGCGCGGGATCGCGTCGATCAATGCCTGGTCGCCGGCCCCCGGGGACTCTGCCGCTTTGCGGAAATGCTCGACCAGGTCGTCATCGAGCATCAGGGAGGCGCGGCTCTGACTCGGCGACGGGATGACCGCGCCGCGGCGGCCGGCGCTGAAATCGTATTCTTCACCCATGATAACGTCCCGCCTCGGTGCGGGTTGCGTTGCGAGCGGAGACGAAGCGCGTCCGCTCGTCGCGTAGTTCCGGCAAGCACCGGCACCCGACGAAGCGCTCGTAGCCGAAGGTCAGTTCGGGTGAGCACCGTCCTGCATCACGGTTGGGGGATGTCCAGATCCTTGCAGATCTTCCGCGCCATATGCTCCTTGACCTCGGCGTGCCGCGGCACGGCGGAGAGTTGGCCCGACTTGGGATTCCCCCAGATCGAGTGCCGCGACCCCTCGCGCGCCAGCTCACATCCATACTGTCGCAGGTGACGGATCAGCTCTGACCGGTTCACAGCGCGAGGGACACCTCTTCGAAATCGCCGTTGGCCTCGCGCAGGGCCGCTTCGCGGTGCAGGGCCAGGATGTCGTTCGCGGCCTCGCGTAGGCTCACGAGGAGTTCCTCTTTGGTTAGCTCCTGGGCGTTTGCGCCAGGGATCTCCTCGATCCAGCCGATCCACCAGTCGCCGTCGCGTTGGACGATCGCCGTCACTTGGGCTTGCATCAGAACCTCGCTCGCTTCTATGTTTTTGTTTCAGGGAAATGGAGTCTGCTGGCTTGTCGCTCCTTTTGGGATCAATGCCCTTCGTTCCTCATCACGTGCTACCGAGTTGATGAAATCGTAGTACGTCCCTGAGGTATCCCCGCAAAATTATTATTTAGGACATCAGGTTATATAGTGCCAGACCGAAAAGTCGGATTTCCGCAGGAATCCCCGTTTACGCAGTATCGATGTATCTATTCAGGTCTACTTGCCAACAAGCGGTTTAGCTGCGTAACCTTAAGCGATGTCTGAGGTCATGCTGCCAACGCCCG
>REDK01000080.1 GCA_007693535.1 Chromatiaceae bacterium
CCGGCGGCACCGCGATGCTTGCGTCGTCGATGCCGGCTGAAGCCGGCGCTACGGAAAAACTCCTCTATGTTCCGAGCCAAAGACCTTAGCTTCCCGCCATTGGCTCGGCGCATCCGGGGGTGAGCATTGCGTCGCCATGCCCTGGACACTGACCTGACAGTTGAGTGGTCATCAGCCAGCGGCAGCATGGGGCCATGGATGTGATCGCTTGGACCGACGGCGGTTGTCGGGGCAACCCTGGACCGGGGGCCTGGGCCTTTGTGTTGGTCCAGGTCCACAATGGCCGAGCCCTGGAGCGAGCCGGCGCCGAGCACGGGACCACCAACAACCGCATGGAGTTGATGGCGGTGTTGCAGGCCCTGCGGGCCCTGGCCAAGCCGGGGCTGGAGCTGCTCATCCGCTCTGACAGCCGCTATACCATTGACAGCTGCCACACCTGGATGCCGGGCTGGAAAGCGCGCGGCTGGCAGCGCAAGGGCGGCCCTCTCAAGAACCTTGATCTGCTGCAGGCCCTGGACGCCGAGTTGGCCCGGCACCGGGTGCGCTTCGACTGGGTCAAAGGTCACGGCGGCGAGGCTGGCAACGAACACGTCGACGCCCTGCTCAACACGGCCATGGATCGCTTGGTGGCAGGTCGCGAGGCCGCCCACGAACGTCGCTTCACCTGGTCCCACCCCCTGCCCACCTGAACCAGGAGGCACCTCAATGCCCCGTCCGGTCCATATCCGCCTGTTGCCACTCCTGGCCCTGTTCCTGCCACTGGTTGTGGGCGCAGCAAGCCCACCAAGCCTGACGCCCGGTCCCAAGGATCGGGTCGAACAGGATCTGTGGTTCAATGGCTGGCTCGACGGTCAGCCGCTAGGCAACATGCACCTGGTGCAACTGCGCCATGCCGATGGCAGCCGCAGTGCCCTGACCGAATCACAGATGATCATCAAGCGGCGCATCCTGACGGTCGAGAACGTGGTGCGCATGCGCGAGACCGGTCTCTGGCGGGAATCTGCCGAAGGTCGCCTCAGTTCCTTCCGACTCTTCCAGGAAGAGGGTGGTAACCTGACCCGGGCCAGCGGCACGATCGTCGGGCGCGAGGTGCAGGCGGTGATCGAACGCGCCGGCCGCCGTCATGAGCAGATCATCCCCCTACCGGAGGGGGTGGAACTGGAAGGCATGGAGACCGGCCAGCAGCGCATGCTGTCCCAGTTGCAGCAGCCCGACGACAGCGCCCGCATGCATTCTCTGGTCCTGATGGCTGGCCAACTGCGACTGACGGCCATTGACGCCACCTTGGTCGAAGCCCTGGCCGACGGCGGGGCTCGCTACCGGCTGGTGATGGAGCTGGCGCCGATGATCGGCATGCAGATGGAAACCGGACCAGATCTGCTGGTGCGCAGCATGCAGATGGACTTCGGCCCCCTCTCCTTTCGCTTCGCCCGTGGCGAAGGTCCCATTGCCCTGGGCGATGGCGCCCCCTTGGCCATGACTGAACTGGTCGAGACCCGCGGCCCGGCTCCGCGCTCGGGGGCCGTCAACCGCTACCGCCTGCCCGCCAAGGCCCTGGCCCAACTGCCCGTAGATGCCTTCCAACGGGTTGAGGGCGAGTTGCTGCTGGTCAAGGCGCAGGCCCGGCCCGGCCCCCTTGAGGATCCTGCCCCCTATCTCCAGGCCGAACCGATGCTCGAACTCGACGCGCCGGAGTTGCGCGATTGGGTCGGCAGCCTGCTGGCCACAGCTCCAGCCGATCTTGCCGGCCGCGCCGAACATCTCCGCTTGGCTGTGCGCGACCACATTCGCGGCGACTTCTCGCGCGGCGACGCCTCGGCCCTGGAGGCCTTCCGCGACCGGCGCGGCGACTGCACCGAATACTCGCACCTGCTCTGCGCTGCGCTGCGGATTGCCGGCATCCCAGCGCGCATCGATGTCGGCCTGGTCTTCGCCCTGGAGCTGGGCGGCTGGGGCGGCCATGCCTGGGTCAGCGCCTACGACGCCGAGGCTGGCCGCTGGCTCAACCTCGACGCCGCCTACCCCGATGTCCCGCGCAGCCGCTACATCCGTACCGGCAGCGCCTCGAATATCGAAGCCGGCGGCACCAATGCCCTGCTCGACCGCGGCATGGGCCTGCTCATGGGCCAATGGATCGAGGTCGTCCCAGGACCCTAGACCACGCAGCCACTATGTCGCTAAGGCACTCGGTCACTGGACCATGCCGTCCCCCCACCATACTGCCCCCCTTCATCTCTTCCCCATCCCCTCCAGGGACCCGCCCCAGGATCTTGTGAACAGCACCGGCACCACCATCCCAATCGCCAGTCAACGCCTGGCCCTGCTGCGCGCGATGGAACTGTCGCGCGCTGTCGAAGAGCGCCTGCGCAGCCTCTACCGCCAGGGCAGCGTGGTCGGCGGCGTATACCTGGGCATCGGCCAAGAGGCCCTCTCGGCCGCCGCGACCCTGGCAAGGCAGCCCGGCGATATTTACGCGCCGCTGATCCGCGATTCGGCTGGCCGGCTGGCCGCCGGCGAGGCAATTGAGGATGTCTTCCGTTGTTATCTTGGTCGCCGTACCGGCCACATGCGAGGTCGTGACGGCAATGTCCACCGCGGCGACCTGGAAGCAGGCGTGTTGCCAATGGTCAGCCATCTCGGCGCGATGCTCGCGGTGGTGAGCGGTGGTCTGTTGGCGCGGCGCCTGCGCGGCGAGCCCGAGACGGCGGTCGGCATCGCTAGCCTGGGCGACGGCGGCATGGCGACCGGCGCCGCGCATGAGGCTCTCAACGCCGCCGCCGTGCTGCGTCTGCCCCTGGTGCTGGTGGTCGCCAACAACGGCTGGAGCTACTCGACACCCAACGAGCAGAGCTTCGCCTGCGCCGACTTGGTTGATCGCGCGGCCGGCTACGGCGTCGCTGGCCACCGCTGCGACGGCACCGATCCCGACGACTGTCTGCAGACCCTGGAACGCGCCATAAGTGCCGCGCGCGCCGGCGGCGGCGTGCAGTTGGTGGTTGCCAAGCTGCTGCGATGCAGCGGCCACGGCGAGCACGACGACGCCCGCTACATCCCCGAGGCGATGCGCGCCGCCTATGCTGATCCGGTCGAGGTCGCGCGCCAGCGCCTGTGCGACGAAGGCCTGATCGACAGTGCCGGCCTGACAGCCCTGCAGGCCGAGTTGGGCGCTGCCGTCGACGCTGCCCTGGCAGTGGTCGAGGCCGAACCCGAGGCCGATCCGGCGCAAGAGGACTGGGCCGTGCGCTCGGGCCGTAGCGCGCCCGGTCCGACCCGCCCCACTCTGTCTGCGCCGGCGCCCACCAGCTACGGCAAAGCAATCTCGCTGGCCCTCGCGCATAGCCTGGCCGAGCAGCCCGAGCTGTTCATCTACGGTCAAGACGTTGGCGGCGACTTCGGCGGCGCCTTCAAAATCACCAAGGGCCTGGCTGAGGCCTTCCCAGGCCGGGTCATCAACGCCCCGATCAGCGAGGATGCGATCGCCGGCATCGGCATTGGCGCCGGGCTGCACGGCGCCCACGCGGTACTCGAATACCAGTTCGCCGACTTCTCCACCATCGCCTTCAACCAACTCGTCAACCAGGCAGGCACCACCTTCTGGCGCACGGGCCGGACCTGCCCGCTGACAGTGCGCCTGCCCTGCGGTGGCACGCCCGGCGCCGGTCCCTTCCACTCACAGATGCCCGAGGCCTGGTTCAGCCATCACCCTGGCCTGATGGTCGTCGCGCCCGGCACCGTGGCCGATGCCTACGGCATGCTGCGCCAGGCCCTGCGGCGGCTGGATCCGGTGATCTACTGCGAGCACAAACTGCTCTACGAGCGCCTGCGCGACGAGACATTCGACCCGGCCGCCGAACAGATTCCGCTCGAACGGGCGGTGATCCGCCGGCCCGGCCGCGACTGCACCCTGGTCGCCTGGAGCGCCATGCTGCACGATGCCCTGGCCGCAGCCGGCCTGCTGGCTGAGCGCGAGGGGCTAGAGGTCGAGGTACTTGACCTGCGCTGCCTGCGGCCGCTGGATCTCGACGCAGTGGTGGCTTCGGTATCGCGCACCGGTCGCCTCGTGGTGGCCAGCGAGGATTTCCCCTTCAGCGGCATCGCCGCCGAACTCTGCGCGCAGGTTGCCGAGGCCGCCTTCACCTGGCTCGACGCGCCGCCGCGCCGCATCAGCGCCGCTGATGTCCCCGTGCCCTACCACCCCGCCCTGTGGGCCGCCACCCGGCCGGGCCCTCAGAGCATCGCCGCCGCCGTGCGCCAGACCGTCTCTTTCTAGAACACTATGAGCAAACGCACCCCCGTCGTCCTCCCCCCCTTTGGCGAAGGCGTCGCCACCGCCGAACTCAGCGCCTGGCTGGTGCAGCCGGGGACCCAGGTCACGCGTGGTCAGGAACTGGCCGAGGTCCAGACCGCCAAGGCTGCGTTGGTCGTCGAGAGCCCCGCCACCGGCACCCTGCTCGAGCTGGTCGCCCAGCCCGGCGACGAGATGGCCGTCGGCGCAACCATTGCCTGGCTGGGCAGCGCGGAAGAGACTGCCGCCGCGGCAGACGGCCCCCCCGCCGACCTGCCGCATACCGGCATTGATCGCAGCGAGCCGATCCAGGATGTCGGCACCGCCATCGTCAGCGAGGGTGCCCTGCCCGGCACCGCCGGGGCAGGCTTCGCCAGCCCGCGCCTGCGCGCCCGTCTGGCCGAGCTCGGCCTGCGCCGCGCCGATGTCGCCGGGGTCGCCGGCACCGGCCACAGCGGTCGCGTGACCGCAGCCGATCTCGAACGCTTTGTTGCCGATCTGGCACGGCAGAAAGGCGAGCCCGCCCCGCCACTGCGTCGAGCCGTGGCCGACGCGATGCTGCGCAGCTGGACCCGGCCCTTGGCCACGGTCGCCCGTGAGATCCATCTTGACGCCCTGCTCCGGCACCGCCGCCGCATCGAAGGTCGCCCAGCCCTGACCCTGTACGCGGTGCGCGCCCTGGCGATGAGCTTGGCGGCCGACGACCGCCTGGCGCGAAAGCTGGTCGGTGACTACATCTTGCGACCGGCCGACATCGCCATCGCGGTCGCCGTTGCCGACGAGGACGGTATCCGCACCCCCAGCTTGGCCCATCCCCATCGCGGCGCTCTGGCCGAACTCTGTGCGCGTTGGGATGCGGCCTTCGCCGCCGTCCAAGCCGGCCGCCGTAGCCCTGAAGAAGCCGTGTCACCGATCGCCGCCGTGTCGAACTACGGCACCCTGAACCTGACCTGGGCCACGCCCATCCCGCTCCCCGACCACAGCCTGTTGCTGGGCGTCGGTGCAGTTGCCATGACCCCGGTCTGGGACCCGGCACGACAAGTCTGGGGCCGCGGCGCCAGCTGCGAACTGACCCTGACCTTCGACCACCGCGTCGCTGACGGTGCCGCCGCCGCAGCGCT
>REDK01000095.1 GCA_007693535.1 Chromatiaceae bacterium
GGGGCGGCGCATCATCGAATGCTGCCTCTCCGGCGGCGGTCTCGACGACTACGGCCGCCTGCTCGATCTGCCCTTCCTGGAGCCGGACGACGGCTGAGGCGGCGTCTTGGAGCAGCAAGATCGGCCGCCACCGCGCAGAACGGCCGATTGCGCACCCCGCGCCAGCGCCCTGGTCGATTCCAGGAGCGCAACCGAACCCTGCCCAACCCGCCTTCAGCGACGGGCGTTGGTGCGGTGGCCGCGGTCCTTGGCCTGGCTCCGCAGCGCCAGGCTAGCGACGACCACGGCGAGCGCGACGAACAGCATGATCAACGTGGCGAGTGCATTGATCTGTGGCGAAACGCCCATCCTGACGCTCGCATAGATCACCATCGGCAGCGTCGTCGAACCCGGGCCGGAGACGAAGCTGGCGACGACCAGGTCGTCGAGCGACAGCGTGAAGGCAAGCAGCCACCCGGACAACAGCGCCGGCGCGATCAGGGGCAGCGTGATCCGGAGGTAGACGGTCAAGGGCCGGGCGCCGAGATCCATCGCGGCCTCCTCGAGCGAGCGATCGAGTTGGCTCAGGCGGGCGCGGACGACGACGGCGACGTAGGCGAGGCTGAAGGTGATGTGGGCGATCGTGATGGTCGTGAAGCCGCGGCCGTCGGGCCAGCCGATCCCTTGTTGAAGCGCGACGAAGAGCAGCAGCAGGGACAGGCCGATGATCACGTCCGGCATGACCAGCGGGGCCGTGAGCAGCAGTTCGAAGCCGCCGCGGCCGCGAAAGCGCCGGTGCCGGACCAGCGCATTGGCGGACAGCGTGCCGAGCAAGACCGCGAAGGTGGCATTGACCGCGGCGATCCGGATGCTGAGCCAGGCGGCCTCCAGGAGTTGCTGGTTGCGAAAGAGTTCCGCATACCACTTGGTCGAGAAGCCCGACCAGACGGTCACCAGTCGCGACTCGTTGAACGAGAAAATGACCAGGAGCGCGACCGGGATGTACAGAAAGGCGTAGCCAAAGGCCAGGATCGTGAACAGTGGCCAGCGACCTCGTCTCATCGGTCAGGATCCTCGGCGGCCAGTTGCCAGCGCTGCATCAGCACGAAGGGGATCACCAACAGCCCCAGCAGCAGGATCGCGAGCGCTGAGGCCAGGGGCCAATCGACGTTCGAGAAGAACTCGGTCCAGAGCATCCGGCCGACCATCAGCGTATCCGGTCCGCCGAGCAGGTCCGGGATCACGAACTCCCCGACGACCGGGATGAAGACGAGCATGCAACCGGCGATGATGCCGGCGCGCGACAGCGGCAAGGTGACGCGCACGAAGGCCCGGAAAGGTCGGCAGCCGAGATCGGCCGCGGCCTCGAGCAGCGTGCGATCGAGCCGCGTCAGGTTCGCGTACAGCGGCAGGATCATGAACGGCAGATAAGAATAGACGATCCCGATGTAGATCGCGGTCTGGGTATACAGGATCGCCAGTGGCTCGTCGATCAGGCCCAGCCACAGCAGAAAATTGTTCAGAAAGCCGCTGGTCTGGAGGATCCCGATCCAGGCGTAGACGCGGATCAGGAACGAGGTCCAGAAGGGCAGGATGATCAGCATCAGCAACGGGATGCGCCAGCGCGACGGGGCGGTCGCGATCGCATAGGCCATCGGGTAGCCGATCAGCAGACACAGCAGGGTGCAGAAGAAGGCCACCTTCAGCGAATTCATGAAGGCGGCCAAATAGATGTCGTCCGACAGGACCAACAGGTAGTTTTGCAAGTCGAGCCGGATCGACAGCACCCCGTCGCCGAGCCATTCGGCCAAGGCCGTGTAAGGCGGCTGCGCGAGCCTCGGCTCGGCCAGGCTGATCTGCAGCACGATGACGAACGGCAACAGAAAGAAGATGCCGAGCCACAGGTAAGGGATGCCGATGTTGACGAGCCGGCTCAGGCGGCGGCCGGGTTGCCGAGGGCGTGCAGTGGGCGGCATCGACGGCGGTCAGTCGGTCAGGACGACGCCGCTGGTCGGCGACCATTCCATCGCGACCTCCTGGCCCCAGGTCAATTCCTGCTCCGTTTGCGGCTGGATGTTGGCCAAGGTCATCCGCGTCACCTGGTCGGGGCTGATCCGGACATGGTAGATCGAGACGTCGCCCAGGTAGGCGATGTCCTCGACGGTGCCGCGGATCTGGTTCACCGCGTCGTCGCGATAGGCCGCGCTGAGCCGGATCTTCTCGGGGCGGATCGCGATCGTGACCGGTTTGCCGAGGGCCAGCGGCAAGGGGCAGCGCATCTGAATCGGACGGCCGAGACGGGTCTCGACCGTGACCAGATCGCCGTCACGCTGCATGACCCGGCCCTCGAACAGGTTCACCGAGCCGATGAACTCGGCGACGAAGCGGTTGCTCGGGAATTCGTAGATCCCGGTCGGGGTATCGATCTGCAGGATGCGGCCGGCCTCCATGACCGCGATGCGGCTGGACATCGTCATCGCCTCTTCCTGATCGTGGGTGACGGTCACGAAGGTGGTACCGATCCGCTCTTGGAGGTTGACGAGCTCGAACTGGGTGTTCTCGCGCAGCCGTTTGTCCAGCGCCCCGAGGGGTTCATCGAGCAGCAGCAGCTTCGGGTGCTTCGCCAGGCTGCGGGCCAGCGCCGCCCGCTGGCGCTGGCCGCCGGAGAGCTGATCCGGTTTGCGTTTGCGCAGTTCGCCGATCTTGAGCAGATCGAGCATCTCGCCGACCCGCTCGGCCCGTTCGCGGCGCGGCATCCGTTCCTGCTCGAGGCCGAACTCGACGTTCTGCTCGACCGTCATGTGCGGGAACAGCGCGTAGGACTGGAACATCATGTTGACCGGCCGCTGATAGGGCGGGATGTCGGTGACATCGGCACCGTCGATGAAGATCCGGCCGCTCGATGGGTAGTCCAGGCCCGCGAGCAGGCGCAGCAGCGTCGACTTGCCGCAGCCGGAGCTGCCGAGCAGCGAAAAGAACTCACCCTGAAAGATCGACAGGGAGACATCGTCGACCGCGTAGATGTCGCCGAACTGCTTGGTCACGCGTTCGATGCGCACAAAAGGCACGGCGCTGGGGTCCTGCCAGGGCTCCAGCGCGCGGCGGTCGATCGCGACGCTCATCGGCGGATGCGTGCCTTGCGGGCCAGACTCAGCGTTGGGCCTTGGCGCGCGTCCAGAAGCGGTTCAGCTCGCGCAGCTCCCGTTCCGAGCGCAGCGCGGGCACGACCAGGCGCGCTTGGACCTCGGCCGGCGGGTAGATGCCCGGGTCGTCGCGCAAGGCCGAATCCAGATAGGGCTTGGAGGCAGGGTTCGGGTTCGCGTAGAAGACGTAGTTCGAGATCGCCGCGATCACCTCGGGCTCGAGCAGGTAGGCGATGAAGGCGTGGGCCGCGTCGGGGTTCGGCGCATCCTTCAGTATCGCGATCACGTCGGTCCAGAGCACGGCCCCCTCGCGCGGGATCAGATAGTCGATCTCGACTCGGCCACCGGCCTCTTCGGCGCGGGTCTGGGCCTGGAGCACGTCCCCGGAATAGCCGTGCGCGACGCAGAGCTCGCCGTTGGCCAGGTCGCTGATGTACTGCGAGGAGTGGATGTTGCGCAGAAACGGGTGGATGGCGTCGAGCAAGCCGCGCACGGCGGCCAAGTCCTCGTGTGCGAGGCTGTGCGGATCCCGACCGAGGTAGATGAGCGCGGCCGGGATCACCTCGGCCGGGTCATCGAGCAGACTGATGCCGCAACCGGCGAGGCGCTCGGCGTTCGCCGGATCGAAGATCAGCCCCCAGGTGTCGAGCGGCGCGTCCTCGCCGAGGATCTCTCTGACCTTCGCGGGGTTCAAGCCGAGCCCCGTGGTGCCCCACATGTAGGGGACGGCATGGGCGTTGCCGGGGTCGGCCGAGGCGAGACTGGCCATGATCGTCGGATCCAGACGGTCGAGACCCGGCAGCCGGTCCTTGTCGAGCGGCCGATAAAGGCCCGCCTGGATATGCCGTGCCGCGAACGGCCGCATGGTCGGGAAGACGACATCGTAGCCGCTGCGACCGGCAAAGAGCTTCGCCTCGAGTACCTCGTTGGCATCGTACAGATCCAGGACCGGGCGGATACCAGTCCGCGTCTGGAAGTTGGCCAGCGTGTCCTCGGCGAAATAGTCGTTCCAGTTGTAGATGTGCAGGGACTGCGCCAGGGCAGAGGGAATCGCCGGTGCAATCAGCAGGACGGTGACCAGGATCAGGGCTGCCCAGCGGTGCGAAAGGGTGGGGTTGAGCATTGAAGGTTCCTCCCGTGGCCAGGGTTGGCGGGATGCGGCGCTCGGTTGCCGCGAAAGCACGCGAATACTTCTTTGAAACCGATGCGCTACATCACCAACGCGCAATCGGATCGGGCCGCTGACGTGGTCTGGCGGGTCAGGGTCGAAGGGGCGTGGGTGTCCCGGTAGCGCCTGATCGAGTTGAGCGCGCGGTCGCTGTCTGGATGGCGGTGCGGATCATGACCTAGGTCGGGCTGCTGCACCAGGACCTGATCAACCGGAAGAGGTGCTGCCCGCGCCCCGACTACCGCCGATGCTGCCGATCGTGCGCCACAACGGCCCGGGCCGGTAGACCGCCGCGACCGACCTGGCGGCCCTGATCCCGAGGCCGCCGGGGCTGCTGGCGCGACACTTCCCCCAACTGAGATACCTGCTGATCGACGAGAAACGATATCCGCATCTGCATGAAGTGGCCGGGGCGGATGCGCCAGCGCTGCGGGTGGTCGTACTCGAAATCGACAGCTTCGCTGGTACCTGGAGCCGCGAGCCGCAGGCGATCAGCGCCGTGCTGCAGATCCTGCTGCGCGTCATCGAGGCCTATTTGCGCCAGGGCAACGGCGCCAGCGCGCAGGCCCGCTTCGGGGCGGTCAGCTTTATCCACCGCTTCGGTGCCTCGCTCAACCGCCCTGTTCATTCCCATTGCGGCGTCATCGACGGGGTCTTCGAGCCGGTCGAGGAGGCCGATGATGAGCCGCAAGCTGTGCGCTTTCGCGCCGCCGCTGAACTGACAGCAGGGGCCGTCGCCGTCATCGCCGAGCAAGTACGCATCCGAGTCCTGCGCTGGTTCGCCCGCAGCGGGCTGATCGACCGTGATGACGTCCGCGAGATGCGCGCCCCAAGAGACCCGCCCGCCCAACAGCGGCTTCCGTCTGAATCTGCTCGACGCCGAATGCGTCGTCTATCGCTTACCCGCTTGTTCAGAGATTGGCCAGCGTGAGAGGCTGTCTGAAAAACCACCGCAAAGGCACGCTGGCCTGGTTATACCTCGTATAGGCATAAACTACACTTTCCTCATGTCGACCCTCAGCAATGCTCGATAACGGTTTGACTCCGAGTTAAACTTGTCGCTAC
>REDK01000082.1 GCA_007693535.1 Chromatiaceae bacterium
CCGTCCGGCCGCAGGAGCCCCCGGACGGATTCACGAGCGACACGCGACTCTCCACCTGTCGTCCGGCAAGGGGTCGGCGGTCGGGTCAGTGATGAATTGCCCGCGTGGTGGCTCTGCCACCGGTGGTGATGGTCTCGGTACTAGCCTCGAAATTGGCCGTGAATTATTGCCAGAGCCGACCCGGAGATCAGCGCTCCGCCCTCACTCGACCGTGACCGACTTGGCCAGGTTGCGCGGCTGATCCACATCGGTCCCCTTGAGTACCGCCACATGATAGGCGAGCAATTGCAGCGGGACGGTAAACACTAGCGGGTCGATCAGGTCATCGGTCTGCGGCAGCCGAATCACCTCGACATCCGCCTCTGGCTGGAAGGGCACCTGGTCGTCGGCAAACACGATCAATTGACCACCGCGGGCGCGGACCTCTTCCAGGTTGGATTTGAGCTTCTCCAACAGGGCGTTGTTGGGCGCTACTGCCACCACCGGCATGTCTTCGTCGATCAGCGCCAAGGGGCCGTGCTTGAGTTCGCCAGCGGGATAGGCCTCGGCATGGATGTAGGAGATCTCCTTGAGCTTGAGCGCGCCCTCCATTGCGATGGGATACTGCTCGCCGCGGCCCAGGAACAGGCAATGATGCTTCTCGACAAACCGCTCGGCCAGTGCGGCGATGGTCTCGTCGAGGGCCAGCACCCGTTCCAGTTGCGCCGGCAGCGAGCGCAGCAGCGCCACCGCCGCCGCCTCCTCCTCGACCCCCAGACCATGATAGCGCCCAAGAGTGAGGGTGAGCAGCAGCAGGGCGACCAACTGAGTGGTGAACGCCTTGGTGGACGCGACCCCGATCTCCGGGCCGGCATGGGTCAGCAGGACCAGGTCGGACTCGCGCACCAGCGATGACTCGGGCACGTTGCAGATCGCCAGTGTACCGACATATCCCCGCTGTTTGGCGATGCGCAGCGCAGCCAGGGTATCGGCGGTCTCGCCAGACTGGGAGATGGTCACGAACAGGGCACCCGCCGGCACCACAGGGCGCCGATAGCGGTACTCGCTGGCAACCTCGACCTGGCAGGGGATGCCGACCAGCGATTCAATCCAATAGCGCGCGACCAGCCCGGCATGAAAGCTGGTCCCGCAGGCGACGATGGTGACCGCCTGCACGGTTTCGAACAACCCCTCAGCCCCATGTCCGAAGACCTCGGGCAGGACCCGTGACACACCTAGCCGGCCCTCCAGGGTGTCAGCGATCGCCCGCGGCTGCTCGAAGATCTCCTTCAGCATGAAATGGCGATAATTGCCGCGCTCGGCCGCCTCGACCGACAACTGGGACGACTGGACCAGCCGCTCGACCGGTTCCCCGGTCGCATCCCAGATGCGCAGGGAATCCCGCCGTAGTTCGGCGAGATCGCCCTCCTCCAGGAAAATGAAGCGCTGGGTGACCGGCAGCAGCGCAAACACATCCGAGGCGATGAAATACTCGCCGAAGCCGACCCCGATCACCAGCGGGCTGCCCTGGCGGGCCGCCACCAGCCGTTCGGAATCATCGCGGTCGATCACACCCAGGGCATAGGCCCCCTCCAGGCGCGCGGTGGTCCGGCGCACCGCCGTGGTTAGGTCATGACCAGCCGCTAGTTCGTCATAGATGGCATGCACCACCACTTCGGTATCGGTCTGGGAACTGAAGGCATGACCAGCAGCGCGCTGGCGGCGGCGCAGGGCCTCGTGGTTTTCGATGATGCCGTTATGGACGATGGCACAGCGCTCGTTGGAGAGATGCGGATGGGCATTCTCGGTGGACGGCTCGCCATGGGTGGCCCAGCGAGTGTGGGCGATGCCCAGGGTGCCGTCGAGCGGGTGCGCCGCCATCGCCTCCGCCAGCCGGGCCACCTTGCCCAGCGTGCGCAGCCGCTGCAACTGACCGGCGGGGCCGAGCACTGCCAGTCCCGCGGAATCATAGCCACGATATTCCAGCCGGCGCAGGCCCTCCAGCAGGATGGCCGCGACCGGGCGTTGGGCAATGGCGCCGACGATTCCGCACATGGACTGGTCTCTCGGGATAGGGACAATGACGGGCGGCGCGGCGATGGCAACCTGCCGTGACGGCAGCGTCTGACGATGGTCAGGCGGCGGTCACTCGCGGTCAGCGGGGGCGGCCTTGCGCGGCCGCTGCCAATGCGGATGCGAGACCTGAGGCGCGCGGGTCAGCGTCAACTGCGCCGCCGGCGCCTGCCGACTGATCACCGAGCCGGCGCCGATCGTGGCATCGACGCCGATCTCTACCGGCGCCACCAGGGCGCTGTTGGAACCGATGAAGGCGCCATCGCCGATCCGCGTCAGGTGTTTGCAGGCGCCATCGTAGTTGCAGGTGATGGTGCCGGCGCCGACGTTGACCTTGCTGCCGATCTCAGCATCGCCGATATAGCTCAGATGATTGACCTTACTGTCGGCTGCAATGCGCGCCTGCTTGATCTCGACGAAGTTGCCGATATGGCAGCGCTCGCCGATCTCGGCCGCGGGGCGCAGGCGCGCGAACGGGCCAATGCGGGCGCCCGCGGCGACCCGGGCCCCCTCGATAACAGAATTGGCCAGAACCTCGGCGCCGGCACCGATCTCGCAATCGCGCAGCAGACAGTTCGGCCCGATGCGAACCTCTGCCCCCAGTCGAACCTGTCCCTCGACGATCACATTGACATCGAGCACCACATCGCGCTCGCAGATCAGGGTCCCGCGGATATCCAGCCGGGACGGGTCCATCACGGTGGTACCATCGTGCATCAGGGCAGCGGCCAGTCGGCGCTGGTGATAACGTTCCAATTCGGCCAGTTGCCAGCGATCGTTGATTCCAGCCACCTCCTCTAACCGCTCCGGCCGACAGCTCGCCACCTCCACGCCATCGGCAACAGCAAGCCCGATCACATCGGTGAGATAGTATTCCCGCTGGACATTGTCATTGCCGATTCGCCCCAGCCAGTCGGCCAGCGCTGTCAGTTCGGCGACAATGATGCCGGTATTGACCTCGGTGATCGCCAATTCTGCCTCGCTCGCATCCTTCTGCTCCACGATGCGCAGGATGTGGCCCTGCTTGTCGCGCACGATGCGCCCATAACCGCTGGGATCGGCCAGGGTCATGGTCAGCACCCCGAGCTGGGTATGGGCACTGTCAGCCACCAGCCGATTCAGGGTCTCGGGTTCGATCAGGGGCACATCGCCATAGAGCACCAGCACCCGATCCATCGCCGCCATCCGGGGCAGCGCCTGGATCACCGCGTGGCCGGTACCCAGCCGCTCACGCTGCTCGACCCAATCGCAATCGCGGTCGGCAAAGGCGGCCGGCACCTGCGCACCGCCGTGGCCGTAGACCACCGCCACGCGCGCCGCACCAAGGGCAGCAGCGGCGTCTAACACGTGGCTGAGCAAGGCGCGGCCGGCCAACGGATGGAGGACCTTTGCCAGGGTCGAGCGCATCCGCGTCCCCTTGCCGGCGGCCAGGATCACGACACCGAGTTTCATTGCGCTCCTCCGCCGGCGCTGAGTGCCGGCACTGGTCAGTGCAGGGTGGGTGCGCCAGCGACGACCCGATCCTGCTGCAGTTCTTCCGGGGTAGGGTCACGCACGTCAGTGGTGCGCACGTGCACGATCAGATGCTTACCGGCAAGGGGATGATTGCCATCGACGCTGAGGCGCCCGTCGGCAATGCGAGTAACGTAGAAGGTGTGCACATCGCCGTGGTCGCTTTCCATATCCACCTCGGCGCCAACCGTCCGCAATTGAGGCGGGACGTTCTCGACTGCATCGGTCGGGACAGGCCGGTCGGAGCAGGCGTTAGGACACATTCCGCACAGCATAGCGCGGGGGGCAGGGCTTGTCGAAGCCGTCCGGATGCCCAACCGACACCCTCATGACGCAAAACCCCCGCGCAGAGCGGGGGTTTTGCGTTGACACAGGACTTGCGTCGAGACGGGAGCTAATCGGTGATCTACTCAGCTCGTTCCACGCATCTTGCGTAGCTTCTCGATCGCGCGCAATTGCGCGATGGCCTCAGCCAGCTCGACCTGCGCACGGGCGTATTCAAACTGTGCGGTCTGCCCGGCGAGGGCATCCTCAGCGCGGCGCTTGGCCTCGATCGCCTTGGCCTCGTCGATGTTCTCGGCGCGGATGGCAGTATCTGCCAGCACCGTGACCACGTTGGGCTGCACCTCCAGCAGGCCGCCGGAGACGTAGTAGTGCTGCATCTCGCCGTTGCTGTCCTCGATGCGCACATCGCCCGGCTTGAGGCGGGTCACCAGCGGCGAATGGCGCGGCGCGATGCCGAGTTCGCCCATCTCGCCCGGGGCATAGATCATTGCCGCGCTGCCGGAGTGGATGGCACCCTCGGCGCTGACGATATCGACATGTACGGTCATTGCCATAT
Source organism: Chromatiaceae bacterium (assembly GCA_007693535.1). Taxonomy (GTDB): domain Bacteria; phylum Pseudomonadota; class Gammaproteobacteria; order Chromatiales; family Chromatiaceae; genus Lamprobacter. The sequence continues at coordinate 4,406 of REDK01000082.1, forward strand.
TCCGGTCCTCCGGTAAAGGCAGCCAGGCCCAGGCCCCGACCGACCGCCGCGAGCGGGGCAGCCAGGGCCGGGCCGGATCACATCTTTTCGGCCTTGACGGCCGCCTCGTCGATGGCGCCGACCATGTAGAAGGCCTGCTCCGGCAGGTGGTCGTACTCGCCATTGGCGATTGCCTTGAAGCCGGCAATGGTGTCCTTCAGCGACACGTACTTACCCGGCGATCCGGTAAAGACCTCGGCGACGAAGAACGGCTGCGACAAGAAGCGTTGCATCTTGCGCGCCCGCGCCACGGTGAGCTTGTCTTCCTCGGAGAGTTCGTCCATGCCGAGAATCGCGATGATATCCTTGAGTTCCTTGTAGCGCTGCAAGGTTCCCTGCACGGCACGAGCGGTGTCGTAGTGCTCCTGGCCGACGACATTGGGATCCAGGATACGGCTGGTGGAATCCAGCGGATCCACCGCCGGATAGATGCCAAGTTCGGCGATCTGCCGCGACAGCACCAGGGTCGCATCCAGGTGCGCGAAGGTGGTCGCCGGCGATGGATCGGTCAGGTCGTCGGCAGGGACGTAGACGGCCTGGAACGAGGTGATCGAACCGGTCCGCGTGGACGTGATGCGCTCCTGCAGGGCGCCCATCTCCGAGGCCAGGGTCGGCTGATAGCCCACTGCCGAGGGCATGCGCCCGAGCAGCGCCGAAACCTCGGTGCCGGCCAGGGTGTAGCGATAGATGTTGTCGATGAACATCAGGACATCGCGGCCCTCGTCGCGAAAATACTCCGCCATGGTCAGGCCGGTCAGGGCAACGCGCAGTCGGTTGCCGGGGGGTTCGTTCATCTGGCCGTAGACCAGCGAGACCTTGTCGAGCACCCCACCCTCGGTCATCTCATGGTAGAAGTCGTTGCCTTCGCGGGTACGCTCGCCGACCCCGGCAAACACCGAGAAACCGGAATGCTCGACGCCGATGTTGCGGATCAGCTCCATCAGCGTGACGGTCTTGCCGACTCCGGCACCGCCAAAGAGACCGATCTTGCCGCCCTTGGCGATGGGCATGATCAGGTCGATGACCTTGATGCCGGTCTCCAGCACCTGCGTCGAACCGGCCTGCTCTTCGAAGGTGGGCGCGCTGCGATGGATCGACCAACGCTCGGCCGACTCGATCGGGCCCTTCTGGTCGATCGGGTCACCGAGCACGTCCATAATCCGGCCCAGGGTTGCCTGACCGACCGGCACGCTGATCGGGGCACCGGTGCTGATCACGTCCAGACCGCGCTTTAGGCCGTCGGTCGTACCCATCGCGATGGTACGCACGATCCCGTCTCCAAGCTGCTGCTCGACCTCGAGGGTCAGGCCAGCACTTTCGACCCTGAGCGCATCGTAGACCTTGGGCATCGCCTCGCGCGGGAACTGGACGTCGACGACGGCGCCGATGATTTCGACCACCTTACCGGAACTCATAGGGTTTCCTCTGCTCTGCCTTGCGGCGGTTGGAGACTGTCGTTAAAGCTGGGGTCTGGCGATACCATTTGACTGCGGCCAGCAGCGACTTGACTGCGGCCAGCAGCGACCGCGGACGCGGGGAGCGGTCGCTGACCGCCGGAACTAGACCGCTGCAGCGCCGCTGACGATCTCCGAGATCTCCTGGGTGATCGCGGCCTGGCGTGCCTTGTTGTACACCAATTGCAATTCGTCGATGAGCGTGCCGGCATTGTCGGTTGCCGCCTTCATCGCCACCCGTCGGGCCGCCATCTCGCAGGCGCCGTTCTCGACCACGGCCTGATAGACCAGCGACTCGATATAACGCGACAACAGGGTATCGAGCACGGTGCGGGAATCCGGCTCGTAGATGTAGTCCCAGATCGGCCCCTTCGGCGTGTCCTCGGGTGCCTGCTGGGCATCGGGCGGCGGCGACGTGGTCCGCTCACCGGCGACCACGCCGGGATGCTGTCCCTCGCCGATCTTCACCGCGGCCCGCCGATGGGCAGTGAGCGGCACCAACTGCCGAACGGTCGGCCGCTGGGTCATCATGTTCTCGAATTCGTTATAGACCACGAACACGGCATCGACATCGCCGCGCTCAAAGGCGTCGAGCATGACCTTCACCGTTCCGATCAAGTCCTCGATCCGCGGACGGTCGCCGAGTTGAGTGACCTCGGCCCGCACATCACCGCCGAAGCGCCGGAAGAAGGCCAGCGCCTTGGTGCCAATGGTGCAAAAGACCGGATCGATCCCCTCGTCCGTCTGCTCGCGGATACGCCCGAGCAACATGCGGAACAAGTTACTGTTGAGGCCGCCGCAGAGGCCGCGGTCGGAGGAGACCACAATGTAACCGACACGCCTGACCTCGCGCTCGACCGCCAGATAGCTATGGCGATACTCGGGCGAGGCCTTGGCCAGATGCCGGATGACCTGGCGCATCTTCTCGGAATAAGGGCGCGTGGCCAGCATACGTTCCTGGGCCCTGCGCATCTTGGAGGTTGCGACCATCTCCATGGCCCGCGTGATTTTCTGCGTGCTCTTGATGCTCGCGATCTTGGAACGGATCTCTTTGGCGCCTGCCATTGCTCAGCCTTCAGCCCCCAGCCGCGGGCCGTCTGGTCTGGCCGCGATGCTGCTGTTACGTGGAATACAGGATGCGCCACGGTAGTACCCGGCGGCACCGCCGCGACCATGGCCGACCCCGTCAGCCGACCCAGTCAGCCGACAAGGGCCCCGCCACCCTTACCAGGTGTTGTTGGCCTTGAAGTCCTTGATGGCAGCGTGCAAGTCCTGCTGGATCTCGTCGCTGTAATCGCCGCGCTCATCGATCTTTGCCAGCAGTTCCTTCCGGGCACTGCTCATGTAGCCCTGTAGGGCACGCTCGAAGTCGACGATTTTCTTAACCTCTACGTCGTCCAGATAGCCTTCATTGACCGCAAACAGGGTCACCGCCATCTGCGCGACGCTCATCGGTTGGTACTGCGGCTGCTTCATCAGTTCGGTGACGCGCTGACCCCGCTCCAGCTGCTTGCGCGTAGTCTCATCGAGATCGGAGGCGAACTGGGAGAAGGCGGCCAACTCGCGATACTGGGCCAAAGCCAGACGAATCCCACCGCCGAGCTTCTTGATCACCTTGGTCTGGGCCGCGCCACCGACGCGCGACACCGACAGGCCGGCATTGATGGCCGGGCGGATGCCGGCGTTGAACAGGTCAGTCTCCAGGAAGATCTGCCCGTCGGTGATCGAGATGACGTTGGTCGGGACGAAAGCGGACACGTCGCCAGCCTGTGTCTCGATGATCGGCAGCGCGGTGAGCGAACCGGTCTTGCCCTTGACCGCGCCGTTGGTGGCCTGCTCGACGTAGTCGGCATTGACCCGGGCGGCCCGCTCCAGCAGGCGCGAATGCAGGTAGAACACGTCGCCGGGATAGGCCTCGCGGCCGGGCGGACGACGCAGCAGCAAGGAGACCTGTCGGTAGGCCCAGGCCTGCTTGGTGAGGTCGTCGTAGATGATCAGGGCGTCCTCGCCTTTGTCGCGGAAGTACTCGCCCATCGCACAACCGGCATAGGGGGCGATGTACTGCATCGCTGCCGAGTCCGAGGCGCCGGCATGGACGATGATGGTGTGCTCCATCGCCCCGTGCTCCTCAAGCTTGCGCTGGACCGCCGACACCGAGCTGTTCTTCTGGCCCACGGCGACATAGATACACTTAACGCCGGTGCCCTTCTGGTTGATGATCGTATCCACTGCGACCGCCGTCTTGCCGGTCTGGCGGTCGCCGATGATCAGCTCGCGCTGCCCGCGTCCGACCGGCACCATGGCGTCGATCGACTTGAGCCCGGTCTGCAGCGGCTGATCGACTGATTTGCGCGCGATGACCCCAGGCGCGATCTTTTCGATCGGCGAGGTGGCGGCGGCCTCGATCGGCCCCTTACCGTCGACCGGCGCACCCAGGGCGTCGACCACGCGACCGAGCAGGCCCTCGCCGACTGGGACCTCAAGCACGCGCCCGGTACAGCGCACCCAGTCGCCCTCGGACAGATGCGTGTAGCCACCGAGCACGACGGCACCGACGGAGTCGCGCTCCAGGTTCAGCGCCAGCCCGAACGTGTTGTTCGGGAACTCGAGCATCTCGTAGTACTGGGCATCGGAGAGTCCGTAGATGCGGACGATACCGTCGGTGAGGCTGACGATCGTTCCCTCGGCACGCGCCTCGGTCTTGAGGTCAAACTGCTCGATCTTCTGCCTGATGAGATCGCTGATCTCTGAGGGATTGAGTTGCATGGCGGTTTCCGGATTCAGAATTGCAATTCGTTGGACAACTGCTGGAGCCTGCCACGGATCGAGCCGTCGATCACCATATCGTCGGCGCGGATAACGACACCGCCGATCAGTTCAGGATCGTCCACGATGGTCAGCTCGACCTCGGCGCCGAAGTGTTGCTTGAGGGTCGCGGCCAGTGCACCCTGGTCGGCCGCGCTGATCGGGAAGGCACTGCGTACTTGCACCCGGCGCAGCCCCTGCTCGGCAATGCGCCGCTCCTCGAACAGTCGGGCGATCTCAGGCAACACGCTTAGGCGCCGGTTGTCGGACAACAGCCGGACCAGGTTCTGCACCTCCACCGGCAGGCCCTCTCCGGCAATACCGAAGAGCAGGTCGCGCATCTGCGCCCGCGGCACATTAGGGCTATTGACCCGCGCCGACACCTGCGCGTCGGTGACGATTGCTGCCAATAGCGCGAGCGCCCCCGACCAGGCATCCAGGCGCTGCTGCGCCTTGGCCACGGCGAAAGAGGCCTCGGCATAGGGGCGGGCGATGGTGGTACTGTCTCCGGCCATGGCGTTGCCTTAGAGCTGTTTGGCGAAGCTGTCGAGCAGGGCCTTGTGGGCGCTGGCATCGACCTCTTTCTGGAGGATCTTCTCGGCCGCGGCGACCGCCAGTCCGGCCATGCGCTCGCGTAGTTCCTCACGGGCGCGATTGGTTTCCTGCTCGATCTCGGACTGGGCGGCATGCCGGATTCGCTCGGCCTCGGCCTGGGCATCTCGCCGCGCCTCATCAAGCACCTCGTTGTAGCGCCTCTGTGCCTGGGCCACGATTTCGGCAGCGTCGGTCTTGGCCTTACGCATCAGATCGAGGGCGCGTTGCCGTCCGAGTTCTTGCTCTTGTTGGCCGCGCTCGGCGGCGGCCAATCCCTCGGCGATCTTGGCCGTGCGCTGTTCGAGGGCCTTGGTAATCGGCGGCCACACGAAGCGCATGCAGAACCAGACGAACAGCACGAAGGCGATCATCTGGGTGACCAGCGTGATATTGATGTTCATAGCTCTGACTCGTTTGGCATTTGCCGCTGCACGCCACCCGGGCACCGCCTGCCAGGCTGGTCCCGCGCCGGTGTTCGCTCATTGCGGCCGCACCGGCAATCGCGAATGAAGCAGGCCGCCGCGGACCGGATTGAACCCGGCGGGTATTGGTGGAGGGCCACGACGGGGCCGGGAGAGGTGACCAGATCGGCCGCGACCACTCGGCGCCCGCGCATGGAACCGCCGGCCCGGGCCGGCGTTATTGCAGCCGGCTCGGCTCAGAGGGCGAACATCACGTACAGGCCCATCGCGATAGCGATGACCGGCAGCGCATCGGTCAGACCCATAACGATGAAGAACTGTGTGCGCAGCATCGGAATCAATTCCGGCTGGCGGGCAGCGCCCTCCAGGAAGCGGCCGCCGAGGACGCCGATGCCGACACCGGCACCGATAGCACCGAGTCCGAGCATCAGACCGGCCGCGACAAAGAGGAGAGCTTGTCCGATTTCCATTAGATTACCCCTGGGTTACCCCTGGCTGATGAGTTGGGAATGGTTGTCCGCAGACGCCCGGCCGGCGCGACCGGCCAGGCGCCGGATCAGTGATGCTCCTGGTGAGCCATGTCGAGATAGACGATGGTCAGCACCATAAAGATGAATGCCTGTAGCGTGATGATCAGGATGTGGAAGATGGCCCATGCCAACTGCAGCGTCATGCCGGACACATCGAGCAGGGCACTGTGTCCATACATCAGCGCGATGAGAATGAAGATCATCTCGCCAGCGTACATGTTGCCGAACAACCGCAATGATAGAGAGAGCGGCTTCGACAATAGGCTGATGCCTTCCAGAAGCAGATTGGCAGGGAGACCAAATTTGCCAAAGGGTTGCATGGTCAGTTCCTTGGCGAAACCCAGCGTACCCTTGCACTTGAAGCTGTAGTAGATCACCGCAGCAAACACCACCAGGGCCATGCCGAAGGTGACATTGGGGTCGGTGGTAGGCACAGCGCGCATGTGGACATGATGCGGGTCGGCGCCAAAGATCGACATGACCTGACCAAAGACCCAGGGGATCAGGTCGACCGGTACCAGATCCATGAGATTCATCAGGAAGACCCAGGCGAAGATGGTCAGCGCCAGGGGAGCCACCATATCGTTCTTCGCGCTGAACGAGCCACGGACATTCTCATTGACAAAATCGATGATCCATTCCGCGAAATTCTGTGCCGGACCGGGCACGCCCGCAGTAGCGTTCTCGGCGACACGACGGAAGAACCAGATAAATAGGTACCCCAGCCCAATGGACCACAGCATAGTATCCACATGCAGCGCCCAGAACCCCATCGCCGCCGCCTCTTCGGCGTTATGGGCGAAGGCTAGCCCATGTTCCGGGTGCAGCCCCAGGGTGAGGTTGGTCAGGTGGTGCTGGATATAAGCTTGCGGCGTCAGCACCTCGGCATGCAGCGATTCGGCCGACATAGGTCAATTCTCGCTCTTGTTGCCGGCGCCGAGGCCGTTGCTTGCACGCGGTGCAGGGCGGGTGGCGAATACTGGCGGCACCACCTGGACGACGAAGAAGGCGCCGATCAGGCCGATGATGTTCAGGCCCGGCAGGAAGACATAGGCGGCGACAAAGGCGCCGAGGATGACGACCAGCTTGACCATCTCACCCGCATACATTTGCGACAGCAGGCGTTCGGGCTGATCGGCGCGGTAGCGTTGGAACACCCAGAATGCGAAGAGCCAGTTGGCGACCACGCAGATGATCGCTCCGAGACCGGCAGACACCACCGCGGCGGTACCGAAAGGGATGCTCATCGCAATCGCCAGGATGGCGAAGATGGCCTGAAGCACCAGCAGCTTCTTGATTTGGCCCGTATCGTACGGGCCGGCGGCATCGATTTGCATGTTAATTGCCTGTCCCCGCTGCAAAGACTGCGGAGTATAGGCGCGGCCAATTACAAGGGTCAAACGTCGGCCCGATGGGTTGCACCGGGTCACCACGTGCAAACGGTGGATGACCGCGCGGGGCGAATCCAGACGCGGCCGGCAACCACGGAGAAAAACCCTTTTTTATCAGCGCTTAAGGCCACACACGCGCCCCCGTCAACAGCCGGAAAAAATCGTTAAATCCTGATCTTTACGTAACGCGGAACGGGATTTCCGATGCTTCAGCGCAGCATTCTACGGGTGCCAGCGCGGACTGGCAGGCCGGCGCCCTCGAGCGTCGGCGACAGACGTCCCGAACAGGAACCCGTTGCTCCAGCTAACGTCGACTCCTGTCCATAGAGCAGACCGAGCGAGGCCTAAAGCGATGCAGCGACAACCTAGCGATGAATGGCAGGCCGGCGTGCTGCTGGATCTCAGCAGCATCGATCGCGGCGACCTCGATCTGAGCGCGCTGACCCGAGTCTGTGCCCGCTGGCAGTGCCATGACCGCACCCCGCCGGCGGCAACTGCTGAACGGATTGCCACCGCCGACCTGGTGGTAACCAACAAGGTACGGCTGGGAGCGGCCGAGTTCGCCGTGGCACCGCGGCTGCGTCTGGTCTGCATCGCCGCCACCGGGACCGACAATGTGGACTTGGCCGCTGCAGCGGCGCGCGGTATCGCGGTCTGCAACGTGATCCGCTATGCGACCGCCTCGGTGATCCAGCATGTCTTCGCCGCGATGCTGGGCTGGGCAACGCGCCTAGGCGATCAAGTGGCCGCGGTGCGCGCCGGGCGCTGGTGTGCGGCCCCGCAGTTCTGCCTGCTCGAACAACCGGTGCGCGAACTGGCCGGGCTGACCCTGGGGGTAGTGGGCTACGGTGAGCTGGGGAGGGCCGTAGCCCGAGTGGCTGACTGCCTCAGCATGCGCGTCTTGGTTGCGGCACGTCCGGGCAGCTCAGCCCCGCACCCGCCCGACCGCCTCGCGCTCGACGTCCTGCTGCCTCAAGTGGATGTCCTGACTCTGCACTGTCCGCTGGCCGCGAACACCCGCCACCTGATCGGCGCCCGTGAACTTGCTCGGATGCGTCCTGATGCGTTGCTGATCAATACCGCCCGCGGCGGGATCGTCGATGAAGCGGCCCTAGCCAACGCGCTGCGTGCCGGGCACCTAGGCGCTGCCGCAGTGGATACCCTGAGCGAGGAACCACCGCTGCCGGGTCATCCACTCCTCGCCGCCGACATCCCTAATCTCATGGTCACCCCCCACGTCGCCTGGGCCAGCCAGGCCGCACGTCAACGCCTGATTGGGGAGGTTGCCGCCAATATCGCCGCCTTCAGTGCCGGGATACGCCGCAACCGGGTCGAGCCAGCCAGCCATGGCCCGGATGCCGGTCCCGCTGCCGACACGCGCGGCTGAACGCGCATCGATCGACTGGTTGCCGGTCCGACCGTGCTACCAGGGGATCGGCTTGCCGTCGCGGAAAAAGCCACCGCTGGGACCGTCGTCGGGCAAGGTCGCAGCCCAGACAATCCCCTGAACTCCCTGCTCCAGGGTCAGGGGCGCATCTGGACCGCCCATGTCGGTGCGCACCCAGCCCGGGCAGACCGAGTTGATCTTGATTCCGGTGTCGCGCAGTTCATCGGCAAGGATGCGGGTCACCGCATTGAGTGCCGTCTTGGACAACCGATACCCAGGGCAACAGCCGTTCATGTCAGTCAACTGGCCCATTCCAGAGGAGACGTTGACCACCCGACCGCGCCCCTGCATCAGCGGGATCAGACACTGGCACAGATGCAAGGCGGCCAGGGTGTTGGTCTCGAAGGCGCGGCGGATGCCATCCAGATCGGCGGCGAGGATACTGGCGGCAGGATTGCTGGGGGGCGGGTCGGGAAAGATACCGGCGTTGTTGACCAGCACATCGACGCGCCCCTGGCTGGCCGCGATCTGGTCGGCAAGGGCCCTGACCGCGGCGGCATCGGTGACCTCAAGCGGCACGAAACGCACCGCCAGCCCGCGCGCCGCCAGGTCGGCAGCGGCCGCCTGTCCCGCCGCCGCGCGGCGGGCGGTGAGCATGACCTCGTAGCCTCGCTCAGCGAGGACGCGGCAGGTGGTGAGACCCAGACCACGGTAGGCCCCAGTGACGATGGCGAGGGGGGCGGTAGACATGCGCTGGATACCTTCGCTAGTTGAGTGACTGGCTACCGCGGAGTCTGGGGGCGCAGGTGTCTCCCTGCCAGAGGCGAACCGACCCGGTCGCGGCCGGCCGCCTGTCCGCAACGGGCCGACGCCACTCGCGGCGATACTGATTCCACATCCATTTAAGGGTATTCTTAACGGGCCAAATCCCTCACCATGCGCGATTGACGCCCACCTTGGAGCCTGACCATGTTCATCTATCTGTTACTGTTTATCGCCATCGGCATCGTGATCGGCTGGAACCTGCCCCAGCCCCCCTGGGCCAAAGAGGCTCAGGCCAAGATCGTCGGTACCTTCCAGGGCCTAATGAACAAGACCCAGCCGAAGCCCGGCGCCGGTAAGCCGGCCGACAAGGACAACGGGCAGGGCGGCGCGTGAGTGCCTGGCCAGCGGCCTGCATTGGTGGGCGGCCTGCTGGCGGTCGCGGGTCGACCGGACCCCGGGGGCGATCCCGCCTCCTGCCCCGGTCACCGCGGCACTGTTCACGGCCGACACCAACCGGGGCCGCTGGCCGTCCACGCATCCGACCAACCGGCATCTGGATCGCCTCGCTGCCCGGGGCGACGCTGGCCCTCGCCCTGACCCTCGTCGCCGCCGTGATCATGACTACTCCCGCCCTGGCCGCGGCGACTGCCGCACTCCAGGGGACCAACTGGCAGCTACGCCAGTATCGCCAGGACGCGACGCTGCAGGAGGCCCTGCCGCAGGTCGAGGCGGTACTGCGCTTCAACGACGGCAGCATGAGCGGCACCGCCGGCTGCAACCGACTCATGGGGCGGTATCGGCTGGCCGCCGAGACCCTACAGTTCGACACCAGCATCGCCGCGTCGATGATGATGTGCCCCGAGCCCATCATGGCCCAGGAGCAGGCGGTGGTGGCTGCCCTGCAGCGCGTAGCCGGTCACCGCCTGGACGAGGAGGGCGCCCTCACCCTCGTCGACGATGACGGTGAAGCACTGCTCGTCTTCGCGGTGCGGGTCGCCGCCGAGTTGACCGATACCCAGTGGGTCCTACACGCCTACAACAACGGTCGCGGCGGGGTGCAGTCGCTGCTGGCCGACACCCGGATCACGCTGCAGCTGCGCGACGACGGCAAGCTGGCCGGCACGGCCTGCAACACCTACCGCGGTGGCTTCGCACGCAGCAGCGAGAGGGAGTTGCAACTGGTCGGTCCGATCGCGGCCACGCGGATGGCCTGCCCGCAACCGCCCGGGACCAACGCCCAGGAGGTCGCCTACTTCGCAGCCCTGGAGCGGGTGGCAACCTACCAGATCGAAGGGGATCGACTCACCCTGCGCGCTGCCGACGGCGCGACCCTGGCCGTGTTTCACGCCGACGCGGGCGCAGCGGCCGAACAGGCCGGGGAGTGAATTCCGGGCGGGGATCCGCGGCGATGATCAGGGCAACTCCGGACCACTGGCGACAGCGCCCGCCGTGGTTGGTTGCGCCGCGATGCCTCCAGCCCGGCCTTGCTGTCATCCACGGGTCATCCTACAATCGCGGATGTGATTCGTAGGCACAGACGACCCGAACCGGTTCGTGCACACCTGCCCTGTTGTGCAGGTTTCGAGCGGTGCAGGCCCGGAGCACTGCGGACCCGGATCAATGCGGGCGTAGTTCAATGGTAGAACAGCGGCTTCCCAAGCCGCTAGTGTGGGTTCGATTCCCATCGCCCGCTCCAGTTTGTCCATCCATTCCGCGCCGCCACGCCAACACCCACCCCTGGCACCGCCACCCGCGGCCGGGGGGCCTGCGGTTGGCCCGATCAGCGCAGCCATATGGAGCCGCACCAGCAGCCTGGATGCATGCCGACCTCGCCCTGATAGCCACTCGTCGAGCGGCCGGAGCGCCACTGCCAGTCATTGACCGTGCCGACGCCGAGCACGGTCTGAATACGGCTCGGCTGGGATGGAGCCATCCGGACCCGGCACAGCGCCGCGCCGACACCAGCACCGCACGCCCCCGGACCGAACCCGACATGCAGCGACTCTGCGAGGCCGCCAACCGGATCGAGGCGCAACTGCTGAGCGATCTGCTCGCCCGCCACCGGATTGACAACCGTATCTTCGGCGACTATCTGCTCGGCGGCATCGGTGAGTTGCCGGCCGATCTCTGCCCCAGCATCTGGATCATTGATGATCGCGATCTCCCCCGTGCGCAGACTCTCCTCGAAGCCCATCTGGCCGACCGCGCAGCCCGTGCCGCTGCTCGCTCCTGGGTCTGCCGCGGCTGCGGCGAGCTAATTGATGGCGGCTTCGACCTGTGTTGGCACTGTGGGGCCGAGCCGCCCCATGCCACCTGATTCCATGTTGAACCAACCGCATCCGCAGGGACAGCGAGGTACCCTTGTCTAAGCATCGGCTGCGCTGGCCGATGCGCATCGCGGCCCTGCTCGCCCTGCTGCTCGGTCTGCTACTGTTCCTCCTGCTGCTGGCACCGCTGGCGGTGAATCGCGACCGCCTGGCCGAGCAAGTGGCCGCAGCCGTGACCACGACCGGCGAACATCAACTCTATCAGGCACGCCGACCACGGGTCGCCCTGCTGCCACGGCCCCATCTGCTGCTCGGGCCGTTGCGTATCGAGGCCGTGCCGCCCAGCCATGCTCCCTCCGCTACGCTCGGGCCGCTGCGGCGGCTGCTGCTGGAGGAGGCGCGCGCGGACCTGGCGCTAAGGCCCCTGCTCGGCGGCCGGCTGGAGCTGGCCCGGGTGACCCTGACCGGCCTGCAGGTCGAACTGGTCAGCCCCGAATACGCAGCACTTTCCGCCCCGCCGGCAATGCCCCCGATCGCATCGGTGCCAGACCCGGCGCCGGACCCGGTCGAGCCCATACCGGCAGCCATCTCGGCACCCACGCCCGACTCCACCCTGGCCACAACGGCGATATCGATAGCGCCGGCGCCCGGCGCAATCGCAGAGTCAGTCGCCGGACCCGCGGCGGCGCCAGTTCTGGGCCTCGCATCCGCCCCTCCTGCCGGCGTCCTGTCCGAGCCGGCACCGCCGCCCGGTCCCGGCCTGCTACCGGTGCATCGGCTGCTGGTCCAGGATGCCCAGGTGCACTGGTACGCCCCCCGCGGCAGGGCCGCGCTCAGCCTCACCGGGATCGAACTCAGTGCCGGCCCGCTGGTACCCGGGGCAACCGGCACCCTGCACGGGACTCTCGACCTGCAGCATCGGGCAACCGACATCGACGCGGCCCTGACCCTCACCGCCCTGCTGACGCTGGCCCCGGATCTCAGCCGCATCCGGCTCGACCCGCTGCGGCTTCAGGCGCGGGCCCGACCCGACTCGGGCACCAGCAGCGACGACCTGGCCATCGAGCTGACCGCGACCCTGACCCTGGCCCCTGCTGCCGGCTGGCTGCAGATCGCCGACCTCGCATTCGCGACCGGCAGCCTGCGTCTCACCGGCGCGGCCAAGATCGACCTGACGCAGACCCCGGTCGCCCTCACCGGCCGGCTCGCACTGGCACCGCTTGACCTGCGTACCTGGCTTGCGGCGCATGGCCACGCCCCCCTCCCCGGCCATCCCGGAACCTGGCGTCGGGTCGCCGCTGCGGCCGACTTCACGCTGGCCGACGGGCGCCTGCACCTGCCCGCAGTCGATCTGGAACTGGATGCCAGCCGCGCCCGCGCCACCGGGTGGCTGACGCTGAGCGCCGCCACGCCACCCACGGGTCGGTTCACCGCGGCCCTCGACCAGATCGACCTCGATCCCTACCTGATCGCCAACGGGGCAGCCACCCGTCTAGAACTATCCGCTGCGGCAGCAACCGATGCGCCGGCTGGTAGCGCCCTGCCCGAGCTGCCCGAGCTGCCCGAGCTGCTGGCACCGTCGCCGGGTATGACGCTGCGGCTGCAGGCTGGGGCCCTGCGCCTGGGCCGACTGCAACAACGCGACGTCGCGCTCACTGCGCGGCATGACCCGGTGGCACCGCGGGTCAGCGCCGACCATCTGGAACTGCACAGCGCCGACTTCTATCAGGGCCGCCTGCACGGACAACTCCATCGCACCCACACCCAAGCCGCCGCGGCGCCGACCCTGACCCTGGCCCTGACTGCCACCGGCGTGGCAATGACCGATCTGCTGCACGACCTGCTGCCCCCGGGCAGCGTGCCGGCACTCAGCGGCACCGGCGACCTCAAGCTGGACCTGCGCGGACAGGGCGAGACCCTGGCCGACCTCCGCGCCTCCCTCGGCGGGGCGGCGCGACTAGGCATCAGCGACGGCCGCCTGACCCTGGCCGACCTCGATGCCCTGCTTGCCGCCCATGTCACGGCCGGCGGCAATCCCGGCACCGGCGCCAAGGCCGTCACCGCGTTCGACCGCCTTTCATTGAGTGCTACCGGCGATCAAGGACAGTTCCACAGTGACGATATCGCAGTGCAGGCCCCGCGCTATCACCTCAGCGGCAGTGCCAGCGCCAACGTCGCCGCCGAGACCCTGGCGCTGGACCTGACCGCGGTCCTGATCGAGCCTCCCCACGCGGCCGCGCGCGGTCTGGCCGGCATCCCGATCCCGGTCGCCGCCAGCGGCCGCTGGTCGGCGCTCGCCTGGCAGGTGGATCTGAGCCCGGCGCTGGCCGCAGCGGCCCGGCGCGCCCTGCAGGAACGCGGGCTATTGGATGAACTGGAGGAGCGCACCGGCATCCCGGGCCTGCGCCAAGGGCTGGAGCGTGGTCTAGAACGGGGCCTTGAGCAGGGCCTGCGCGGCCTGTTTGGGCGCTGATGAGCGGAGCTGCGGGTCCGCAGCGCGGGGTCGGCCCCGGTGGCTGGCGGTCAGCCGACGCGGGCCAGGGTCGGCAGGTCGGCACCTAGGCCGAGCGCCTGACGCATGCAAAGCTGCTTGACCGGTGGTAACAGGTTGGCAGCGGCAAGCCCCAGGTTGCGCCCTACCACCAACGGTGGCTGGCGGTTGCTGAAGGCGCGCTTGAACAGGTCCATCGCCGCCAGCATCAGGGCATTGTCGCCACGGCGGGCGCGGGCATAGCGGCGCAACGTCGCCAGTCCCCCCGGATCGCGGCCATGGGCGCGGGCATGGCGCAGGGCATCGACCAACGCCGCCGCATCCAGCAGCCCCAGATTCACCCCCTGGCCGGCCAGCGGATGAAGGGTGTGGGCGGCATCGCCGATCAGGGCCGCGCGCGGGCGGACATACTCATGCGCATGCTGGCGACGCAGTGGAAAGCTCGCGCGCGGCCCGATCCCCTGTACCGCCCCGAGACGCCGTTCAAAGGCGGCCTCCAGGGCCTCAATGAAGGCCGCATCCGGCAACGCCAGCAGCGCTTCGGCGCAGTCCACCCGCGCCGACCAGACGATCGAACAACGCCCATCGGCGAGCGGCAGAAAGGCCAGCGGCCCGGTCGGCAAGAAGCGCTGCCAAGCGGTCTCGCGATGCCAGTAAGCCACCGCGACATGGGCGACGATGGCGCGCTGGTCGTACTCGTAGCCGCTGGTGCCGATGCCCAGGTGCTGGCGTAGGAAGGATTCACGCCCATCCGCGCCCACCACCAGCCGCGCCGACAAGGTCCGGCCGTCGGCCAGGTGCAATTGCACCCCGGTCGCATCGATCTTCAGCGCCGCCACCGCAGCAGGGCAGCACAGGGCCACATTAGGGGTCTGTTCCAGGGCCTCCCACAGGGCCAGCCGGGTCACGCGGTTCTCGACGATATGTCCTAGATCTGCCTCCCCCAGGGCCGCACTGTCAAAACGGATCTCGGCCCCGCCGACGGCATCCCAGACCACCATCTCCCGATACGGACTGACCCCCAGCGCCTGGCAACGTGGCCACACACCGAGCCGCTCCAGGATACGCTGGCTGGCCCGGCTCAGGGCTGAGACCCGCAGATCGATCTCACCCGCCGGCCAGCCCTGCGCGGGCGGCTGGCCATCGATGACGGCGATGCGCCAGCCGTCGCGGGCAGCGGCACAGGCGAACGCCGCGCCGACCATGCCGCCGCCGATCACGAGCATATCGAAGGATGGATTGGCGGAGGTCGAGTCAGCGATCATGATGGCAGTGGTCCGGACAGATAGAGCAGGGGGTGACAGACTCGCCGCGGGGCAGGCCTCAGAGGTTGTGAAACAATCGGAGGCCGTCGCGAGGGCGTCCCCGGGCGTGTCGGCAAGCCGCAGGAAACCGACCTACGTGGCCCGATGGTCGGCTTGTCGAAACGCCGCCGGGGGCGTCCGCAGTCGGTCGGCGGTTTTTTCACAAGCTCTCAGACCAGGGGCAGTCCCCGGGCCAGTCGCGGCAGCCGCCCACCGAGGCCCATAAAGCGCCGCGCCAGCAGGTGCCGCGCCCCCGGCAGCAGGTCCAGCCCCAACAGCCCCAGGTTGCGTCCCAGGCGCACCGGTCCCCAGGGGTTGACGAACAGCCGAGCCAGGCCATCGGTGAGCAGCGCGACCTGGTGCTGATCGCCGCGGCGCTGGCGCCGATACTGCGCCAGCACCCCGGGACCACCCGGGTCGTGGCCGAGCCGCTGGGCCAGGGCCAGCGCCTCGGCCAGTTCGGCGACATCGCGCAGCCCCAGGTTGAAGCCCTGCCCGGCCACCGGATGCAGGGTATGGGCGGCGTTGCCGATCAACACCAGCCGCGGGCGCGTCAGTTCCCGCGCCAGCATCAGGCGCAGCGGATAGGCGCTGCGCCGCCCGGGCCGGGTCAGGGTCCCCAGGCGCTGGCCGAAACGCTCCTGCAAGCGAGCCAAGAAGGCGGCATCGTCCAGGGCCAGCACGGCCGGGGTCGCCTCGGCCCGAGTCGTCCAGACCACCGACCAGCGCCCCGCGGTCATCGGCAACAGTGCCAGCGGGCCGCTATCGGTGAAGCGCTCGAAAGCAACCCCCGGCCGCGGTGCGCTAGCGGTCACGGTGGAGATGACGGCATCGTGGCCGTAGGCACGCTCGATCACCGGCAGGCCCAGCCGGCGGCGTACTGCCGAATCGCCGCCATCGGCGGCCACCACCAGGCGCGTCTGCAGCAGCCGCGAGCGCCCGCCCACGCTGACCTCTAGTTGCATGCCCTGCGGGCGCGCCAGCGCGCGGGCAGGGGTCGGATGCAGCCCGATCAGCCGCGCCGGTCGCAGCAATTCGACCGTCGGCGCCGAAGCCAGATGCGCCATGATGGCCGCCCCGATGGCCCGCGCCGGCGCCACGTAGCCGAGGGCAGACACGCCCTCGTTGGCCGCATCCAGATGGGCGCAGCCGGGCCGGCCGCGCTCGGAGACATGCACGCGCAGGATCGGCTCGGCGGCAGCGGCGATGTCTGACCACAGCCCGATGCCCTCGAAGATGCGCCGGCTGCCCAGCGCCAGGGCGATGACCCGCTCGTCGTAGCTCGGATGTTGCGGCGCCCCGGCCGCCACCGCCTCCACCACCGCGGTGCGCAGGCCAGTGGCGGTCAGGGCGCAGGCCAGGCTGCCGCCGACCAGGCCGCCGCCGACGATGACGATATCGAATTCGTGCATGGAGTTCCGCTTGCCAGGGATGAGGCTAAATCAGATCGTAATGCCGCGTGGCACGATCGGGCGCAGGCTTGGGTGCCACCGTCCAGGTTGCGACGGCCCGGGTGTCGACAGCCGAGATTTGACGGCCAGCGCGGGCGCGGGTTCAGCGCGGGCGCATTCTATACCCCTACCCAGGAGGATTGTTCGCGGCGCTGCACGCCCCGCGCTGGCTACCAGGCGCCACCGGCGGCAGATTCCGCTATGCAAGGACACGGCTTTCACGTATGGTGCCCACCTAATCTGGCGCCACCGGTCGGCGCTACAGGTCTCTCGGCTGATCTCCCTCCTCTGGATCGCACCCGATATACCCCCGTTCCCGCCTAGACCGGCCCAGCGCATTCCTGGGTAGGCCACCCCAGGAGTCTTCTATGTCTTTCGACGCGCTCGGCCTGCGGGCCGAACTCCTGCGCGCGGTTGTCGCGCAGGGCTACACCGTTCCGACCCCGATTCAACAGCAGGCTATCCCGCACATCCTCGCCGGCCGCGACATGCTCGCTGGCGCCCAGACCGGCACTGGCAAGACCGCTGCCTTCACGCTGCCGATGCTGCAGCAGCTCGCCGCCCAGCCGGCGCACCAGCCGCCGTCCGGGCATGCGCATCAGCGCCCACACCACCGGCTGCCGCGCGCCCTGGTGCTGACCCCGACCCGCGAACTGGCGGCCCAGGTCGGCGAGAGCGTGCGCACCTACGGCCAACATCTGCCCCTGCGGGCGACGCAGATCTTCGGTGGGGTCGGCATGCAGCCGCAGGTGGAACAGTTGCGCCGCGGCGTCGATATCGTTGTCGCCACCCCCGGCCGGCTGCTCGATCACCTGGGTCAGGGCACCCTCGACCTCACCGCGATCGCCTTCCTGGTGCTCGACGAGGCCGACCGGATGCTCGACATGGGCTTCATTCATGACATCCGCCGCATCCTCCGGCACCTCCCGCCGCGGCGCCAGAATCTCCTGTTTTCGGCGACCTATTCCCGCGAGATCGAGCAGCTGGCCCCGGGCCTGCTGCACGACCCGGTGCAGATCGAGGTGGCCCGGCGCAACACCGCCGCCGAGACCGTGGCCCAGGTGGCACATCCGGTGGCCCGTACCCACAAGCGCGCCCTGCTCGCACACCTGATCCGCACCGGCGATTGGCAACAGGTGCTGGTGTTCACCCGCACCAAGCATGGCGCCAACCGGCTGGCCGCGCAGTTACTGCAGGACGGCATCGGTGCCGCCGCGATCCATGGCAACAAGAGCCAGAGCGCGCGCACCCGCGCCCTGGCCGACTTCAAGCAAGGTGGCGTGCGGGTCCTGGTGGCCACCGACATCGCCGCCCGCGGCCTCGACATCGACCGCCTGCCCCACGTGGTCAATTTCGAACTCCCCAACGTGCCCGAGGACTATGTCCACCGCATCGGCCGCACCGGTCGCGCCGGCAGCGATGGCACCGCCGTGTCGCTGGTCAGCGGCGAGGAGCGTGGCCTGCTTGCCGCCATCGAGCGGTTGCTGGGCCGGACCATCGACAGTCAGCAGGTGCAGGGCTTCGTGGCCAGCGACGAGGACGCCCTGGCAACGCCGGAGCGCGAGCCAGCGGGCGGCCGCCGTGGCCCCGGCCCCGGCCAGCGTCCGACCCAACAACCGGCCGCGCGCCGGCATCATCCGCGCGCGCGCGGCGACGGCCGCGAGCAGGTCGCGCG
>REDK01000078.1 GCA_007693535.1 Chromatiaceae bacterium
CCGCGGGCGCTTCCCGCCCAAGAGGATCTAGTCACCGCCGCCTCTCGCTATCTCTGACGGCACCACGGCCGACCGCCACACCGCGTACCTGCCCGGCCAGCGCACAGCGTTGCAGCGCCACTGTCCGGAAGCCAACCCGGCAAACCAAGTCGGCTCCATCAACCCTGGCGCCGGGTCGGACGGGTGCCCGCCGCCAGCCCGGCACGTTGGATTTGTGGCGGCGTTCAAGGCGAAGGTTGGTCTGGGGGCGATTCGCGGGAGCTATTGTCAAATCTGGTGTACAGCCCCCTAGGCGGCGACCCTGTCTTTCTGATCGACGACTTGCTCTCCGGTGCGGAACTGGCTGCGACTCGTCCTAGAACCTTGCGACGGGCGACAACTGACCACAGAGGCCGCTGATCACAACGGCAGGCCGCAATTCAGCTGGCCGCAGTTGCTGTCACCTGTTGCAGGCTCGGTTTGACGCGCGCCGCGTCGTAGCCCTGCGCCGCGGCGATGGTCATGGCAAGTTCGTAATCGGTAGGGTCGAGAGGCGGGGAGCGGGCGATGAGCCACAGCCGCTTTCGGCTCGGGGTGCCCATCAGTGCCCAGCGATACTCGGGGTCGAGACCAATCACCCAAAGGTCACCCCGAATCAGTTTGAAAAATCTCAGAATCAACTTTGATCCGCTCGGGTCCGCCGGCTGCACCAGACCGTTCACCTGGGAGCGCCGCATCCCCGCCTTTGCGTTGTGGGACACCGTTTCCACGGTGATACAGCCGTCGGGGCGCCTCGCATAGGTTGCGGTGACGTCCACACTGTGCTGGCCGAAACCGTCTGCTTCGAGATTAGGCAGCCTTGCGACTTCGAACCAGGTCCCCAGCAGACGGTCAAGGTCGACCTGCGCCACGGTCTCCGGCGGATGGCGGGGTTTGCCGGAGCCACCCAGCAGTCGCTTGAGCAAGGCGAAACGAGGATGCTTGATCATGCCCTGAGAATTGGGCGTGCACTGCGTGGAAGCAACCCGCGATCCGGTCCGGTTGGCATCCCCAAATCCGTCACGCGTTGCGGGTCCGGCTGTCGAGCAGGTCGAAGCGGACGAGCGTGGTCGAGAGTGGCTGCCCGGTCTCGGCCGCCCTCCAGGTCCACGGCGGCTCCGGCGCCGGCAGCCATGGCGGTGCCGCCTGGGCGGCGCCAATCTGTGGACAAGCTGCGCGGCGAGATGATCGATCAGCTTCAGCGGTGTGGGCGTCAGCACCGTGGCGCCATTGCGCTGTAGCAGAGAATCCGCTCGACGGGCGCGGCGTCGGTGATCAAGGCGATGATGCGCACCTGCCTGCCAGCAGGCAGGTATTCGCCCCGCAGTTCGGGCAGGTCAGCGGGAGGGACTCGAACAGGCGCGCCAGCAGATCAGTGGCCGAATGCCCGTGGAATGGGTGGCCGAATGGGCGTGGAATAAGTAATCACGGCGGTGGCCCCCTGCGCGAGGGGGGCCCTGCTGCAGGGCCTCGCCCGCTGCGGTCATTGCGGGCGCAAGCTGCTGGTGGCCGATAGCGGTCGCTACGCCGCCCCGACCTACGAGATTGGGCAAGAATTCTGCCCCGTCTCCCGCCGAGCGGTAAAATGGGGCGCAATTCGGAACCGAGCGTTCGAGCGATGGTTAGACGATACAAACAAGGCACGGCACGGTCGCAGGTGGCCCTGTTGCCGCCGCGCATCGAGGACTAGGTGGGGGCGGACAACCCGGTGGTGGCGATCGACGCCGATGTCGACACGCTCGACCTGGCCAGGCTGGGGTTCGTCAACGCGGAGGGTGGTCTGACGCCGGGACAGCCGGCATTCGATCCGGCGAGCCTGCTCAAGCGCTACCTCGACGGCTACATCAACCGCGTGCACAGCTCGCGGCGCCTGGCGCGGGAGTGCCGTCGCAACCTGGAGGTCATGTGGCTGCTGGAGGGGCTGACGCCCGGCTACCGCACCATCGCCGAGTTTCGCAAGGTCAAAGGCCGCGCCTTGCGCGCAGCCTGCAAGGACTTCGTGGTCCTGTGCAAGGAGTTCGACCTGTTGGGTGGAGAGGTCGTCGGCATCGACGGCAGCTTCATCAACGCCTCGGCCAGCGACGCGAGCGTGGCCACCAAGCGCGGGTTGGAGAAGGCCCTCGAGCAGCTGGAGCAGGACATCGATGCCGACTGCCGGCGGCTTGATACGCAGGACACGCAAGAGCAGCAAGCCCCTCGGGGCACTCGACAGCGAGCGCGACCTGCCCCGCAAGATCGAGCAGCTCAAGGCCCGTCAGGCGCGCATGCAGGCGGAGATCGAGCGGCTGCAGGAGAGCGGCGAGACCCAGCGCTGCACCACCGACCCGGATGCCCGCTCCCTGAGCAAAGGCAAACCGCACACGGTCGGCTATAACTTGACGCATCTGCAAACATCTGGCTCGGTCAAGCAATCTAGGGCGCGACCTGGAAGGGCGACCTCTTTGTGATCCGGAGCAACTCGAGGGCGAGCGCGGGGCTCAGGCTAAGGCAAGGGAGGCCATCGGAGCGAAGCGCTGTCAGATGCTCGCCGAGATAGGAGTCGCAGCCGATTTGGCGGTCCGTTAATTTCCAGGGTGCTTCACGGCCCGGATCACCATCTCGGGCTCGCAATCGACCACCTTCAAATGCTCTTCCCACTGCGGTTTCTCCAATACCCATTCAGGTCATTAACGAACGAGCGGAGTTCCTGACGCTCCGCTATGGACCGGTCGGCCTTCTCGTTCTTCGCGAACAAGGCTAACAAGTAGAGCGGCATACGCTCCCCACCGATGCAATAGATCACGCGGGTACCGCCACGCTTGCCGCGCCCTTCGGCCCCCAGCGAAGCTTCCGAATGCCGCCCGTCCCCTCAATCAACACCCCAGCCGTCGGATGCTCGGCCAGATAGGCGATGAGATCCTCGCGCTGCGCCGGGCTGAGCAGCAGCAGATGCGCGGCGGTCTCTGCCATCCGCCGGGCATCGCACGATGGACACCGCCCAAGAGCCTTGCATGAGGGGGCGATCACGAATTCAGGCCCGCCGTCCGGACATCTGCCCCGAGCAGAACCGGCGGGAAGGAGGCTGCATGCGAGGTCGCGGCGGCCTGATTGCATGCCTTCGATCCCTGCATCGCGGTCACCGTGCACGTCGCCGATCCCGCCACTGGCGAGACGATCGCGATCCAGGTCAACTGAGGCCCGCCACCGCGGCGCCGTCCCGGCCAGCGCGGCCGGCGGCGCCGGCTAGCCCATCCCCGGCTTCCGGCACGGACGCCGACCATCCTCGCCCGGCCGCCCTGGCTGGGGCATACTCCGTGTCCGCGGTCCGCCCAACCGTCCACCCCCGATCGATGTGGTCCCAGATGTGTGGCCGGCGTGGCCACAGCCGCGCCGACCCGCCCAGCCCATCCAACCGGGCCGGCGGGTTGCATGCGGATGGCCGGTAAGCATGACCGCCCAATCGGCTTCTCCCCAAGTGCTCCATGCAGGCAGACCGGTCAGCATCGGCGCTGCCGCGCCGGCCCCAGCCGCCTGCCGCCCCATCTAACCATTGAGGTCCAGATGACCAACACCCGTGTCCGCGCCCCGCGCCGGGAGATCTTCGGCTGGGCCATGTTCGACTTCGCCAATCAGGCCTACACCCTGTTGATCATTACGGTGGTGTTCGGCGACCTCTTCACCCGGGTCATCGTCGGCGATGCCCCCGACTATCAACTGGGCAATCTGCTCTGGAGCCTGGCCCTAGCCACCAGCTATCTGTTGGTGGTGCTGACCGCACCGGTGGCCGGGGCGATCATGGATTACCATGCCAGCAAGAAACGCTTCCTGTTCGCCAGTTATCTGCTCACCGTGGTGACCACCGCGGCGCTCTGGTTCGTCACCCCCGGCCTGGTCTGGCTCGGGGTCCTGTTATTGATCCTCTCCAATTATGGTTATGCCATCGGCGAGGGCTTCATCGCGAGTTTCCTGCCAGGGCTGGGACCGCCCCAGGATCTGGGCAAGATCTCGGGCTTCGGCTGGTCGCTGGGTTACCTGGGCGGTATGGCCTCGGCGATCTTCGTGCTGCTGGTCCTCGGCGAGGTCAGCGCCGCCAACTTCGAGCGCATCCGCTGGGTTGGTCCCTGGGCCGCCGGGTTCTTTCTGGTCACCGCCATCCCGACCTTCCTCTGGGTGCAGGAGCGGGCCAGCCCGCGCCCCCTGCCGCCCGGCCGGGGCTATTTGGGCATCGGCCTGACGCGGGTCCGCCAGACCCTGCAGCATCTGCGTCAATATCGCGATCTGGCGGTGCTGCTTGCGGCCGCCTTCTTCGCCATGAGCGGCATCTCGATCATCATCACCTTCTCGTTCATCTACGGGGCGCAGGTGATCGGCTGGGAAGAGTCGGTGCGCACCCAGATGTTCATCATCGTGCAGATCACCGCCGCCGGCGGGGCCTTGGGCTTCGGTGCGCTACAGGATCGCATCGGCGCCATGCGGACCTTCCGCATCACCCTGCTCCTGTGGATCCTGGCCATTGGACTGATCTATCTGACCCCGGCCCTGACCGCCTGGCTGCATCGCCTGCTGGGGGTGGCCTGGCAGGCCCAGCATGTCTTTCTGGCCGTCGGCTGCGTCGCCGGGCTGAGCCTGGGCTCCTGCCAGTCGGCCATCCGCACCCTGGTTGGGCTGTTCTGCCCGCTGGCGCGCGCCGCCGAGTTCTTCGGCTTCTGGGGGCTATCGATGAAACTGGCCAGCATGTTCGGACTGCTGGGCATCGGTCTCCTCCAGGTGCTGGTTGGCCTGCACGCCGCCATCCTGTTCTGCATCCTGCTCTTTGCCACCGCCCTCTGGATCAGCCTGGCGGTGGATGAGGCGCGCGGGCGGATCACGGCCGAGCAGGCCGACGGCATCGGCTAGCACCGCGCTGGCCTGCGCCGCGTAGCCGGCCAAGTGGGCGGCCGCGGCCAGCCGCTTGCCCGAAAGCCCGTTTTAATACGCTTAAACACGGTGGACATGCTATCGCAGCGAGGACTTCTTGACGCCGTGATTGCCTGCAAGACAATTGAAGTGCGCCTCTTAGAGCCCTTCTGTCGATGGCTAGGTTGCGTGATCCTGCGGCATGTGCTAGCGTCCGCGCAACCAAGCGGTCGGTCGGTGAATTGTACGCTGCGGGGTGCGCTGCCAGCCACGCGAGACGCGAGAACGGAGCGGATGCGACGCATCAACTATACGGTCCCACCTCGACCCAATCTTCCTGGCACACCTGACCGACCTGCTGGGCACTCGCTAGCCCAGATAGCAGAACAACAAGAGACAACCAAGAACGGTCATTCCCGGCTAAAGAACCAAATCGCTTGGACGAGATTTTATCTCGCGAAAGGTGGCTGCATCGAGCCATCCGAGCGTGGCATCTGGCAGCTCACGAAACGAGGAGAAACCGGCGGTAAATCGTTTATAAGATTGACGGCAGATTCTTCGACGAATATC
Source organism: Chromatiaceae bacterium (assembly GCA_007693535.1). Lineage (GTDB taxonomy): Bacteria > Pseudomonadota > Gammaproteobacteria > Chromatiales > Chromatiaceae > Lamprobacter. The sequence continues at coordinate 5,464 of REDK01000078.1, forward strand.
GATAGCTAACTGGCGCGGAGTGATGATCAAGGCCGAAAACCGAAAATCTGTATCGGCTAGGTATCTATCCTCGAGCGCAAACCATTGCTCCTTGTTCAGGACGCCCTATGTTCATCGCTGTCTCGTCATTTGCCCGCCCTCTCATCGGCTGCCTGCCGCTCCTGCTGGCCTTCACTGCCGTTACTGCCGCTACTGCCGACGATTGCCAAGATAATCCGACGGCCGCGGATCACCCGCTGGCGCCGCGCTATCAGGGCGCCTGCCTACTGGCTTCACAGACCACTGCTTACGACTCCTACCGCCTCGTTCTCGCTAAACCGGTGAGCGTCGGCCATATGCAATGGGAAGTGCCCGCGAGCGAATCGCTCGAAGGCCGACTGACCCGCGTCCTCTATGCCGCACCGCGCGAACGCTCGGTCCTGGAGGTGTTTCGCAATTACGAACAGGGACTGCAAGCGCGCGGATTCGAAATCATCTACCAGTGTAGTGGAGGCGACTGCGGCAAACGCGGTTTGCTGGAAACCATTATCCCTTTTGAAAGGCGGCAGCGGTTTGCCGATGCCGCCGGCAGCGGCCGCCGTGACCGGGCGTTCTACTCCTTTCCCAATCGCTTCGATGACATGCGCTATCTCGCGGCGAAAACGGCCGACGGTTCTGCCTACGTGAGTTTGTTACTGGCTTTCAACAGTAACACGTCGATCCGCGACACCGCCAATCGGGTCATCGTGTTGATCGATGTCTTGGAACCGGCAGCCATGGAGACCGACCAACTCATCGATGCCGAACAGATGGCCAAGGCGATTAGCGAGAGCGGCCGCATCGTGTTGCGCAATATCTATTTCGACTTTGCTCAGGCGACCTTAACCCCCGAATCGGCGCCAGCGCTGGTCGAGATTGCCGCGCTGTTACGCCAGTCGCCTGAGCTGTCGCTCTATGTCGTCGGCCATACCGATGCGGTGGGTGGCTATGAGTCCAATCTGGCCCTATCGCGCCAGCGCGCCGAGACCGTGGTAGCTGCTTTGGTACGGCAGCACGGGATCGACGCCGCGCGCTTGACCCCGGCAGGCGTGGGGCCGCTCGCTCCCGTCGCCAGTAATGCAAGCGAAAGCGGTCGGGCGGAGAATCGTCGCGTGGAGCTGGTCGAACGCCCTTGACCCGTCGACCCTCCGACATGACCCTATCGGAGCAATCAATTGCCGGACAGAAGGTGCATCTGATGACCAACCAGCATCCTGGCGCCCGCGCACAGGATCAGGCGTAGCCGAGCGCCGCCGCCCACGCTGCCAGACGCAGCAATATCTTGATCGCTGTGCGACCATTCCGACGCGCAAACCGGCCTCAAGGCCGCTACACGAGTGCTTGACAGGGTCTCAGATCTCCCCCGCAGATCCGCGCATAGATTCCGCGACGTCCAGGCCAGATGCATCCGCGACGACGCGCCTTGGAGAGAATTGAACGATCTCGTCAATGCGGTTGGCCTGGGATCATCTAAGGTGATACTCATTTCTGCACGGGGCCCCAAACGACTAAAGAAGGCACGATAAGCGATTGAATGATGCGCGCCGCCCCGCATCGCGACAGCCGCATCGACTTCAATCCCGTGCGCGCCCGCCTGGTTCAGACTCCGGAGGATGACCGAAACTCGAGTGAACGCTGCAACGCGCCAGGAGCCGCGGGGTCTCTGATCGCCCCGCACCCGCGGTGTCTGGGCCTGGCCGAGGTAGCGGAAGTAGCCGGTCGACGGGAATCCGCTCAAGCTGCCGATATAGCACGGAGACCGTGGCCTGTGCCCGTTCGGTGCTGGCCTCGGCATTGCGCAGACTTGGCCGCAGGCTTATAGTGCTAACCCGCCGCGGATAGCGGTATTGTGAATAAATGCAGGCGCCGGACGATGATCCGGCGCTGGGAACGCGAAAACAGTTTACTTGGAATGGCTAATCGGGGCCACCCAGGTCGCTATTGACGAACAGGAGGAAAACGACTGTGAAATTATTAGCCCCTTCGGCATTGATCTTGGCTGTCGTCGGCTGGGCGCTCACTGTGTACGTCGGCAGCGTGCTACTCTCCGGAACCACGCTTGCCGAACGTAGCTGCCAGACCGGCTGTATACAGGTGCTGTTCTTCTCGACTCTAGGCGTCGGCGCCGCTGCGTTCATCCTCGCCGGCGTGGCGGTGTGGAAACAAAAGACCGCCCGCGTCTTAAGCTATACGTCCCTGATATTGGCCGCCGGCGTGCTCGGCATCAATGGCGGTATCGTTGTGATCGGAGTGCTGGCCTGAGGGCCAGCTCAGTCTTCGGGACCGCATCTCGACAACAGGGGCACGCTCGATTTCTACTGTGCTCCGCGCCTATCGGGAGGTCGAGGCCGGCATTGATCGTCACGCGGACCGCAGCGGCGGCCGACTGCATAATCAGGCCATCCCAGCCTGACGCGATCAAATAAAAACGCCCTGACGACGCACACTACCCGATCCGCTGGCCACGATACCGATCAAGGCCGTCGCGGCAACGCACCCGCTCGGCATCGACCAACCTGTATTGCGGGCTCCGCTGCCTGATCAGCACGGTCCTCGGCGCCGCCGATGGGCAATCCACCAATGCCGCACCAGTGGCAGTGACAGGGTTGAAAGATAATATCCGGTGGTGGGTATTAAGGCGTTCAGCAGTGGGTACGGGGCGCCGATCAGCCAAAAGACCAGCGAACAGATCAGGTAGGTCAAGATCAGCAGCAACAAGGCCCGCGCATTCGAGACCTCCCAGGATTTCTCCAGTTCGACGCGACGATTGCGCTCGTCAATTCGCCCGAGCCGGCGCTCGAGTGCCTCGACTCGGTCCCTGAGTTGCACCAGTTCCGGATTGTCCCGATCGTGTTGGGCCGTCATCGCTGATTCTCGTGCGCATCATCTGCTCAGGCCGGGTCCTCAAGCCGGGCACTCAGGCCGGCCGGCGGCCGGACAAGCGGCAGTCGGAGAACAACCGCCGTGCAACCCCGCCAGGGCCCGGCACCCATTGCGGCCAGCCACAGGTGGCCATGTCGAAGGCACCGGGCGGCCCTGGACGCAGGATCAGGCCTGGCGGGGGCGGTTCAGTTTGGTGCATGGGCTCGGTTACCTGCCACAGATTACGGGGCAATGCCGCTGGAACACCGGCGGCCGAGGGCCGCCTAACTGGCAGCGACCGCCACCGGGGCGGCGCCCTTACCGTCACTGTTTCACTACCGGCCATGACGCGCAAGACCCAGCCTCTCCTCGTTCCGATCAGCCTCTCCGCGCTGACCTTCGCCATCGGGCTCGGCACCGGCAGCCTGCTGGCATCCCATCCGTCCGACGGGCCGGCCGGGGCCGCAACGGCCCCTGACCCATCCCGCGATCCGCCCGCGACCGCGACACCGGCCGCGGGCACGGCGGCGCTGGTTGGCGCAGCGCAACCGACGGCGTCGTCCGCGACCGACCCGGCAACCACCGCCAACCCGGACCCCGAGTTACTTGCGCGGGTCGAGCATCTCAGTGAGGGCTGGGGCCGGATGGAGGCAGAACTGGCGGAGTTGCGGGCCCGGCTGGCGGTGCTGGAACGCCGCCCGTCACCGGTGGAGACGGCTGCCAGCGAGGCCGAACGCCGGCGCGCCCTGCGCCCGCGCACGCCGGAGCAGCAGCGCGACGCCCTGCTGCGCGCCGGGGTGCGCCTGCAGCAGGCCGAAGACATCCTCTGGCGGCGCTCCCAACTGGCGCTGGAGCGGCTGGAGCTACGCGACCAAGCCATCCGTGAAGGCTGGATCGGCAGCGAGCAGTTTCGCGAGGAGATGCGCCGGATCAGCGGCCAGCAGGTCTCCCTGCGCGACGAACTCGACCCAAACATCTACGACCGCTACCTGTTCGAGACCGGTCAGGACAACCGGGTGCGCATCGACTCGGTCATCGCTGGCTCGCTGGGCGAGGACATTGGTCTGATGCCCGGTGACCTGGTCGAGGCCTATAACGAACAGCCCATCTTCGATCCCGGCGAACTACGCACCGCCACCACGGTCGGCGAGCGGGGGGAACTGGTGCCGGTGCGCATTCGCCGCAACAACCAGCCGCTGGAACTCTGGCTGCCGCGTGGCCCGATCGGCATCCGGCTGGACACGGACCGTATCGCACCCTGATGTTCCCGTTGCTTCCATCCCCGCAGCTCGCTGTGCTGCGGGACAGGACTGGCTCAATCCCACTGCAGGGCGCCGCCAGTCTGATACTCGGTGACGCGGGTCTCGAAGAAGTTCTTCTCCTTCTTGAGGTCGAGCACCTCCGACATCCAGGGGAAGGGATTGACAGCGCCCGGGTATTGCTCCGGCAGGCCGATCTGGGCACAGCGGCGGTTGGCGATGAACTGCAGATACTCGGCGAACATCGGCGCATTCAGGCCCAGGACACCGCGCGGCATGGTGTCCTCCGCATAAGCGGTCTCCAGCGCCACCGCCTCGCGGATCATCGCGACGAGTTCCTGCCGGAACGCCGTGGTCCACAGGTGCGGATTCTCGATCTTGATCTGATTGATGACGTCGATGCCAAAGTTCATGTGCATCGACTCGTCGCGCAGGATGTACTGGAACTGCTCGGCGGTGCCGGTCATCTTGTTGCGCCGCCCCATGCTGAGCACCTGCACGAAGCCAACGTAGAAGAAGATGCCCTCGAAGACGAGATAAAAGGCGATCAGCTCGCGCAGCAGTTTTTGATCGTTCTTAGGGGTGCCGGTGTGAAAATGGGGATCGGCCAGATACTGGGTGAATGGCAGCGCCCATTCGGCCTTGCGCGCCACTGCCGGGACCTCTCGATACATGTTGAAGATCTCGCCCTCGTCCAGCCCCAGGCTTTCCACGACATACTGGTAGGCATGGGTGTGCAGGGCCTCCTCGAAGGCCTGCCGCAGCAGATACTGCCGACACTCGGGGTTGCTGATGTGGCGATAGACCGCGAGCACCAGGTTATTGGCTACTAGTGAATCGGCAGTGGCAAAGAACCCAAGGTTGCGCTTGATGATGGTGCGCTCGTCCTCGGTCAGGCCCTGAGGATCTTTCCATAACGCGATGTCCGCGTTCATGTTGACCTCCTGGGGCATCCAGTGATTGGCGCAGGCGTCGAGGTATTTCTGCCAGGCCCAGTCGTATTTGAACGGCACCAGTTGGTTGAGGTCGGCACGGCAGTTGATGATGCGCTTGTCGTCCACCCGCACGCGCCCGGCCCCCATCTCCAGGGTTTCCAGCCCAGTGGCGCCGCCAGCGCCGCCGGCAGTTGCCGCCGGCGCGCTCGCGCGCAGGGTCGGTTCGGCATCGAGATCATCGAGCAGGGCCGGCTGAACCGGCAGCGGGTTGGGGTTCACCACCGGCGCCGCCCCGGCGGTGGCCATCAGCGCGGCATTGGCAACCAGCCCCTGCCCGGGGCGGGGCGCGCCCGCGGCACTCATCGGGCCGCGCGCAGAAGCAGTCGCGCCGGCCGGAGCACCCTGCGTGCATGGTGCCGACGCCGGATCCGCTGTGGCGGTGCGCTGCGCGGGTGCTGCCAGGATCGAATCCGAGTCCAGACCCGCAGCGGCATCCGGGCCCGGCGCGGGGATCACGGCCGAACGCGGGCGGGCGGCAGCAAGGGGGTCATCCCAGTTCAGCATCTCGTCTCTCCGGTGTTGTGGTTTCCGCGGGTGTTGTGGTTGCCGCGGGTCATAGCGGTTCGGCAGGCACTGCGGGCTACAATGCGGACCCTTGGCCGTTGCGCCCCGCCCGTTCAGTACGCATCTCAGAACGCATCGCTTATGATCAAGAAACTCGACGTCGACCAACCCTCCTGCATCGGCTGCGGCACCTGCTGGGTGTCTAATCCGACGCTGTTTCGGGAGGATCGCCCGAACGGTGAACTGAAGGCCGCGGCCACCGGGCAGATCATCGATGACGCTGCCCGTCTGCGACTGATTGCCGAGGGTTGTCCGACCCTGTCGATCTACCTGATCGACGAGGCCGAGCAGATCATCTATCCCACTGCCGAGCAGCGCGCCGCCCGCGATCAGGCCGCCGAATGGTGAGTCGATCCGGGTCGTCAGGGCTCATCGCGGCCTGGCTGCTCCATCCTGATTGACCCTGGCGGCCTGCTCAGCACCGTCGGCGGCAGGCTGGCCGGTTCAGGGCAGCACGAATTCTTCTGGATCAGCCGCTGTCGGTTGGGTCTGCGCTGCCTCCCCGGGTCCAGTCTTCCCACGGGTCTCCCCGCGGGCGCCGCGGACATTCCCCGGGGCATCCGCGGGCGGATGCTCCCGATCGTCTCGAACATGCGGTGGCGGAGGTGCATCAGGTGCTGTCGTCGACCCTACGGGCTCCGCCCCATTCGTCGCTGCTGATCCGGCTGCTGGTTCTCGTTCTGGTTCCGGTTCTGGTCGGGGACCGGGCGCAGCGACGGCTGCCGGCTCCGGTTGCGGCTCCTGTTCCGGTTCGGAATCCGGCACGGGTTCCTGCGGCGGAAACAGTTCCGGGTTCAGGATCTCGGCCAATTGTGCATAAGGGATCAGCACCTGATGAAAGCCGATGGCGAAGGGGCCGATCTGATATTGCTCGAACGTGACCTGCAGCCCTTCGGCAAGTGGCAGTAGTACCCGATAGTTGTCTGCCACCGGCGCGGTCCCTTCGCGCAGCCACGCGTCGTCTTCGGAGAAGGCGACGCGCCCGGTCAGGTCGGAGAAACACGCCTCCGCCAGGGCCGTCACCCAATCTGCGTCCGCTCGAAACAGCTGGGCCGGCGGCACGCGTTCTCCAGTGGCTTTCGAAAACACCAGTGGAACATGGGCGGTCCCGCCGTGGGCACCGCCGCTGTAGTGATAAAAGGATAGCCCGACCGACCAGAATCGCTCGCTGGTATAAACCGGATCGTATTGGATCTGCAGTTGCCAGGGCGCCCCCTCGTGATCTCCCTCGGAGGTGACGAACTCTCGATAGTCGCGCCGAAATCCGCCCAAGATATCGTCGATATGAGCAGCGATCGCCGCATTGGCCTCCTGTACCGCTGGTTCATTGCCCGGCAACCGCGGGTAGACCACGTCGATCTTGAGCGTCGGACGGGTCTCACTCATCCGCACTTCACGCCCATCCTTACTGATTACCTGAGTCAATCCGGCACGCGCATCCGTGACCAGCGCCGCGTCCGGAATCTCGGCGATCACTGGTAGCGCGATGGTCAGCAGGACCAGCATCAGCGCGGTTGTTAACGGGTGCGATTGCATCGGCATAGACCTTTATTACTGGCTTAGATCGATCGGGCTTAGGCCGGGATGACAGCGATACCGTTAGACTCAGGACAAGTCGCGGTCGCTGCGGCTGGCATGGTCGCGCGGTGATGCCCGCCGCGGCACCGCGCCACGTGCGCGTGATGCGGGCGGGGCATCCGGCGGGTTGTGCATGTCAATGGCTCCACGCTGGGCCGGCCCGGTGCGCAGATCAGCCATCGCGACCAGCCAGTAGGCGAGCCCCAGCCCCAGCAACAACGCACCCATGCCGATCAGTTCACCTTGGGCGTAGTCGTCCATCACGATGATCTTGCGCGCCACCGCCATCATGGCAGTGGCCAGCACCAGCTTCAGCGGGAAGACGTCGGTGCGGATATAGAGGGTGATATTGGCGAAGATCTCGTAGGCGATCAGCACCGCGAGGAAGGCGCCGAAGGTCTGGACGATGTTTGGGATGATGAACCATGGTTCCGATACCAGGTGCTTGTACACCGTCATGACGACGCTGGCGACCCCCTCAAGGATTACCACAACCATGGTGATGGCCAGCGCATAGGCAGCCATCCGCAGGATCCAGTGCAGCAGCCGTAGGAGCCGGTCCGGCCCCCGCATCGGCAATTCTTCATGGCCCATATCGGAACTCACTACCACCCCCACCCGCTACTGGCAACTCTCGCAGCCGGGATCTAGCAGGGAGCAGGCCGCCGCCGGCTCGGCAGTCTGCAGGGCGTCACCGTTGGTACGGCCCCGTCCACCGCCATAATCGCCCCCCACCGCAGCGAGCCGGTTGGCCCGGCTGGCATCGGCCATGGTGGACTTCTCGACGTGGGTCGCCCCTTGGGAGCGCAGATAGTAACTCGTCTTCAGCCCCCGCACCCAGGCCAACTTGTAAAGGTTGTCGAGCTTGCGGCCGTTGGGTTCGCGCAGATAGAGGTTGAGGCTCTGTGCCTGATCCAGCCATTTCTGCCGGCGGCTGCCGGCCTCCACCAGCCAGCGCGGATCGATCTCGAAGGCAGTGGCATACAGGGCTTTGAGTTCGTCGGGGATGCGGTCGATCTGCTGCACCGAGCCGTCGTAGTACTTGAGATCGTTGACCATCACTGTGTCCCACAGCCCCTGCTCCTTGAGGTCGGCCACAAGATAGGGATTGACCACCGTGAACTCTCCGGAGAGGTTGGATTTCACGAACAGGTTCTGATAGGTCGGCTCGATGGACTGACCGACGCCGACGATATTGCTGATGGTGGCAGTGGGCGCAATCGCCATGCAGTTGCTATTGCGCATGCCGACGGTCTGTACTCGCTCGCGTAGTCCCTGCCAGTCGAGGGTAGTACTAGTGTCCATCTGCAAATATCCATCGCGACCAGCAGCCAGCAGGGCAATGCTGTCGATCGGCAGGATGCCGCGGCTCCACAGGCTGCCGTCGAAGCTGGGATAGCGCCCGCGCTCCTCGGCCAACTCGCTGCTGGTCTGGATCGTATAGTAGCTCAGCACCTCCATGCTGTGATCGGCGAAGGCCACCGCGTCCTGACTGGCATAGGGCAGGCGCAACTGGTAAAGGGCATCCTGAAAGCCCATGATCCCGAGTCCGACCGGGCGGTGCCGTAGGTTCGACTTGCGTGCTTGGGGAACATTGTAGAAGTTGTAGTCGATGACATTGTCGAGCATGCGCATCGCGGTGCGCACGGTCCGCTGCAACTTGGCGGTATCCAGCCCGCGATCGCCAACATGATTGGCAAGATTGACCGATCCCAGATTACAGACCGCGATCTCTTGGTCATTGGTATGTAGGGTGATCTCGGTGCACAGGTTGCTACTATGTACGACACCGACGTGCTGATTGGTATAGCGCAGGTTGCAAGGGTCCTTGAAGGTGATCCAAGGGTGGCCGGTCTCGAATAGCATCGCCAGCATGCGCCGCCACAGATCGACCGCCTTGACCTGCTTGCTCACCTGTAATTCACCACGCGCCGCGCGTGCCTCATAGGCGACATAGGCCTGCTCGAAGGCCTGTCCAGTCAAATCGTGCAGGTCCGGGGTCTCGTCCGGGGAGAACAGGGTCCAGTCGCCTTCCTCGGCCACCCGCTTCATGAACAGGTCCGGCACCCAGTTGGCGGTGTTCATATCGTGGGTGCGGCGGCGATCATCACCGGTGTTCTTGCGTAGATCGAGGAATTCCTCAATATCGATGTGCCAGGTCTCGAGATAGGCACACACTGCGCCACGCCGCTTGCCCCCCTGGTTGACCGCCACCGCGGTGTCGTTGGCGACCTTCAGGAACGGCACCACGCCCTGGCTGCGGCCGTTGGTGCCCTTGATATGAGCACCCATGCCGCGCACCCGGGTCCAGTCGTTGCCGAGGCCGCCGGCAAACTTGCTGAGCAGGGCGTTGTCCTTGACCGCGCTGTAGATTCCATCGAGATCGTCCGGCACCGTGGTCAGATAGCAGGAACTCAGTTGCGGACGCAGGGTGCCGGAATTGAACAGGGTCGGCGTGCTGCTCATAAAATCGAACGACGAGAGCAGCTCGTAGAATTCGATGGCCCGCTCCTCGCGGTCGATCTCGTTGATCGCCAGGCCCATCGCCACACGCATGAAGAAGGCCTGCGGCAGTTCCAACCGTATACCTGCGGCAGTATGGATGAAATAGCGGTCGTAGAGGGTCTGCAAACCGAGATAGGTGAATTGCAGGTCACGCTCAGCGTGCAGGGCCGCGCCCAGGCGGGCCAGATCGAAGCGGCTGAGTTGCGGATCGAGCAACTCCAGATCGACCCCGGTACGGACATAGGCAGCGAAGTAATCGGCATAGCGCTCGACCAGGTCGGCCTGGGTCTCGACCCCGCTTGCCATGCCCAGCAATCCCAACGCCTCGCGCCGCAACAGGTCCAACAACAATCGCGCGGCGGCCTGGCTATAAGCAGGCTCGCGCTCGACCAGGGCGCGCGCTGCCATGACCAGTGCCTGGCCAACATCGGCCTCGTCGATCCCGTCGAAGAGGTTGCGCAGCGCATCGGCCAGGATGGCATCCGCGTCTACCCCCGTCAGGCCGCGCGCGGCCTCGTCCACCAGGCGGCGTAGGCGTTCGGTATCCAGCGGCCGGCTGCTTCCATCGGTCAGCCGCACTGTCAAAGGCTGCGCGAGTTGGGTTGGGTCGGCCTCGGCAGCTGCCGCCGCTCGCGCCGCGCGCTCGCGGGTGCGTGCCTCACGATATAGCACATAGTCGCGCGCAACCCGGTGTTCACCGGCACGCATCAGGGCCAGTTCCACTTGGTCCTGAATGTCCTCGATATGGACGGTACCCCCGCCCGGCAGCCGCCGGGTCAGGGCCGCGACCACCTGATCGGCGAGTTCTTCGACGCGCTCATGGACACGGCTGGAGGCCGCTGCCTGGCCCCCCTCGACGGCCAGGAACGCCTTGGTCATCGCCACTTTGATCTTATTCGGATCGAAATGGGTCACCTTGCCGTTGCGGCGGATCACCTGCACCCGCCCCGGCTGCCGAGCGGCGATCTCGGGGCTGGGGGTGGTTGCCTCGGCCGCCGTTGGCGCCGGCGACGGCGTGGCGATGGCATCCTGAGGGTTTGCAAACGAGGCGTCGGCGCGGGCGTTGGCAGCGGCCATAGGAGACTCCGGGGGTGAGGATCGAGGCCTACCGGCAAGGGCCGGGCAGCGGCCGATGTAGTGGGCGAGTCCGCCCTTGAGGACACAATATATACGCCATTCAATCGGAGTCAACCACAACATATGGTTTCCAGTCCCTGTCGCGCTCCCGATCGCGTTAGGCCTTCCCAAGGGCCGGAATCCCTGTCCGCACCGCGTCATCGGTCAGATGGCCAGCCGAACAGGACCGGCCTCGTCGGTCAGGATCATCACTGCGGTGCAACCCGGGCAGCTATACTCTGCGCCTGATCGCGGTCAGCGCGTCCCGACCGGCGACGCACCCACCATCGCTGCCTTGGCGGGGCGGGCGCGCGGCCTTGGGCGATTTTCGTCAACTTTCATGCCATCCGACTGATCTTGATGCCCGCCTTGGCGTCGCACTGGCGGTCAGCGAGTTTGCGATGCGTCCGCCAGTCCGCCTTGAAGGCGAACGTCAATCCTGCCTGATCTGGCATGAAAATTTCCGGCGATCGCCTTCACGTTGTCCCTGTCAAACCGCAGGGCAGCCATTTCGAGACAGTGCCGGCGCTGGCGACGACCAGGCCGGAAACACTGCTAATGACCCGGGCCGGCAAGCCGGCCCGGGCACTTCGTCTGGAGGAGACCATGTATCAGATCACTCCTGCCTGCATCCTGGCGGCGGGCCTCTTGGTCGCGCCGCCGCTGTTGGCGCAGACCCCGGCCGAGGTGGCCGATCGCGAGTATGCGGACGTCATGACCCGCAGCCCCAACCTGGAAAACGGCCGCCAGGTCTATCTGACCTGCGCGGTCTGCCATCTGCCCGAGGGTTGGGGTACCGCCGACGGGACCTATCCGCAGATCGCCGGTCAGTTGCGCACGGTGATCATCAAGCAATTGGCCGATTTCCGCGCTGGCAACCGCATCAACCCACTGATGTATCCTTTCTCGGTGCCGCAGGTGCTCGGCAACGCTCAGGATATCGCCGATGTGGCCGCCTACGTGGCGCAACTGCCGATGACGCCTCACAACGGCCTGGGACCGGGCACCGACCTGGAGCGCGGCGCGGCCCTGTATCGCGACAACTGTGCCGACTGCCATGGCGCGCAGGGCGAAGGGGACGACGAAGAGCACATCCCCGCGATCGCCGCACAGCATTATCTGCATCTGATGCGCCAGTTCGACAGCATCCGCAGCGGCGCGCGCACCAATGCTGACCCGGAGATGGTCGAGCAGATTCAAGGCTTTACCCCGGCAGAGCAGGCGGCGGTGCTCGACTACACCGCACGCCTGCGCCCGCCGCCGGAGCGGCTGGCTGCCGACGGCTGGCGCAATCCGGATTTTCCGGACTTCGTCCGCGAGCGGCCGGCGCAGCCGTAGGTGCCCCACTGTCAGTCAACGCCGAGGCACCCAGCCCGATCGCCCGGCTGCTGCGCGCAAGCTGATTTAGCGTCGAGGAAACGCCCGGACAGTGCTGATCGCGTTGAATAAAGCGACGCTTCTTGCCTTGTTTTTCGAGGCCTGGCTGCCTATGCTGAAGGTGCCGACGGTCGGGGGCTGTCGGTGCGGCGTGCGCCACCTTATGAAGAGCCCCAATGTAAGAGTCCCAAGGGGGACGCCGAGCCTGTCGACACGGCCTTGACGGGTGCCATCCGGGTGCGATCAAAACAGGTGGTTACGCCGTTACGCTTTGACCTCAGGGTTGTCGGCGCCATCAGCGCGTCGCGGCGCCAGTCGCTAGCGTGCTGGCTGGGTTGGCGTGCAACCCTTTTTGACGTTTGGGGGATCACAATGAACGCAGCAGGGCATGGGGTCGGCCTGACCACAGACCGGATACCGGATGTGCCGCGCGCACCGCGGCTGACAGCGAACTCGGGGGCGTCGTCGCCGGGCTCGGATACGGGGCTGCAGGCTGTATCGGATACTGAACGGCAAGGGGCATACAGCCTGAACCGGCGCACCTTCGCTGCCGGACTCGGGTTGCTCTCCGGGGCACTGCTGCTCGGGCTGCCGGTACCAGCCGATGCCGCCCGGCGCATGACCCTGCAGGGCCAGGTGGTGGCCCATGTGCGACGTCTGCGCGCCCAAGGCGCCATCGCCCGGGACGAAGAGACCTCCTGGTCGGTGTATGACTTCACCGGCCGCAAGAAGCTGGTCTCCATCAACGAGGAGGCGCCACGGCAGGCCGCCAGCATGATGAAGCCCTTCGTCGCCTTGGCCTTTTTCTACACTGTCTCCGGTCGCGGCTCACCGGTCCGCTACACCAGCAGCATGCGCGACGTGATGGAGCGGATGATCCGCGTCAGCAACAACCCCGCCACCAACGAGGTCATGGAGATCGTCAGCCGCCATAATGGTGGCAATGGGCCGCGCGACGTCGAACTGGTCCTGCGCCGCAATGCCCCGCAGATCTTCCAGCAGACCCGCATCGTGGAATACATCCCGGCGAACGGGCGGACCTACCGCAACCAGGCCTCCGCGCGTGATTACAGCCGCTTCCTCTACGCTCTCTACCACAATCAGTTTCCCTACTCCGGCGAACTGCGCGAGATCATGGGCCTGCCCAACGGCAACCGCATCACCCGCGGCGTCCCCGGCATTCCGCAGAACACCAGGGTGATTCACAAGACCGGCTCCACTGCGCACCTGTGCGGCGATATGGGCATCGTGGAATGCGTCGACCGCCGCGGCCGCCCGCGGCCCTACACCTTCGTCGGCATCATCGAGAAGGCGACCCGCACCGATAACTATCCGGTCTGGATCCGCGCCCGGGGAGACGCGATCCGCTCGGTCTCCGGGGTAGTCTTCGCCTACATGCGCGATCAGCATCAGCTCGTCTGACCGTCAGGCGATTGCCGAAAACCGTTATGCCAGATGACGCAGGATGGACGTTCGCCTGCAAGGAGGTGGCTGGCGGGAGCCGAGAAACGCAGCAGAAGCTGCGGCATCCCACCGGTTAATGATCAGCAGGTTGCGCCCGTGCGGAGCGGTCGCCGAAGAGCGTTACCACAAGACGTGCGCAGTCGGCTCGTGGCAAGCCCCGTCAGGCGCCGCGAAGGGCCGGGGTGCCGGGTCTCTTTACCATAAAAAACAAAATCTTGTGCAAAGCCAGTCCGGGGCAATCGAAATCTGCACAGCGCCCCTTGCAATCCGGCTCAACCTACGCTACTTTACATAATACAGGCGCTCGTCACGAGGCCTGCAACCACTGGCGGTTCGCAAGAACGCCACCCAATCCATATTGCTCGTTTGGAGGATATGACCATGACGACGATCGACTTCACCCCCCTGTTCCGGTCCATGATCGGCTTCGACCGGATGGCTTCCTCGCTGGAAAACGCCTTCCGCAATGAAGCCGGCGGATATCCGCCGTACAACGTCGAGGTCGAGGACGAGAACAAGTATTGCATCACCATGGCGGTCGCCGGTTTCTCGGAGCGCGAACTCGCGATCGAGAGTCACGACAACCTGCTGACCATCTCTGGTGCCCGTCGCGATGACGAGGACACTCAGGGACGCCGGTTCCTCTATCGCGGCATCGCCAACCGCAGCTTCGAGCGCAAGTTCCAGCTCGCGGACTATGTGAAGGTGGTCGATGCCAGACTGGAGAACGGCCTGCTGCATATCGATCTGGTGCGCGAAGTTCCGGAGGCCATGAAGCCACGCAAGATCGGCATCCGCGGCCAGGAAGGCGGCTACATCGAGGGCACCACTCCGGCGGAGGGTACCACCGCTGCCGCGACGCGCCAGGTCGAGGCTGCCTGATGCAAGCCACTGATGTGCCAGCCCGGGCTGGCGGCATCTGAGCGGATGGTAAGCGGCTTCTCGCCGGGGCGCCTGCCCCGCGGGGTCAGCGAGCCCGCGGTGGGTCCGCCTGCAGCCGCTCCTAGGCAAGTCAGTCCATAGGTCTATCGTTGTACAAGGCCGGGCCAACGCCCGGCCTTTTTTGTCATGAAATCCGTGCGCCTGCTGATCTGCTCCCTACCTCTGCTGTTGTCGACTGCCCAGGCCGCCTTGCCACCGGCAGTCGCTGGCGAACCATTGCCCAGCCTGGCCCCAATGCTCGCGCGCGCGATGCCCGCGGTGGTGAACATCTCTAGCATCAGCCAGATCGCCGCTGAGGCCCACCCGCTGCTGCGCGACCCCTTCTTCCGGCGGTTCTTCGATGTCCCCGGCCAACAACGCCAGCGCGAGAGCCAGAGCCTGGGTTCCGGTGTGATCGTCGATGCCGAACGCGGCCTGGTCCTGACCAATCATCACGTGGTGCGTTCCGCCGCAGCCATCCGCGTCACCTTCCACGACGGCCGCCGGCTGGATGCCGAACTGGTCGGCTCCGATCCCGAGACCGACATCGCGGTACTGCGCGTCCCCACTGACCACGACCGCAGCGCCCTCAGCGCCCTGCCGATTGCCGATTCAGACCAGCTTCAGGTCGGCGATTTCGTCGTCGCCATCGGCAGTCCATTCGGGCTCGCCCATACCGTGACCTCCGGCATCGTCAGTGCATTGGGGCGCACTGGACTCGGCATCGAAGGCTATGAGAGCTTCATCCAGACCGATGCCTCGATCAATCCGGGTAACTCCGGCGGTCCGCTGGTCAATCTGCGCGGCGAACTGGTCGGGATCAACACCGCCATCCTGGCGCCGGGCGGTGGCAATGTCGGGATCGGCTTTGCCATCCCGGCCAATATGGCTGCCAGCATCGTCGGTCAGATTATCGAACATGGGGCCGTACGCCGGGGCCTATTCGGGATCGGCGTGCAGGATCTCACGCCCGACATCGCCGCCGGGTTGGGCATCGACCTCTATCGCGGTGCGGTGATCGCCTCGGTGCAGCCGGATTCGGCCGCCGCGCGCGCCGGGCTGCGCGCCGGGGACGTGGTGACCAACCTCAATGGCGCCGTGGTCGCGAGCGCGGGCGATCTGCGCAATCGCATCGGCCTGCTGCGCGCCGGCAGCGCGATCGAACTGGACATTCTGCGTGGCCAACGTCGACTCCGCTTGCGCGGCGAGATCGCCGACCCCTATGCGGATTTCGTCCACGGTGAGCAGCTCAGCCCGACCCTGGAGGGAGCCTTGATCGGCGAAGTCAGGATCGGACAGGGCGGGCGCGGGCGCGATCGGACGATCATGATCGGCAGCCTGCTGCCCGGCAGCCCCGCCTGGCTCTCGGGACTGCGCGAGGGCGACCTGATCCTGCGCGTGAATCAGCAGCCAGTGGCGGGCCTGGACGACCTGCGCCGGGCGGTTCAGGGCGCCGGTGGTCTCTACAGTGCCCAGGTGATGCGCGACGGACAGCTCCTGCTGCTGGCGCGGCGATAAAGCAGCTTAGCCTGCTGGATGCACTGGGGCGACTGCCGAGCGCCGCTGGCAGCGCCTCGGCAGCGCCAGCCAGGCTGGCCGCACCCGGCGCGCCCGGTCCCTCTTCCCGGGGTGACTGACGAGGCAGTCAGGGACTGGTATCGAACCGCGCAATCAGGTCATTGAGAAAGCGCAGTCCCAGGGCGCTCGGTCGCAGGCGCGGCTGGCCATGGGCGGTTGGCCATTGCTCCATCAGGCCATCGCCGACCGCTTGGCGAACGATGCCGGCGATGGTTGCCGGCGCAAGCCCGGTGCGATCCTGAAACAGATCCAGCGTGAAGCCCTCGGGCAGGCGCAGCACATTCAGTGCAAACTCCAGCACCAGATCGGCATCGTCGAGAATTCTAACCCCACTGGTTGGGTCGACCGCGGCCAGATAGCGGCTGGGGGAGCGCTGCTTGGTCCGCCGCTGCACCCGACCGCTCGCCGGATCGGTCAGCTTGCCATGAGCACCGGCCCCAAGGCCGAGATAATCACCAAAGGTCCAATAGTTCAGATTGTGGGCACAGCGCCGACCGGGCTGCGCGAAACTCGATATCTCATAGCGGGTATAACCGGCCGCGGCCAGCATAACCAGGCCCTGCTGATGCATGTCGTCGATCAGGTCGGGATCGGGCAGCAGCGGTGGCAAACGCTGAAACTCAGTATTGGGCTCCAACGTCAACTGATAGTAGGAGACCTGCGCCGGTGCCCACTCCAATACCTCGGACAGGTCGGCCCTGGCGCTAGCCAGATCCTGACCGGGCAGGCCAAACATCAGGTCGAGATTGAGATTGGCTAACCCAGCCTGCCGTGCCATGGCCACGGCGGCCCGCGCCTGCTGCGGGTCATGGATGCGCCCGAGCCGCTGCAGTTGCTCCGCCACCAACGATTGTACGCCGATCGACAGGCGATTGATCCCGGCTGCGGCATAACCGGCAAAGCGCTCGGCATCGGCTGTCCCCGGGTTTGCTTCCAGGCTGATCTCGGTTGCGGCCGGCAAGGGCAGCAACGCATTGATACCCGCTAGCAGCCGGGCAATCGTGGCAGCGGAAAACAAGCTCGGCGTGCCACCGCCAATGAACACAGAGACCAGTGGACGGGTCTCATCGAGCCGTGCGAGTTCCTGTTCCAAGTCCCGTAACAAGGCGTCCACGTAGGCCACCTCGGGCAATCCCGCTGGTTGAGCATGAGAGTTGAAATCGCAATAGGGGCATTTGCGCACGCACCAGGGTAAGTGGATATAAAGTGCCAGTGGCGGCGCCCCGGCCGCACAGCACTGCCCGTTCACCCACCGGTTGGTCGTCGTGCTCATTGGCCACTGCTGGACCGAGTTGCTGCGACCCACGTCCCTGCTCACGCCCGATCGCGGGCCTGTAGAAAGGCCAATTCCGATAAGCTGGTCCAGTCCCGGGCCTGGCGCAGAAATCCCTGGTAGGAGTCATGTACGCGGCGTGCGAACGCGTCCTTGTCGCCCAGTTCCGCCACCACTTCCACCGCAAGATCCCGCAGCCGGGCGATCACATCGGGCGGAAAGGCCCGCAACTCGACGCTGTGTTCCGCCAGCAGGGTGCGCAGGGCAACCGGATTACGCGCAGTATATTCGGCGAGCATGTCCTGATTGATCACCTTGCAGGCATTGAGTACGATCGACTGCAGGTCCGCTGGCAGAGCGGCGAAGGCCTTCTGATTGATCAGGGCCTCGAGCGTTGTACCTGGTTCATGCCAGCCAGGATAATAATAGTATTTTGCCGCATTGTGCAGCCCGAACGCGAGGTCATTGTATGGCCCGACCCATTCCAGAGCATCGATCGCCCCTGCATGCAACGCGCTATATAATTCCCCACCCGGCAGGTTGACCGGGGTTGCACCAGCTCGCCGCAGAACCTCGCCACCAAGCCCCGGCACCCGGATCTTCAGCCCGCGCAGATCATCCAGAGAGCGGATCTCCCGCTTGAACCAACCGCCCATCTGTACCCCAGTGTTGCCGGCCGGTGCCGGTATCAGACCAAAGCGCTCGTAGAGTTCCTGCCATAGGTCCAGCCCACCGCCGTGATAAAGCCAGCCATTCATCTCCTGGGCAGTCATCCCAAATGGGACCGAGGAGAAGATCTGCGCAATCTCACTCTTCCCTTTCCAATAGTATGCGGCACCATGGCCGAGTTCAGCAGTACCGCTCGCTACCGCATCGAACACCTCGAAGGCGGGCACCAGTTCCTGCGCACCATACACCCGCACCTGGATGCGTCCGCCGCTCATTTCCCCAATCAGTGCGGCAAGCCTGCTGGCACTGGTCCCAAGGCCGGGGAAGTTCTTGGGCCAGGTGGTCACCATCTTCCAGCGATGCTCGGCCTGAGCAGCAGCGGGCTTGACACCGGCGCCAAGCGCCAGCCCGGCGGCGGCACCCTGCAATAAGGCACGGCGATGCATGGCGATCTCGACCTCGTCGTGTTGAGTTGGCAATAGCATTGGGTGGCGCGCGCGGCAATGATACCGCCCTGCCAGCCTGCACCATGACACCCGGGTCAGCGGGCCGGTGGCGGAGCCAGTCCGGGCAGCGTGCGCGCCGCTGGACCGACCAACCACAACCGCAGCCGCCTAGGGTGCTGGCCAAGGCAGTCGCAGCGCGGCGCGGATCGGATGGTGGTCCGATGGCGGCGGCTCGGCGCGACGCCCCAGAAACTCGTAACCCTGCACCCGATAGCTGTCCGGGCGCAGCCAGTCCCGGGCTGGCCCACCCAGGACCAGATGATCGATGGCATAGGGGAAACGAGGATTGTAAGGGTAGGGAAAGGGTTGCCCGGCGCCGACCAGCACCAGCTCGGCATGGACGCTTGGTCTGCTGGTACCGGAGCGGCAGCGGCGCCCCAGGTCAGCATGGGGCTGCCAGTCGCAGACGGCGCCATCGGCGATCGCCTGCCAGAAATCATCGTTGCGCTGATCCAGTTGGCGATTGAAGTCCCCAAGTAGGACAAAGGGCTGCGCCGCTGCGGCCCTGGCATCGATCCATTCCTGCAGGATACCGCGCTGGCGACGCAATACCAGGCATTGGGTACGGCGGATGGGCAGCACCGCGTTCGCGTCACCGAGCCGCCCCCAGGCACAACCAGACTTCAGGTGCAGGGCTATCAGTTCCAGCGACGCCGGCGCCGCGGTTGCGGGGGCAACGATGGGTTCGATGGCGATGCGTGTCCCCCAGCGCCGTCCGCCGACGCCGATCTCCTGAAACGGCGGCAACGCACGATAGCGCAGCCCCAGGGAGGCCAGGCGCTCGCGGTCGATCGCAAAACCGGTCCGCTGGGCGGAGCGCCGCTGCCCGGGCAGGTGGCGACAGGTCTGTTGCATCCTCACCGGACGCGGCGAGATCACCAAATCATAGCGATCCGGCGGAAACACCCGCGCCGCGGCGTCGGCATTCTCGATCTCCTGCAGGGCGATGATGTCGGCGCCGAGCCGAACGACCACCTCCCGCAGGATGGCATAGTCGGCCTCGCCCCGCGGCCGGCAGCCGGCCCCATCGGCCGCCGCCAGATGCTCGATATTCCAGGTCGCGATGGCCAGTTCCGCCGCAGCTGGGGACGCGGGTGCGCAGACAGGCAACCCCGGCAGCAGCACCAATAGTAACAGCAACAACCGCAGAACCATGCCACACCGACCTCGGTTAGCCATGCCACCCGCGCTGGCGCCTCTGGCCTGCGCTTGATAGGTGCTTGATGGGTGCTTGATGAGTCCTTGATGGATACAGGAGCAGCCCGGACCCAGACTCACGCCGAACCAGGGAGCCAACCGTCGCGACCGGGCGGCCATCAACCAGGCACCTCGCTACCGAACTTTGGTGGCGGGCAAGCGTTGGCTATCTGTGACGACAACCGGCGCGATCTGCCGATCAGGTCGATTGGGGCCTGATGAGAGTGCCTGCGGCAGGAGTTTTCCGCGTCAGGTCATTGGCAGCACGTAAACGTCTAAACTTAGACTATACCGGCGGCACCCCATCAAGTGCCACCCGCGCGCGCCGCAGCCGGGATGGCCCGCCCACAGCCTGCGTTGCCCGGGAGTCAGCGCCAGGATGCTGTTGGTCCGCCTGCGGCAGGCGCCGGGAGCGGTCCCGACCGGCCCCATCCGACTCAGTGAGGTCTCGATCATGCCTATGCCCCGTATCCATTACCGCGTCATTGGTCAGGACGACTACATGCTGATGATCGATGTCGCCGCCGATGGCAGCTTTGTCATCGAGAGCGGCGATTACACCAGCCATGCCCCCCGCAAGGGGCAGCTGGATGCCGAGCATCGAAGCCGCCTGGAGGCGGCCATCGCCGGGCTCGGCGACTCCCGCGACCATCCGGCTCCGGAGGGTGCGCCGGGTTTCCTCGCCGAACTGACCATCGGCGACGGCCCTCATGTGCAGCACTACCGCTTCTGGGAGGGGGCGCTGACGGCTGAACCAGATCTGCGCACCCTGGTGCGCGAACTCGAGGTCATCGATGCCTGAGCCGGGGTCGGCCGACCAAGCTCCCACGACCGCGGCCGCGGCCGGCGACCGCCTGCTGACCCTGGATGCCGCCCATGCCTGGCATCCCTACAGCGCCGCTGGTTCCGCCGACCCACTCTACCCGGTGCGCGCCGCCGCCGGCTGCGAGATCGAACTCGTCGATGGCCGTCGCCTGATCGACGGCATGGCCTCCTGGTGGTGCGTGATCCATGGCTACAACCATCCACGCCTGAACCAGGCCGCTGCCGAACAGCTTGGGCGCATGGCTCATGTGATGTTCGGCGGCCTCACCCATGCCCCGGCGGTGGACCTGATCGAGCGCCTGGTGCATCTGACCCCGGCGCCACTGACCCGGGTCTTCTTGTGCGACTCGGGCTCGGTGGCAGTCGAGGTGGCGATGAAGATGGCCCTGCAATATCAGCAGGCGGCTGGTCGACCCCGGCGCACCCGCTTCCTAAGCCTGCGCGGCGGCTATCATGGCGACACCTTGCACGCCATGTCCGTGTGCGATCCGGTCACCGGGATGCACCGGCTGTTCGACGGGCTATTGCCGCAGCAGGTATTTGCCCCGCGTCCGGCCGCTGCCTTCGGGGCCCCCTGTCCGCCCGCCGCCATCGCCGCCTGTGCCGAGCTGATCGCCAGCCATCGCGACGAGCTGGCGGCGGTGATCCTGGAGCCGATCGTCCAAGGCGCTGGTGGCATGCACTTTTACAGTGCCGACTATCTGGCCCAGGTCCGCGCCCTATGCGACGTGCATGATGTCCTCCTGATCGCCGACGAGATCGCCACTGGATTCGGCCGTACCGGCCGCCTGTTCGCCTGCGAGCATGCCGGCATCGCGCCGGATCTCATGACCGTCGGCAAGGCCCTGACTGGAGGCTATTTGACACTCGCGGCGACGCTCACCACGGCGAACGTGGCCGCCACTATCGCCAGCGCCGCTCCCGGCGTCTTCATGCACGGCCCGACCTTCATGGGCAATCCGCTGGCCTGCGCCATCGCCAATGCCAGCATCGATCTGCTGCTGGCCACCGACTGGTCGGCCAACATTGCCCGTATCGAGGCCGCTCTGCGAGCTGGTCTCGCCCCCTGCCAGGGCCTCTCCGGCGTGGTCGACGTGCGCGTGCTCGGCGCCATCGGCGTGGTCGAACTGGCGCAGCCGGTGCCGATGCCGTTGGTGCAAAAACTGTTTGTCGACCATGGCGTCTGGGTGCGGCCATTCGGACGCCTGATCTATCTCATGCCGCCCTACATCATCAGCAGAGTCCAGTTGCAGCGCCTGACCGATGTGGTCTGCGTGGTCGTGAACGGGCTGTCGGCACAGCGGCCCTAACCAGCACGCGGGGCAGTTCTCCCGTCGTAAACGCCCACCCGGCGATCCCCGCCGACCACCGCCTGGACGAGCAGCAGTCATCGCGAGCAACCCGAGTCGAGACGCATCGGCCGTGCGTAAAGTCAATCAATTCCACTCCCCGTGCATGGCTGAAGCCGAGGCCCTATGCTAAGGTGCCGGCTCCAGCGGAACCCTCGGGGCGATGTCGATCAGTAGGCGTTGCCAACCAGTGTCGGCAACGCCTTGCCGGCCGGCGGCAACCGCTTGTCCATCTGCATCGCCCTGCTGATCCGTGCCACTCACCGCGCCATGGTCCCATCGTGTCCGACGTCAAACTCTATTCCGGCGAAACCTTACCGCTAGAGATGCACAAGGTTCGCATCGTCCAGAAGCTCAATCTCATTCCGATCGAGCAGCGCTATGCTGCGATCACCGCGGCCGGCAATAACACCTTCCTGCTCAAGAACCGCGATGTATTTCTGGACATGCTGACTGACAGCGGCGTCAACGCCATGAGCGATCAGCAGCAGGCGGCGATGATGATCGCCGATGACAGCTATGCCGGCTCAGAGACCTTCTATCGCCTGGAGGCGAAGATCGAGGAACTCTTTGGCATGCCCTACTTCCTGCCGGCACATCAGGGGCGCGCCTGCGAGAGCATTATCGCCCAAGTCTTCGTCAGGCCGGAGACGATTGTCCCCACCAATTATCACTTCACCACCACCAAGGCCCATATCACGCTGAACGGCGGCACGGTCGAGGAGATCTTTTGCGACGATGCCCTTGAGGTCACCAGCGACAAGCCCTTCAAGGGCGATATCGACCTTGCCAAGCTACAGACGCTGATCGAACGGCACGGGGCCGGCAAGATCGCCTTCCTGCGTATCGAGGCCGGTACCAATCTGATCGGCGGCCAGCCGGTCTCGCTTGCCAACATGCGGGCGGTTAGCGAGGTCTGTCGCGCACACGACATCCTATTCGTGCTCGATGCCAGCCTGCTCGCCGACAACCTCTATTTCAACAAGACTCGCGAGGCCGCCTGTCGCGACATGGATTTGCGGCGCATCACCCGCGAGATCGCTGGGCTGTGCGACCTGATCTACTTCTCCGCGCGCAAGCTCGGCTGCGCCCGCGGTGGCGGTATCTGCATGCATCGAGAGGATCTCTACAAGCAGATCCGCGACAAGATCGTACTCTACGAGGGTTTCCTCACCTATGGCGGCATGTCGGTGCGCGAGATCGAGGCGATCCGCGTCGGGCTCGATGAGACCATGGACATGGACATGATCAGCCAAGGGCCGCAGTTCATCCGATTCATGGTCGAGGAAATGGCGGCCCGCGGCATCCCGGCCATCACCCCTCCGGGTGGTCTCGGCGCCCATATCGATGCCCGCGCCTTCCTATCGCATCTGTCGCAGGCGGAATATCCGGCGGGAGCGCTCGCGGCCGCCCTGTATCTGGTCAGCGGGGTGCGTGGCATGGAGCGCGGCACCCTCTCGGAACAGCGTCATCCGGATGGCAGCGAGCGCTTTGCCGACATGGAACTGCTGCGTCTTGCCCTGCCTCGGCGCGTCTTTACGATGTCCCAGGTGAAATACGCGGTCGATCGTATCGCCTGGCTTTACGAGCATCGCACCCTGGTGGGTGGGCTGCGCTTCACCGAGGAACCCAGCGTGCTGCGCTTCTTCTTCGGCCGCCTGACACCCACCTCGGCCTGGCAGGAGGCCTTGATCGAGCGCTTCCGCGTAGACCTCGGCGACAGCCTGTAACCAGCCGCCCGCCCAGCTCGGGCCGCCTTCCCACGACCGGGCAGCCCGCGGCGGCAGATCCTGGACGAGACTCGGAACGATGCGCCACTGGCAACAGCGGCCCCAGCAACGCCATCCGCACCGGTTGCAGCAGTCGGCACTTGCCAACCAACCACAGGTTCTGTACTCTTGCCGGCTTGCGACAGGCGCGTAGCTCAGCTGGTTAGAGCACCACCTTGACATGGTGGGGGTCGGTGGTTCGAGTCCACTCGCGCCTACCAACGCACCAGGCCGCCAGGCTTCACGGATCGTCGGTCAGCATCGGCCCCCTCGCCGCATGCCAACCGCTGACCGGAACTGGCGGCTTTTCTGTTGTTCCCCATCGAACCGTCCGGGAACTGCCCGGCAAGTACTGGATGGCCATCAGGCCCCTCCCGCAAAGTCAGGCCAAGTGGCTGTTATCAGTGCCGCATTCAGTACTGGCACCATCGGTGGTCTCTCGTCTTGGGCTCGGCGGATCTTGCTGCTCCCGGCGGGCGGCCCTGGGGAGGCGCGGTTTTTGCACACATCATGTGATCCTTGGTATCGATCACCACTGACAACGCAGGTCTTCCCATGCCCCAGATCACCCTCCCTGATGGCTCTCGCCGCGACTTCGATGCCCCGGTCCGAGTGCAGGACATCGCCGCTGCGATAGGCCCTGGCCTGGCCAGGGCAGCCCTGGCAGGGCGGGTGGATGGTCGACTGGTCGACCTCTCCTATCTGGTCGAGCAGGATGCCGAGGTCGCTATCGTGACCCGCAAGGACGAGGCCGCACTGGAGCTGCTCCGGCACGATGCCGCCCATGTGATGGCCCAGGCGGTGCAGGAACTCTACCCGGGCACCCAGGTCACGATCGGGCCGGCTATCGAGAACGGCTTTTATTACGATTTTGCCCGTACCGAGCCCTTCACTCCCGATGACCTGACGGCGATAGAGTCACGCATGCACGAGATCGTCAAGCGCGATCTGCCTGTCGTCCGCGAGATCTGGGACCGTGACCATGCCCGCCAGACCTTCGCCGCCATCGGTGAGACCTACAAGGTCGAGATCATCGACGAGATCCCAACGGATGAACCGCTGTCGGTCTACCGTCAAGGCGACTGGTTCGATGTCTGCCGTGGACCACACTTGCCCAGCACCGGCCGCCTCGGCGATGGCTTCAAGCTGACCAGGGTGGCTGGCGCCTATTGGCGCGGCGATGCCCGCAACGCCATGCTGCAGCGTATCTACGGCACGGCTTGGCGTGATCGTAAAGAACTGGCGGCCTGGCTGCACCAGCTAGAAGAGGCCGAAAAGCGTGATCACCGGCGCCTGGGCCGCAAGCTGGACCTGTTCCACTTCCAGGACGAGGCCCCCGGCATGGCCTTCTGGCACGAGAAAGGGCGCCGACTCTATCGCCAGATCGAGCAATACATGCGCAGCCGCTTGGAGCAGTACGGCTACCAGGAGGTGGAAACCCCGCAGGTGCTCGATCGCTCGCTGTGGGAACGTTCCGGCCACTGGGAAAAATTCGCCGCGGACATGTTTACGACGCATCTGGACGATCGCGACTACGCAATCAAGCCGATGAACTGCCCCGGCCACATCCAGCTCTACAACCAGGGTCTGCGCAGCTATCGCGACTTGCCGCTGCGGCTGGCCGAGTTCGGCGTCGTACATCGTAACGAGCCCTCTGGTACCCTCCACGGGCTGATGCGGGCGCGCCGTTTCACTCAAGACGATGCCCACGTCTTCTGTACCGAAGAGCAATTGCAGGGCGAGGTCGCGACCCTGATCGAGATGGTCTTCGAGACTTACCGGGACTTCGGGTTCAACGACATCGAACTGGCACTGTCGCTGCGCCCGCAACAACGCGTCGGCAGCGATGACCTCTGGGATAAGGGCGAGGCAGCCCTGGAGGAATCGCTGCGGGCCAAGGGCCTTGACTTCAGCATCAAGCCCGGCGAGGGGGCCTTCTACGGACCGAAGATCGAGTTCACGTTGCGTGATAGCATCGGGCGCACCTGGCAGTGCGGGACTATCCAGGTGGATTTTTCAATGCCCGGACGTCTAGGCGCCCACTATATCGCCGAGGACAACAGCAAGCAGGTGCCGGTGATGATTCACCGGGCCATCCTCGGCTCGATGGAGCGCTTCATCGGCATCCTGATCGAACACTATGCTGGGGCACTGCCGGTCTGGCTGGCACCGGTGCAGGCGATGGCCATGAATATCACCGACCGCCAGGCCCCGTATGTCGAGCAGGTCACTAAGACATTGCGTGACAAAGGATTCCGTGTCCATGCAGACTTGAGGAACGAAAAGATCGGCTATAAAATCCGCGAGCATACGCTGCAGAAAGTGCCGTATCTGTTGGTCATGGGCGACCGCGAGGTCGATAGCGGCACCCTCGCGCTGCGCGATCGTGACGGTCGTGACCTGGGCAGCCTCGGGATCGATGAGTTTGTCGACCGGTTACACGACCAGGTGTCCCGGCGCACGCCGTTGCTGGAGTGAGCTAGCGTTGGAGTGATGTGCAGAGGCGGCGCAGCCGCAGGCCCGGCCAAGGCCTTAGGAGGTTGCTGGAAACCTTGATGCCAGATGACGCAGGGTTGACGTTCGCCTTCCGTCCACCCTCAAGGAGGGCTGGCGGGAGCATGGCAAGCTCGGTGAGCGCCAGTGCGGCGCCGAAGGCGGGCGTCAAGACCAGTCAGATGGTCTGCAAGTTAACAGAGGTCGACTTAATCAGGTCCTCCTCGCCGCCCTGCCTCGCCGCTGAT
Source organism: Chromatiaceae bacterium (assembly GCA_007693535.1). Classification (GTDB taxonomy): domain Bacteria; phylum Pseudomonadota; class Gammaproteobacteria; order Chromatiales; family Chromatiaceae; genus Lamprobacter. Next base: position 32,030 of record REDK01000078.1, read on the forward strand.
CGGCATGTTGGCCGCAGCAACCTGGCCAAGTCCGCCTGCCCAGGGCTTGCCTGATGAGCAGAGCGGTCACAACGGCCGACAGCGTCCGTTGACGTCGCCTGTGAAGCCGCCTGCCCGGCTGCGAACCGAGTTCGATAGGAATCCTGGCCCAAGCGGGGCGTTGGCACGATCGCCAACCCAGACCGCCCAATGCCGGAGTTGACGGCGCGCGCAACCCGCGCGGCATTTTTTTGATCTTTGGAGGAGCCTGCTATCGCTGCGCCAAAACGTAACCGCGTCAATGACGAAATCACCGCCAGCACGGTCCGGTTGATCGGCGCGGATGGACAACAGGTCGGGGTCATCGATCTCGCCACGGCGATCGAGCGTGCCAATGCCGACGGCTTTGATGTGGTCGAGATCGACCCGAATGCCGATCCGCCGGTGTGTCGGCTCATGGACTTTGGTCGCTTTCTGTTCGACCAGAAGAAGAAGAAGGCCGAGCAGCGTAAGCGGCAGAAACAGGTCCAGGTCAAAGAGGTCAAGTTTCGTCCCGGAACCGATATCGGCGACTACCAGGTCAAGTTACGTAACCTGCAGCGGTTTCTCGCCGATGGCGACAAGGCCAAGGTCACCATGCGGTTTCGTGGCCGAGAGCATGCCCATCGGGAATTGGGACTGGACCTGTTACGGCGGGTAGAAAAAGATCTCGCCGAAGTCAGTGTCGTGGAGCAGCAGCCGCAGATGGAAGGGCGGCAAATGGTGATGGTGCTCGGCCCGAAAAAACGCTGAATCTTCTGCCATCGCGCAAACCACTGAATCGCTGCCGATACGCAACACCCCGGGCCGGGCTTCCGGTAGGTGCTGCCTCCAACAATACTCCCAACGGAGACGACAAATGCCCAAGCTCAAGACCAACCGCGGTGCGGCGAAACGCTTCGCTACCACTGCCTCCGGACTGTTCAAGCGCAATGCCTCGCATCGCCGCCATATCCTGACCAAGAAGGCGTCTAAGCGCAAACGCCAGTTGCGTAACCCGCACCTGCTGCATCGTGCTGACGAGCGCGCGGCGCGGCGCATGCTGCCCTATTGCTAACGCTACTCAGACCGGAGATCATCCATGCCTAGAGTCAAACGCGGCGTTACCGCGCATGCCCGTCACAAAAAGGTTCTGAAGGAGGCGAAGGGCTATTACGGCGCCCGCAGCAAGGTCTATCGTGTCGCCAAACAAGCCGTCATCAAGGCTGGCCAATACGCTTACCGAGATCGGCGCCAGCGCAAGCGTCAATTCCGCGCCCTGTGGATTACCCGCATCAATGCCGCCGCCCGTCTGCACGGCCTCTCCTATAGCCGGCTGATGGATGGGCTCAACAAGGCGGGGGTCGCAATCGACCGCAAGATGCTGGCCAACCTCGCCTTTAACGACGAACCGGCATTCGCGGTGCTGGCCAAGCAGGCCAAGAACGCCTTGGCCGCGACAGCCTGAGCAGCTGGCAGCAAAGGCGGAACAGACGCCCAGGTCCACGCGGCCTGGGTTGTTTGGGCTGGGCCCGATGCTGATCGTTCAGCGCGGCCAGAAGTCCTAACCCGCGTCGGCCCCCGGAATCGCCTGCGTCCCCTGCATTGCATCCATCGTCGAACCGGTCACGACCCGGGTCGTCGCCGGTAAACCTGGCGCCTCAAAACCTGGCACCTCAGGTGCCGATAGTCATTCGCGCCTGGGCATGCTCGCAGATGATCCTCCCAAGATCGCGCAGATCACTCAGCTACCCGTCCAGCAACCTCAGCAGCAACTCCAGCCGGGCCGGATCATGAATGACAGCAGTAACGCCGAAGTTGGCCAACTGCAGCACGCTGCCCTCACCGCTGCTGCCGCCGCTGCCGACCTCGCCGCGCTAGATCGGGTCCGGGTGCAGTATCTCGGTAAGAGCGGTCTTCTGACCGCACTGCTCAAATCGCTGGGCACCCTACCCAAGACACAGCGCCCAGCCGCCGGGCAGCATATCAACGATGCCAAGGTGGCCGTGCAACAGGCCATCGACGCCCGCCGGGGCGAACTGGAGCAGGCCGCACTTGCCGCCCGCCTGCAGGGTGAGTCCATCGACATCAGTCTGCCCGGGCGCGGCCAGGTACCAGGCGGTCTGCATCCGATTACCCACACCCTGCTGCGCATCGAGCAACTCTTCGCCAATGCCGGCTTCAGCGTCGTCGAGGGCCCGGAGGTAGAGGATGATTACCACAACTTCGAGGCCCTGAATATCCCCGCCCACCATCCCGCGCGGGCGATGCACGACACCTTCTACTTTCCGGATGGGCGACTCCTGCGCACGCACACCTCACCAGTGCAGATCCGGGTCATGGAGGCACAGCCGCCACCGTTTCGTATCATTGCGCCCGGGCGGGTTTATCGCTGCGATTCGGACCTGACCCACACTCCGATGTTCCACCAGGTGGAAGGGTTTCTGGTCGACGAACGAGCCAGCTTTGCCGATCTCAAGGGCGTGCTGTATCAGTTTCTGCGCAGCTTTTTCGAACAGGAGGATCTGCGCTTGCGGTTTCGCCCGTCCTACTTCCCGTTCACCGAGCCCTCGGCCGAGGTTGACGTGCAATGTGTCAAGTGCGGCGGCGCTGGCTGCCGTGTCTGTAAACAGACGGGCTGGCTGGAGGTGCTCGGTTGCGGCATGATCCATCCTGAGGTCTTTCGTGCGGTCGGTATCGATGCCGAACGCTGGCTCGGTTATGCCTTCGGTATGGGGGTGGAGCGGCTGGCAATGCTGCGCTACGGGGTCGACGATATCCGCCTCTATTTCGAGAATGACCTGCGCTTTCTGCGACAGTTCGCCTGACCAGATCCGCCCGCCATGTATGCACAAGCCCGCCACGCGCCGACCCTGGCCCTGACCGCCACGCGCCCGGCTCCCTGCCCGCCCGGCCAGTCCAACATCGGTGACGGTCCAGCGCCCGCCAACGACCAGGCGACCCGATCCAGCGCCACCGACAAGGGAGACCGTCATGCGCTTCAGTGAGGCCTGGTTGCGGGAATGGGTGGATCCCCCGGTCAATACCCCGACCCTGGTGGAACAACTCACCATGGCGGGCCTGGAGGTGGATGCGCTCGTACCGGTGGCGCCACCCTTCAGCGGCGTAGTGGTCGGTGCAGTCATGTCGGTCACGGCGCATCCCGATGCAGCCAAGTTGCACCTGTGCCAGGTCGATGCCGGTACGGGAGAGCAGCTGCAGATCGTCTGCGGGGCACCGAATGTCGTTGCCGGGATGCGGGTACCCGTGGCGTTGATCGGGGCGCGGCTACCGGGCGACCTGCGTATCAAAAGGGCCAAACTGCGCGGAGTGGAATCCCGCGGCATGATCTGCTCGGCAGCCGAGCTGGGCCTGGCCGAGACCTCGGACGGCATTCTCGGTCTCCCTGCCGACGCGCAGATCGGCCGCGACCTGCGCGACTGGCTCGCGCTCGACGATCAGGCGATCGAGGTGGACTTGACCCCGGACCGGGGAGATTGCCTGAGCGTTGCCGGGATCGCCCGGGAGGTCGGGGTACTGAACCAACTGCCGGTGAGTGGACCGGACCTATCGCCGGTCGCACCGGTCAACAACGACCGCCAGCCGGTGGAACTGCTTGCCGGGGCGGCCTGCCCGCGCTATCTGTGCCGCATCGTGCGCGGCGTGGATGCAACCGCACCGACACCATTGTGGATGCGCGAGCGACTGCGCCGCAGCGGCGTGCGCCCGCTCTCGGCTGTCGTCGATGTCACCAACTACGTGCTGCTGGAACTTGGCCAACCGCTGCATGCATTCGATCTGGACCGCCTGGCAGGGTCGATCCAGGTGCGCATGGCCGTCGCCGGTGAGCAACTGACCCTGTTGAACGGCGACACCCCGACCCTGCGCGAAGATACGTTGATCATCGCCGATACCGCACGGCCGCTGGCCATGGCCGGCATCATGGGGGGTGCCGACAGCGCCGTTTCCGCAGATACCCGCGACATCCTGCTGGAAAGCGCCTTCTTCAACCCAACCGCGATCAGTGGACGCGCCCGGGGCTATGGGTTGCACACCGATTCGTCCCATCGCTTTGAGCGCGGCGTCGATCCGAACCTGCAAGCCCGCGCGCTGGAACGGGCAACTCGGTTGCTGTTAGAGATCTGCGGCGGCGCCCCAGGCCCAGTGGTATCCGCCCTCGCCGCCGAGCAACTACCGGCGCTGCGCCGCCTGCATCTGCGTCGCGCACGCATCGCCGCAGTGCTCGGTCTGGACCTGGACGGCGATCAGGTCAGCAGCATCCTGACGCGGCTGGGCCTGACCTTGACAGCAACCGCCGCGGGCTGGGAGGCGACCGTTCCGAGCCATCGCTTCGATCTGCAGCGCGAGGTCGATCTGATCGCCGAACTGGGACGGGTGCATGGCTATGACCAGATTCCCATCACGCATGCCAGCTCTGCGGCCGTCCCGCGTGCCAACCCAGAAATGGCCTTCGACCTGGAGCGCGCGCGGCTGGCCCTGGTGGCCCGCGGCTATCACGAGGCGATCACCTACAGCTTCGTGAGCCCCGAATTCCAGGCCCTGATCGACCCCGCGGCGTCTGCCCTGGCGCTCGCCAACCCGTTGTCGGCCGACTTGGGGATGATGCGTACCAGCCTGTGGCCCGGTCTGATCCAGGCGGCCCGCCATAACCTTGCCCGGCAACAGACGCGGGTGCGTCTGTTCGAGAGCGGACTGCGCTTTCGTCAACAACCGGACGGACTGGCGCAGGAACCAATGCTGGCTGGCATTGTGGTTGGCCCGGTGCTGCCGGAACAGTGGGGCACAGATGCCCGTCCCGCCGACTTCTTCGACCTTAAGGCCGACCTGGAGGCAGTGGTCAGGCAGGCTGGCGGTGGCCGCGCCCTGAGCCTGGTGCGCCCAACCACAGATACCGTTACGGCGGTGGGCCATCCGGCGCTGCATCCAGGCCAAAGTGCCGGCATCGAATGCGACGGGGTCCGGCTGGGCTGGATCGGCAGCCTGCATCCGGCCCTCACCGCCCGGCTGGAACTCCCGCCCGGGGTGCAGCTATTCGAGTTGGCGACCGCGGGTCTGAGCGACGGAGCGCGGCCGGCCTTCATGCCGCTGTCGCGTTTCCCGTCCGTGCGTCGCGATCTGGCCATTGTCGTGGATGCCAGGCTGAGTTTCGCCGCGGTGCGCGCCAGCGTCGAGGCAGCGGCTGGCGAGCTGCTCCGGGAACTGGTGTTGTTTGATGTCTATCAGGGCGAGCACATCGAGGCCGGGCACCGCAGCATGGCCCTGGGATTGATTTTACAGGACACATCTCAGACACTTACCGACGATGTCGTAGAACAGGTCAGGGTTCGGGTTGTCGCCCGCCTGGCAGCCGACCATGGTGCTCGCCTGCGCGCATGATCGCTCAGCGGCCGACCTGCAACACGTCGCTCCAGGCCCACCAACGGCGCTATGGTAACCCACTGCAAGACCAGTGGCGGCTAGCAAACAACAACCCACGCGACGGGCACGGCGCGGAGACTACGACGACATGGCATTGACCAAGGCAGATATGGCCGAGCACCTGTTCGAGGTTCTCGGACTCAACAAGCGCGAGGCCAAGGACGTCGTAGAAGGCTTCTTCGAGGAGATCCGCACCGCGCTGGAACGGGGCGAACAGGTGAAGCTGTCCGGTTTCGGCAATTTTGATCTCAGAGAGAAAAAACAGCGGCCGGGAAGAAACCCCAAGACCGGCGAGGAGATCCCGATCACGGCCCGCCGCGTAGTGACCTTTCGGCCTGGTCAAAAGCTAAAATCACGGGTCGAAGCCTATGCCGGACGAGAGCAATAGCGGCAAGGAGTTGCCGCCCATCCCGGGCAAACGCTACTTCACCATCGGCGAGGTCAGCGAGCTGTGCGACGTGAAGCCGCATGTCCTGCGCTATTGGGAACAAGAATTTGCCCAGCTCCGACCCGTGAAGCGGCGCGGCAATCGCCGTTACTATCAGCACCATGACGTGCTGATGGTGCGCCAGATCCGCAACCTGCTCTATGAGCAGGGTTTCACCATCAGCGGTGCCCGGCAACAGCTCTCCGGGGAACAGGCCAAGCAGGATAGTTCCCAGAGTCATCAGATCATCCGCCAGTTGCGGCTTGAACTTGAGGATATCTTGCAGGATCTGCGCCGTCGGACCCATTGACAGCAGGCCGCCCATCACGTAATCTGCACGGCTTTCCGGGCGTAGCGCAGTCTGGTAGCGCACCACAATGGGGTTGTGGGGGTCGCAGGTTCAAATCCTGCCGCCCGGACCATCTTCGGCAGGCAAACGTTCGCCGGCGCCGGTCGCATGACCATGCTGGCTGGCATTTCATCGGCGACTTGACGATGGCAGCCGCCATGATGGGCCACTCCGATCATTTGGCCCGGCCTCGTCGCCTCGTCGCCTCGACCATCCACGGTTCGGCAAACCCTCCGGATTATCGCTACAGTCACCCGACGGGATCGTCGCCATTCATCGGCATCTCCCTGACGAAGATTTCTGAGCTTTCCGGAGCCGGTTGCCACCCCGAGCCAGTCTCCCTTGAGCCAGTCTCCCAGGCAGTCCTCAGACCAGTCTTCAGCCCGGCCCAGCAGTGAATCGATCGCCATGAAAGACAAGATCCACCCCGCCTACCATGAGATCAAGGTGGTGTGCAGTTGCGGCAACGAGTTTATGACCCGCTCGACCCTACACAAGGAATTGCACATCGAGGTCTGCTCCGCCTGCCATCCCTTCTATACCGGCAAACAAAAGATTGTCGATACCGCGGGTCGGGTCGATAAGTTCCGCCGCAAGTACGGCCGCTAGGGAAACGCCGAGGAATTCAGGTTGACCTACGAAGTTGGGTTTCGTGCTGATTTGGGCCAGGACGGCTCATAATTGGCATCTCTCAAGGCATCTTCCCAGTACAAGTTCACAGTACAAGCCGGTCAATCTGCTGTAATTTGCTGTTGTGATTGACTAGGTAGGTCGGTATCGGTCGCAACACCGAGCAACCTCTGGCGACCCGTGGCAGCACTGCTACCAACCCTCCCGCATCGGCTCCCGATAGAGGATTGCCTTCAACCCGGTGCGTTCGAATGGGCGCCAGGCCCCCTCCGGCTGGGCCAGCCGATCGGCGATCACGTAGAGCACCAGCGGGTTGACCACCAGGCCCAAATGGCTCGATTCAACCTCGATGTTCTCGGTCTGCGGCCCTTCCGACTCCAGACTCGCCCTCCAGGGGACCACGCCGTCGGTGCGGCTGTAGATCGAGGTGGTTGGCACCGGCGGCGGTGCCAACAGCGACCCCTCCAGGAGACCCTCGGCACCATCCAGCTCCATCGGATCGCCGGTCAGCATCTCGTACAGACGCCAAGTCTCGGCTGGAGATGGCTCCAGATGGAGTGGTGTCCCCAGTCCGATCAGGCAGCGCACCGCCTCCGGTACCTCCTTGGCCAGCTGCCTGGCGAACAGCCCACCCAGGCTCCATCCAATTAGACTGACCTGCTTGCCATGGATGCGCTGCAGCGACTCCAGCCGCTGCCGGCATGCAGCCATGACCCCGGCCCGCGGTCCCAGATTCAACCCCTGTCCCCATGGGCTGGCGGCATAGCCCAGCCGATTCAGGAAGGTACGCAAGGGTTGCGTTGACAGATCGCTGCCCAGCATGCGCGGCAATACCAACACCGGATGGCCATCGCCAGCGGGCGCCTGAGACAGCAGAGGCACACTCGCCAACAGGGCGCCAAACTCCCAGCCTGCGCGGGCTTCGAGGGCGAGCCGCAGCGGCGCAGTCAACTGCTCGTGCAGGCGGTCTTCCGAGGATTGGGACATAGTGCTGATTCTCGTTGCTGGCACTGGTAATACCTTGCGCTGGTGACGCGCTCGCACGCCGGTGGCGTACCTGATTGGCCGCCGCGCAGTCTCGGCGCCCAGAACATGAAGCCAGGTCCTGTCGAGCGGCGCAGAGAGCCGGTCCGGCAGCTACTCGCTGCCGTCCAGGATGCGCCGCTTACCGTCCAGGATAAAGCTAATCGCCCGTTCCAGATCGTGCAAGGCGACCACCCGCTCGGCACCGCTGCGCATAGAGGCGTAAGAGGCCGCCAGCAGGACCGCGTTCTGGATATCCCCCCCGGCAGCACCCTCAGAGAAGCGGGCCAACTCGGTCAGGTCCACATCTGCGGCCAGTGGCAACTGGGGGGGGAGATGGCATTGCCAGATGGCCTGGCGCTGCTCGGCGGCAGGCAGGCGGAAGGCAACATGGGCCAGCATGCGGCGCAGAAACGCGCTGTCATAGTTCTTCACCAGGTTGGAGGCGAAGATTACCACCCCGTCGAAGTTGTCCAGTTCGATCAGGGTGGTGCTACGGGCGACGTTAATGCTGTTGTCAGCCGATTGGCTGATGCTGGTCAGCCGCTTGCCGAGGATGGAATCAGCCTCGTCGAAGAACAGCAGGGCGCCGCTGGTGGCGGCACTGGCAAACGCCGCCTTGATGTTCTTGGGCGTTTCGCCGACGTATTTCGATTCCAGCTCCGCATAGCTGATGGTCAAGATCTCGCGGCCGAGCAGATCGGCGATGGCGTCGGCGGCCAGGGTCTTGCCGGTACCGGGCGGCCCATAGAAGTTCAGCGCCACACGTCGCCCGGTGCGGGCCACCGCGGCCAGGTTCCAGACGTCGAACAGCAGGTCCTGGGCCAGCAGCACATTGACCGCTTCGCGGATACGCCCCAGGGTATCCACATCCAGCACCAGTTGGTCAAGACTGTGGCGCGGCTTGCGCGGCCGGAAACTGCCGATCGACTCCCCCGCTTCGCTGGACTCGGCCACCGGCTGCCCGCCAGCACTGTAGATCACACCACCGGCCGGCCCTGGCGGCTCCGCTCGACGGGGATTGAAATCCACCTGGACCAGCGGGCGCTGCAACTCCCCGGGAAAATCGCTGGACTCGATCAGCCGCTCCAGTTTGCGTAAAAAGGCATTGGACGCGGCCGCTTCCGCCTCTACCGAGGTATCGCGCCCCTGAGCCAGACAGGCCGGGCAATAGCGGATCGGCGCCCCCCGCACCTCGATCAAGGGACTACCGGTATTGGACTTGGTCCCATGATGAGACAGCACCAGCGGGGTGCCATGGTACGGGCAGATCGGGGGCCGTTTCAGCAGTGACATCGGATGCCTGATCGAACCATGCAGGGATCGCGGCAACTGGCGCACCGGCCTGTCGTCCGCCCGGGGGAAACGGGGGAAAACCAGCCGGCAACCAGGGCTAACGCCTAATCAACCGGAGTATCTCTCACCACTAACCACCCTGCTGCGCGGTGCGCACGAAGGCCTCGCCCGGGAAGCCCTTGGCAGTGAATTCCGCCAGCCAGCCGGTGATGGCGGGCTCCGGCGGACAGGGCTCGCGTGCCAGCACCCAGCCGCGGCGGCGAGTAGCCTGACCGATCAGCGCGTAATCGTAGGCCTCGCCCAAGCCGATCACCCAAAAATCGTCCCAGAAAACATGTACGCCATAAAGCATCCGGAAGCTGATCTCCAACCGGGTATTGGCAGGCGGATCGGTGACCCTGGCGATGCCTTGGGCAACCCCATGGCTGCCATCGTGGCGGACGCAGCAGTTGGTCACATAGACCAGGCCGTCGCCACCAAGCACATAGTCAGCGTAGATACTGCGCGCGCAGCGCCGCTGGGTGAAATAGGGTAATCGCGCGATCTCGTACCAGCGCCCCATGAAACGCGCCAGATCGAGCTGCGGCACCGTTGCCGGCGCAGTGAGATGGACGCGGGGCTTGCGCAGCCGGGTGCTGACCGTGACGCGGGCATCAGCACCGGCGGTCTCGCGCTGACCTGGCGGTGCAGCGTAGATCTCTTTGGCCCAGGCGGATGGATCACGGGCACGCCGCCGGGCCTGATCGGGACGGGGCGAATTAGCGCGAGATGCCGTGACCTGCCGCTGCTTCTCGTCGGGGTCATTGCCCCCGGGCGCTGTCATGGGCACACCCAGCGGCCCCGGGAGCAACCAGCCCTGTGCGCATTGGCCGTGGGAGCAAGCTGCCTGCACGGGCCTGACGGTGCCCCCGCTAGCGACCGGTCGGACTGGTTCGACCGGGGACGCGGACGCTCCGCGGCACGGTCTGGACGCTGGCGGTCATGATCCCGGAGCAGGCCGGTATCGATGGGGACAGATTGGTTGCGACGACACCTTGGAATCATGGTCTTGGGAGGGCGTAGTTAAAACACGATTTTACCCTCCCGAGACCATCGACGTGGGACCTGGTTGCAGGGCTTGCTGGCGGCGGGGCGGCATCCAGCCTGTGCCGAGTCTGCCGGCGCGGATCGCGGGCAACCCCCGCCTGTGCGCCACGGATCGATTGACCCTGCTAAATTGATGGTCTTGCTGGGTTATTGTAGGATGTCCCGGATGACCGAACCGCGAGGAGGCAAGACCACAATGAGACTGACGACCAAGGGCCGCTACGCCGTGACCGCGGTGCTGGATCTGGCCATCCACGAAGGCGCTGGCCCCATCGCCCTGGCTGACATCGCCCAACGCCAGGGCATCTCCCTGTCCTATCTGGAACAGCTGTTCGCCAAGCTGCGTCGACGCGCCATCGTGGCTAGCGTACGGGGTCCTGGCGGCGGCTACAACCTCGCTCGGGATGCCGGCACCATCTCCGTGGCCGAGGTCATCACCGCGGTCGATGAGCACATGGACACCACCCGCTGCGGCGGTGCCCTCAATTGCAAGAGCGACGGACCCTGTCTGACCCATGACCTCTGGATGGATCTGAGCAATCGCATCCACGGCTATCTGAATCAGATCAGCTTGAAGGACCTGGTAGAACGCCAGCCCGGGGCCGAAGACAACGAATGCGCCCAGCGCCGAGCCGAATTGCGTGCCCAGTTCCGACCCGCCACGGAGGGCAAGGTCGAGGTCAAGATCGAGCCTTTGCGCCCGCGCAGTCCAGCGCGGGCGTAAGGCGATTGCAGGAAGCGTTGATCCCAGATGACGCAGGCTTGATGCTCGCCTCCAAGGAGGGCTGGCGGGGGCATCGCAAACGCTGTGACCGCCAGTACAACGCTGAAGGCGGGCGTCAAGACCAGCCAGATGGTATGGAAGTTGAGAAAAATCCCCTGAGGCCGGATTCACCGCGCGAGCCGGCCGCGCCGGCTCATTCCGCGACGACCATGCGCTCCATCTCGGCGATGTGTATGCGCTGGCCATCGAGGGTGCGGAAGCTGCGTCCCTCGACATCGCGGCGACGGCTCCGATAGGTCTGTACCGCGCCGGTGTAAGGATTGATCACCGATACGGTCACCACCTGCCGGCCCTGCTGCCAACCCGAATACAGGTAGATAGCACTACCGATCAGCAGCAGGGCGAGCAACCCTGCTGCAACCGCGCGTACGACCGCCGCCGGGAGCAGATCGGGCGCCGGCGCAGCGCCGGGCACCGCGGCCCGGTGTCGCGCCCGCAAGACGACCCAGGCGATGGCAACGACGGCCACGGTGAGCAGGAGTTTGGCGAGCATTGGTGACAGAGCGGTTGCATGGGCGCTGAGCGGCGTGCTAACGACGGGCCCCAGGTGCTGCTGGTCCGGGCCGCTCCGGAATTCGACAGTCGCGTAGCGTGCCAACCCCAGAAGCGGGAGCAGGAAACCGGGAGCAGGAACCGGGGGGTAGCGACCGCCAGGGCCATACACTGCGCCACGGCCAGCGGCAACGCTATCACGCGGCGACCTTAGCACCAACTCCCCGACCCGGCCAGGGCATCCTGCCGGGTCGACTTGTCGCCCTCAGGGTCAGGGCTTACTATCCGAGATTGGGGTGACTGCGGTTCGGATTACTTCAGCCTGGAGTGGCCGCTTGCGCACGCTAGCCTGCAGCAGCGCGCGCAGCGAGATCCAAGACCGGCCGGTGCCTGCCGCCGCGCTGGCTTGGCCCGCCCCGACTCTGAGCGCGCCCCAGATGCCGATGCGGTTGCGCCATGGCAACGCGCGGCAGCGGCTCGCTGCCAGCGGTGGCCCGGAAGTGCTGGCCCAAATCAGCACGTGCGGCTCACCAGACTCAAGTACATGCAGCCCACACAGGTAACGGATGTCGTTTCTTCGCCTGGCCAGCGCGGTGCTGGTCGCTACTCTGCTCCTCGGCGGCTGTGATGAGCCTCCACGCCCGACCCTGAACCTTTACCGGGCCGTCACCGTTGGGGATGTGGAGCAGATTCGCCGCCACCTGTATTGGCGCACGCAACTCAACGAGCCTGGCCCGGATGGCGCTTATCCGCTGCATATCGCGGTACGCCAGGGCAGCGTGACCGTGGCCCGCGACTTGCTACGAGGCGGTGCTCGGCTTGATGTGCAAGACGGCGACGGGCACACGCCGCTGTACCTGGCGCTCGCCAATGGTCGCATCCCGACCGCGCGCCTGCTGCTCGATGCTGGCGCCGCGGATGACCTGCAACAGCTCTTCCTGGCCCTGGTCGCGGCGGATGCCATCGATCGCGAGGGCATCGCCCTGCTGCTCGCAAACGATGTCGGGGTCAATGTGCTGGGACCGGATGGGCGCGCTGCCCTGCACGTCGCCGTGGCCCATGGCTATGTCCGCCTGGCCCGCCGGTTGCTTGTGGCCGGCGCCGATGTGAATCTGCCGACCGGCGACGGGGTCACCCCCGCTCACCTGGCCGCCGCCAGCGGCGAACCGGCGCTGATCACCCTGCTCAGGCAGTACGGCGCCGAGGACCCAGACGCCGCCGATTGAGCGCCAGCGCACCCCAGGTACGCCCATGGGCGTGCAACGGCTGCAACCGAGACGCCAGCAAGACGCCGAATCCTTCGCCAGCGCTGACGCGCAACCGGGTCGTGCGGTCTTCCCAGCGGCCCTACCCGCAGCGCCTCCAAAGCTGAACTCCACAGCCTGCACTCCAATCGGAGCAACAGATGGCAGAACGTGTCGAAGACCTGACCGTCACCTATGTCGAGGACGGCGTCGCGACCACCAAAGAGTTGGACAAGGTCATCCTCTCCAAGGGCGGCTGGGCTACGGTGCTGTTTCGCTACCAGGACTGGGACCGGGCCAAGGCAGAGTACGGCCCGGAGCGCTATACCATTCGGCGTTACCAGAAACGCGGCGGTGAATATCGCCAGCAGTCCAAGTTCAACATCTCCAGCCGCGCCCAGGCCCAGGCCCTGGTGGACGCACTGTCCGGTTGGCTGGCCGACCCCGGTGAGGATTGATCGCCATGTCTGATCTCACTGGATACTGTGCAGTGGTCACAGGCGCCAGCCGTGGCCTCGGTGCCGGGCTGGTGGCACGCTTCCTTGAGTGCGGGCTGAATGTCGCCGCCTGCGCCCGCACCGCACCGCGGCCGCCAGCAACCCCCGCGCTGGCGGCACGCATGCTCGCGCGTGCCGCCGATGTCACTGATCCCACGGCGATGGCCGACTTGGCCGCAGCCGCCTGCGAGCGCTTCGGGCGCATTGATCTGTGGATTAACAATGCCGGCCTGCTCGAGCCGATCGGCCCGCTGCACGACAACGATCCGGCCGCCTTCGCCCGACATATCGAGGTCAACGTGGTGGGCGTCTTCCATGGCAGCCAGGTCTTTATCCGCCACCTCCATCAGCGTGGTGGCGAGGGGGTGCTGGTCAACATCAGTTCTGGGGCCGCCCGCAATGCCTATGCCGGCTGGTCCGCCTACTGTGCCGGTAAGGCCGCGGTGGAGCGCATGAGCGAGGCAATCGCCCTTGAGGAGGCCGGCACCGGTCTGCGGGTGCACGCGGTCGCCCCCGGCATCATCGACACCGAGATGCAGGCGATGATCCGCGCCTGCACCCCGGAGCAGTTCCCGCGGGTGCAGAAGTTCCTCGATATCAAGGCCAGCAATGGCTTCAGCTCGCCAGCCTTCATCGCCGACCGTCTGCTGGAGCTGGCCTTCGACCCAAACCATCGCTGCATGCAGGTCTTGCAGTCGCTGCCCCCGGAACAGACCTGAAGCGGAGGAGAACTGAATCGGAGCAGGCCTAAATCGGAGCAGGCCTGAACGGATTCCCCGTCTCCACCCAGCCACTCAGACATGTGCACGCTGGTCATTCTGCGCCGCCCACACCATCACTGGCCCTTGCTGCTAGCGGCCAATCGCGACGAACTGGTCGCGCGACCAGCGCGTCCGCCGGGGCGGCACTGGCCTGATCGCCCCGAGGTGATCGCGGGTTACGATGAGATCGGCGGCGGCAGTTGGCTCGGCATCAACGATCACGGCCTGGTGGCCGCAGTGCTCAACCGCACCGGCAGTCTCGGCCCTGCGGCCAGCCGCCGCAGCCGCGGTGAGCTGGTCCTCGAGGCGCTCGACCATGCCGAGGCCAGCAGTGCCGCCGGCGCCCTCGCCGACCTGTATCCAGCCGCCTATCGCCCGTTCAATCTGGTCGTTGCCGATCCCCGTGCCGCCTATTGGCTGCGCCACGGCGATGATGGCGAAGTGCGCGTCCATCCCATCGCCGAGGGCCTGCACCTGCTGGCGGACAGCGAACTCGACGATCCCCAGCACACCCGCATCCGCCGCTTTCTGCCCCTGTTTCGCCAAGCCCCAGTGCCGGACCCAGAGCAGAACGCCTGGGATGCCTGGATCGCACTGCTGCAGCAGCGCGGCGATGCCACCGGCCCTGGGATGAACCTGGAACTCAGTTTGCCCGAGGGCCGCTTTGCCAGCGTCGCCAGCAGCCTGATCGCGGTACCAGCCTATCCCGGCTTTGCCCAGCCGCCGAGCTGGCTGCATGCCCAGGGCGCCCCGGATCGTGTACCCTTCGCGCCGGTTGACCTCACGCGCAGGCCCTGAGGTGGCAAGGTCAGTCCATCCCCACTCGACGACTCCAGAGCATCCACGGCGCCATGATCATCCAGCCCGTCGCCCCGACCGACCGCACCATCCACCCTGCCCGGCAGCGTCACCGGCCTGCGCGGATGCTGCCGCGCCGGCGGTTACCGGCAGCCGCCTTGCCGTCGGTGCTATTACTGATGCTGACCGCTGGACCCGTCACGGCCGCTGCCGACCGGCTTGACCTGATCTGTACCGAGCAGATCAGCCGGCAGGTGGTGTTCGGTGACCAGGGCAAGGTGCACTACGAGGAACGCACACCGGAGGCACCGGAGGAGGTCAGCCTCACCCTGCTACGCCCGGCGCCAAGCGCCGACGCCGACCCGGATGCCGCCCGGATCGAAAGCAGCGCCCCTTATCTGGCCAGCAACGCGGCCACTTGGATCGCAGACCGGCAGGTCGAGAGCCACTCCGGCCAGGTGCGAATCGATCTTCTCACCAACGTCCTCAGTGTCGCCGACATCGCCGACTCCGGCAGCGCCAGCTTCCGGCGCTTCCAATGTCGGCCGGCAGCGGCGCAGGACTAGATGCCACCGGGGCAGGTCGAGGTTCCCGGCGGGCCCATCCTCGCCCGACCCGCCAGTCGGCTTGGCCATCCGCTCAGCATGCGGACCAGACGCCTGGCCCGCCGTCCGGACCCTCGCGTCATCCTCGGACTAGGCGCCTATTTTCTGACCTTTGCCCTGGTACGCTGGCTGATCTCTCCAGCCCTGGAGCTGGACGAGGCCGAACAGGCCCTGCTCTCGCAATGGTGGCAATGGGGGTACTCAGCCCAGCCCCCGCTCTACACCTGGCTGCAGGCCGGCCTCAACGCCATTGTCGGCCCCAACCTGTTATCGTTGTCGCTGCTGCGCCAGGCACTGCTGTTCGCAACCTATTACCTGGTCTATCTAGTCGGCCTGCGCGTGCTGCGCCGGCATGATCTGGCCCTGGCGGCAACCCTGAGTCTGCTGCTGCTGCCGCAGGTAGTGTGGGAGAACCAGCGCGAGCATACCCATTCGCTGCTGGTGCTCACACTGGCCGCAGCCACCCTATGGCAAGTGCTGCGCTTGCTGGAGCAACGGACCCTGAGCGGCTATCTGGCGCTCGGCCTGCTCGGTGCCCTAGGCCTGCTGGCCAAGTACAACTATGCCCTGTTCGCCGCCGCCCTCGGTCTCGCCTTGCTGAGCCTGCCGGCCGGCCGTCGGCTGTTGCTCGATCTCCGACTCGCGGCCACGGTGGCACTCGCCCTGCTGGTGCTGACTCCGCATCTGCTGTGGTTGCTGGAACATGCGGAGGTTGGAGCAGCGGTGGCCGAAAAGTTGCAGAATCAGGCCCAACCGACCGGCCCAGCCAATGGTTTCGGGCGGTTGCTGCTCAGCACGCTGACCTTTCTGACGCCGCTCTGGCTGGTTTTTCTAGGCCTGTTTCCAGGCGCCCCAGCCGCGCTAGCCGCGCGCCGCCACCAGCTACCGCACATCGACCTACTGCTGCGCTATCTGGCCCTGGTGTGGCCCTTGTTGATGCTGACGCTATGGACCACGGACGCCGATCAGGTCAAAGACCGTTGGCTGCAGCCACTGCTGTTCGTCGTACCGATCGTCCTCTTTGCCGGGGTCGTGCCGACGCCAGCGGCGCAGCGGCAACTGCGCTGGTTCCGCGCGCTGGCCCTGGCAGCCGGACTGCTGGTACTCCTGATCGGCGCCCTGCGCATCCCCCTCGCCCCCTGGACCGGGGTCTACACCCGGCTACATCAGCCCATCGCCGAACTGGCTTGGGAGATCGACGCCCGCGGCGATCGCGCTAACCTGGTACTGACCGACCACTATCACTTGGCCGGGATGCTGCGCACTCGCTGGCCACACCGGCGTACGCTCGGACCCCGCGCCGACTACCTACTACCAGACCCAGCCACCCTGATCGCCGCCGCCGACGGCGTCTTGCTGATCTGGGATGCCGGTCGTCACCCGGACCTGCCGACGGCGTTGGCGGCGCCAGCCCAGGCCGCTGGCCTGATGCCAGAAGCGGTCGCGCCGGTCTATCTCAGTGCCCCGCTGCGGTTCAGCAGCGACCGGATGTTTCAGCTCGGGCTGATCGCCCTGCCGGGCGTCGAGCACCAATGACGCCTGCCGCGGCCTGCTCTCAGATCGTAAAGGCCTCGAGCCCCGACAGATGCATACGATGATCGGGCACCTTGGGCCGGCGCGGCGGCTTGCCGGCAACCGCGGCAGCGATCGCCCGGATATGCTCGGGGGTACTGCCGCAACAGCCGCCAACGATATTGATAAAGCCCGATTCGGCCCATTCGCCAACATGTCCGGCCATCTCCTCCGGGCCCATGTCGTATTCCCCCATCTCGTTGGGCAGGCCGGCATTGGGGTGAAATGAGGTGCAGAACTCCGAGACCCGCGCCATATCCTCGACATGGGGCCGCAGGGCATCCGGGCCGAGGGCACAGTTAAGCCCGATGGAGATGGGTCGCACGTGTCGCAGGCTGTTATAGAAAGCCTCGACTGTCTGCCCGGAGAGGGTGCGGCCGGAGGCGTCGGTGATGGTGCCCGAGATCATCACCGGTAGGACGATCCCATCCTCTTCGAAGACGACATCGACGGCAAAGGCGGCGGCCTTGGCATTGAGGGTATCGAAGATCGTCTCGATCATGATCAGGTCCACGTCGCCGGCGAGCAATGCCCGCGTCGCCTCAGCATAGACTGCGATCAGTTCGTCGAAATGGGTATTGCGGGCACCGGGGTCGTTGACATCCGGTGATATGCTTGCGGTCTTGCTGGTGGGGCCGAGGACACCAGCAACGAAACGCGGCTGCTCCGGGGTCAGCGCCGAGTACTTGTCGGCGGCCGCCCGGGCCAGTTGTGCCGCCGCAGTGACGATGTCGGCGGTATAGTCCTGCAGCCCGTAATCGGCCTGCGACAGGCGATTACCGTTGAAGGTATTGGTCTCGATGATATCGGCGCCGGCCTCCAGGTATTGCTCATGGATACCGCGGATCACCCCGGGGTTGGTCAGCACTAGCAGATCGTTGTTGCCCTTGAGATCGCTCGGCCAGTCCTTGAATCGCTCGCCGCGGTAGTCGGCCTCGGATAGCTTGTGCCGCTGGATCATGGTACCCATCGCGCCATCGAGGATCAGGATGCGTTTTTGGAGCAGAGCGGTCAGTCGGGACAGACGATCGGGCATGCGGTTGCCTCCAGAGGTGGTGCAGGATCAGAGATGTTACATATTAACGTTGTGCGCCGAGGTTAGCGAGGGGAACGGCCAGCCGCGGGCCGCATCCTAGTCAGCCGCACTGGCCAGGTCGCCAACTTCTAGCGCTGATCAGTACTGGAAGCCGGCGCGCCGGCACCATGCACCAGCCACCCAGATACGATAACGATGTTGACCGGGATGGTCGATCATCGGCATCTCCCTGGCGATCGCACTGGGCTCAGGACCAGGCTCAGGTTCAGGGCCAGGTTCAGGGCAGGCTGATACGCTCCATCACATTGTCTTTGAGCCGCCAATGCTTGACAGCGGCGCCGATGTGCAGTATTAGCAGGGCGGCAATGACCAGGCCACCGATCCCGTGCAGCGTGAACACCAAGGCGCTCAGTTCCGGGTCTTTACCGACCAGCCCCGGCAGTTCGAAATCGAAAAACTGGATCGGATAACCGCCGGCGGCAGTCGCGATCCAGCCGCCGATTGGCATGCCGATCAGCAGGGCGTAGAAGAGTATATGTACGGCTCCACCGACAAAGCGCTCTAGTCCGCTCATCGGGGGATCGTAAGGCGGTGCCGGACGCGCCCGCCGCAGCGCCACCCGCGCCAGCATCAACAACAGGACCAGGATACCGAAGGTCTTGTGATATTTGTACAGGGCGCCGGTCACCTCGTTGCCGAAGGTCTGCACGGTGCCGTCATATCCGAGTGTCCAAAGCGTAAACCCGATCGCTAGCAGGCCGAATACGAACACCGCGATCAACCAGTGTAACAGTCGCTGAGCTAGGGTATAGCGATAGGTTGCCATCGTCGTCTCTCCGAACGGTTGGTGAGGATGGGGCTGGAGCTGCCGGCCACTGCGCGGGCACCAGCGTCAAAGGTCGCGGCGCCCTGGCGATCAATGCACCCGCAGCGTCTCGCGCGCGATGGTAGCCGAGCGCCGCCCGGGCACCAACAAGCGTGGTCGCCAGGTGAGCCGCTCGTCACAAGCCGGCGGGCCTGGTTAACGGCATTGACCGCTTGCGGGCCTGCGCGGATGCAATCGTCAACAAAAGCGCCAGTCATCCGCTCGGCCTGCGGCGGCACCCCTGCCCCGCATTTATGGCGAATCCGCAGACAAACACAAGGGGCCAACCGGCAGCGAACCTACCAACGCCCGTGCCTTACCCCGATCCGGCCCCCATGTGGCGCGAACCGAAGGCCAGGAGAGATCCAGATGCAAGCGCCCGTTCCCAACCATCTACCGCCATCAACATCGACACACGCCAGCATGCCGGAGCGGGTTGTCGACGCACCGGCCACTAGCCAGTCCGGCCCGATCGGCACCGTCCCGCCACGGGGAGCGCTGGCAGAGACTATCGGCTACCTGCACTGGCTCTACAATCCGTTCCAGCGCTTGGAGGTGACCGCCGTCTATGACCTGCTGGCCACCAGTGCCGCCACCGAGCGTGGGCTCTATCTGAACCTTGGCTACTGGCGTGACGCCGCCGATCTAGACGCGGCCAGTGCCGCCCTCGCGATACTGGTCGCCGACACCGCCCGGCTGGGACCGGACGATACCCTGCTGGATGTCGGCTTTGGCTTTGCCGATCAGGACATCCTGTGGACCCAGACTCATCGGCCGGCGCAGATCATCGGGCTGAATATCACAGCCTCCCAGGTGGCGGTCGCCAGCCGCCGCATCGCCGAGCTGGGGCTTGCCGACCGGGTCCGGCTGGAGCAGGGCTCAGCGACCGCGATGCCGCTGGCAGACGCTTCGGTGGACAAGGTGGTGGCGCTGGAGTGCGCCTTTCATTTCGACACCCGCGAGGCCTTCTTCCGCGAGGCCTGGCGGGTCTTGCGCCCGGGCGGGCGGCTGGTGCTGGCAGACATCATTCCGCTGCCGACGCGCCAGCGCCTCGGGATGCGGCTGCGGCAGCAGCTTTCTTGGGGGTTGGTGGTGGGAAAGTTCGCGATTCCGCCTGAGAACGCCTACACCCGTCCGACCTATCGGGCCAAGCTGGCGCTGCTTGGGTTCGAGGAGATCGGCGTGGAATCCATCCGGGAGCAGGTCTACGCCCCGCTCCATCGCTGGCTAGCGGCCCATCCACAGGCCTTGGCACGGTTGCATCCGCTCGTGCGACTGGCGGCCCGCTTTGCGCTGCGTTTCGACGCTGAGGATGTCTATGCGGGACTCGACTATGTGCTGGCTAGCGCGAGGAAGCCGGCTGCTCACACCTCATCCCGACCATCAACTCAACAGACGCAGCAACATCAGCACCAGGGTCGATAGCAGCAGCAGGCCGAAACCGAGCGCGACCGGCTGCAGCGGGGTGATCACCTGGGTCTCCGCCCGCCGGCAAGCTACAGTCTCGATGCGCGAGCAGATCGGGGCGGCAGCGATCGGCATGTCCGGCCGCCGGGGCGGGACCATGAGCAGGCTGCTATGCGGTTTCATCGTATCGTCCTTTCGGCACAGCCAGCGCGGAGCAGCGCCGGCCTTCATCATTAGCATAGCTCATCGATGAGATCATGCACGAAGCGGTCAACTGCCGTCTCTAGGTTCCAGCCCTCAGTCCGGCCGATGCTCGCTCCAGGTCGCCAGTTCCCGCAGCAGAGCGGTGGCATAGCTGCCTGCCGGCAGGCTGAAGCAGATCAGCAACTGGTCGTCACCGTGCTGCTCGTAGCCCAAGTCTTCAGGGTCAAGCCGCAGCGGCCGCCGCTCCTGGTTCAGCCCGGCGTCGGCCAGGCCAGCGATCCAGGCGGGAAAGGCGGCGGCAGTGCCCTGCTCCAGTTCAGCGACAGCACCACTGCTCAGCGGCAGACCGGCACCGAACAGTGGGCCGGTGGGGCAAACATCGCCGCTGGCGACGCGTTCGAGTAGGGTCTGGTCAATGGTCTCGGCGAGAAAATGCGAATGACTACCAAGCAATTGCAGGCGCTCGCCTGGCAGCGGCTCGTCCCAGTCGCAGCGCTCGATGCGCCGCGCCAGCACCTCGTTGAACAACTGCGAGCGCACCGCCGACAACCACAGGCCTCGCAAGTGTTGATTGACCCGTGGCGGAGCGATGGCAGGGTCGGCCGCGGCCAGCGCATGCTGGCGGAACAGGGCATCGGCACGCTGCAGGTTGCCCTGGGCGCGGCCAAAGCGTTGCGCCCCGAAATAGTTAGGCACGCCGCGGCGAGCAATCAGGGCGATGCGCGCGGCCACGCCGGCCCGATCGCCGCTGACCTCGCGCAGTCGAATCTCGAAGCGGTTGCCAGCCAATAGCCCACGGCGCAGCTTGCGCCGGTGCCGGTGTACCTCCAATACCTCGATCCCCTCCCCGGACAACGCCTGCCAGCGTGGCTCGCGCGCCTTGCCCAAGTGTACCGAGAACCATTGGGTCGCGAGGGCATGGCGATCCTTGAGGCCGGCATAGCCAATCGTGCGGATAGAGACGCCGGCCAGCGCGGCCAGCCGGCGCGCCACCCATTCGGTATTGGCGCCGCGCTTGCGCACCCGTAGCAGGCAATGCTCGCCCTCTCCGTCCGGGCCGAAGGCGAGCACCTCATCGACGACGAAATCCTCGGGGCAGGTGCGCAGTTGCCCCTGCACCAGGGCTGGGCCGTGCGCGGTGGGCAGGTCGGCAAAGCTGCGCCACTGGGGCAGCGGTTGGGGCAGCGGTTGGGGCAGCGGAGTTGCGGCGGGGACGGCCGCGGCGAGTCGGGCAGGAGCGGCGGCGGTGCCCGCCGTGCGGTCGGGGGCGGTAGACAGGGTCGGATACATCATGACTCCTGTTCGTCGAGCAAGACCACGGCAAAGGCGGCAATGCCCTCGCCACGGCCGGTGAAGCCCATGCGCTCGGTGGTCGTCGCCTTCACATTGACCCGCGCCGGCGGGCACTGCAGGTCGGCGGCCAGGCAGGTGCGCATGGCAGCGATGTACGGGGCGAGCCGCGGCGTCTGGGCGGCGATAGTGAGATCAGCATTGTGGACTGCGAGCCCGTCGGCGGTCAGACTGACCATGACCCGGCGCAGCAGGATCCGGCTGTCGATGTCGCGATAGGCGGCATCTTGATCGGGGAAGTGATGGCCGATGTCCCCGCGACCTGCTGCCCCGAGCAGGGCATCGCACAGGGCATGGATCACCACATCGCCATCGGAATGGGCGGCCAGTCCCTGGTCATGGGGGATGCTCACCCCGCCCAGTACCAGGCGGCGGTCGGGGGCGAAGCGATGGGCGTCGATACCCTGTCCAATCAGCATAGTCGACCCTGCTGGGTGAGGAAGAACTGCGCCAGGGGGAGATCCTCCGGGCGGGTGATCTTGAGATTGTCGGCCTGCCCCTCGATCAGCCGCGGCTGCAGCCCGAGGAGTTCGACCGCGCTGGCATCATCGGTGACCGCCAGTCCCGCGGCGGCGGCCGCCGCGAGGGCGCGCCGCAGCAGGCCGAGGCGGAACGCCTGCGGGGTATAGGCGCGCCAGAGCAACTGCCGCGGTACCGTCGTCGCCACCCGCGTGATCGGCCCAGCGGCAGCCGCCGCCGCCTGCTTGACGGTATCGTGCACCGGCACCGCCAGCAGCGCCCCCACCGGCTCGTCCACCAGCGCAGCCAGCAGCCGGTCCAGATCGGTGCGGCGCAGGCAGGGCCGCGCAGCGTCGTGCACCAGCACCCAGTCCGTTGTTGCCGCCTGCGCCCCGAGCCGGGCCAGGGCACTAGCCACCGAATCACAGCGTTCGGCCCCGCCAGGGGCACGCTGCACACGCGGATCATCGCAGTGGGCGCTGTCGCCCCACCAATCATCCTCCGCGCTCAGGGCGACCACGCAGCCGAGGATGGCCGGATGCCCCAGAAAGAGGTCCAGGACCCGATCGAGCACGGTGCGCCCAGCCAAGTCGAGATACTGTTTGGGCACCGCGGCACCGAAGCGCCGCCCCGCCCCGGCGGCCGGGATCACGACCCAGACCGCAGCCCCGTCAATGGCCTCGCTCACTGCCCCTCCGGCTCCAACGGCTTCTCGATCACCTGCAGAAAGACCTCGCCACGCTGGATCATGCCCAGCTCGCTGCGGGCGCGCTCCTCCATCGCCGAGAGGCCAGTCTTGAGGTCATCCACCTCCGCGGCCAGGTCGCTGTTACGCGCCCGCAGTTGCGCCAGTTCCACCTCCTGAGCAGCCATCTGCGCACGCAGGGCATGCAGTTCTGCCAGGCTCCCCTCGCCGACCCAGAGCCGGTACTGCAGGAGCGCAAACAACGCGATGAGGGTGACGACAACCCAACGCATAGGCCTCTCCGCCCGCGGGCGGTCACTGCTTCAGGTCAGGTGGCCGCGGCGGCCGGATGCCCGGCGCTGGCGGCCGCATTCGACCACCAGCGCCCAGCCGACAACCGGCCTCACAACCAGCGGAAGGCGCCGCGACCAGCATACACAGCCGCTTCCCCGAGCTGATCCTCGATGCGCATCAACTGGTTATACTTGGCCACCCGGTCGGAGCGCGAGAGCGAGCCGGTCTTGATCTGGCCAGTGGCGGCGGCCACCACCAAATCGGCGATGGTCGAGTCCTCGGTCTCGCCGGAGCGATGCGAGACCACCGCGGTATAGGCCGCTGCATGGGCCATGCGGATCGCTGCCAGGGTCTCGGTGAGGCTGCCGATCTGATTGACCTTGATCAGGATCGAATTGGCGACCCCCTTGTTGATCCCCTCGCTGAGGATGCTGGTATTGGTCACGAACAGGTCATCGCCGACCAACTGCACCTTGCTGCCGAGCCGATCGGTGAGCTGCTTCCAGCCGTCCCAGTCGCCCTCGGCCAGGGCATCCTCGATGGTCAGGATCGGGTATTTGCCGACCCAGTCCTCCAGCAGATCGATCATGCCGGTGCTATCCAGGGTGCGGCCTTCGCCGGCCAGGTCGTAGGTGCCGTTCTGATAGAACTCGGAGGCGGCCACGTCCATGCCCAGCCAGATATCCTGACCGGCCTTGTAGCCGGCCTTGTCGATCGCCTCCAGGATCACCTCGATGGCCGCCTCGTTGGAGGCCAGATCGGGGGCGAAGCCGCCCTCGTCGCCGACCGCGGTGGCCAGCCCACGACCATGCAGCACCGCCTTGAGGGCATGGAACACCTCGGCCCCGTAGCGCACCGCCTCACGGATGCTGGTGGCCCCCACCGGCAGGATCATGAACTCCTGAAAATCGACACTGTTATCGGCATGCTGGCCACCGTTGATGATGTTCATCATCGGCACCGGCAGGACGAAGTTGCCATCCCCGAGGTACTGATAGAGCGGCAGCGATTTCTCTTGCGCGGCGGCATGGGCCGCAGCCATCGAGACCCCCAGGATCGCATTGGCACCGAGCCGGCCCTTGCTCTCGGTGCCGTCGAGGTCGATCATCGTGCGGTCCAGGCCTTCCTGATCGGACGCATCCAGGCCCAGCACCGCGTCGCGCAGTTCGCCGTTGACGTTGGCACAAGCGGTCAGCACCCCCTTGCCGCCGTAACGGGCCTTGTCGCCATCGCGCAGTTCCAGTGCCTCGCGCGACCCGGTGGAGGCGCCGGAGGGGACCGCGGCGCGGCCGATGGCCCCATCGGCGGTCAGGACATCCACCTCGACGGTGGGATTGCCGCGCGAGTCCAGGATCTCGCGGGCGCGGACATCGACGATTTCGGACATGTTAACGGCCTCTGGTGGAATGGGACGGGAGGATTCTTGTTGCCGGCGGTTGCCAGACGCCACCAAAACGGCGACTGGTAACCCAGGGGACCGGCATGGGGACCGGTCGGGATACCGGCCCTATGGTCGCACGGCCGATGGTCGCACGCATGACCATCCGCGACCGCCCAAAGCACTCATCCTCGTGGCCGGCGTGTTTCGGTGCACCCCGGCGAGAGGAGACGACCTGCTGTTCCAGCTCGGGACGGTCGGGGCCGGATCGGGGCCGGATCGGGGATAAAACCCAGAGGCAGAACGCATCACAGCAACAGCTTCGCACGGTTGCATTGATCTTTCGCAATATGCGTCACAACGGATCTGCCCAGAAACCGGCCTGCGGCAATGCAAGCACTGCTGCCAAAGCGGGCACATGCCCTCTGTACGCACCGCTGCACCGCCTGCACCGCACGGCCCAATCTTACCGTATGCCCGCGGGATCTTACCGCATGCCCGCGGGGGACGCCGGTCGGCGCGGGCGTCGCAGCAGCGGACCGGGCCGCCGACAACCTGCAGCAGCCGAGCCGGCAACCATGCCAATTGCCATGCTCGCGGCAGCGTTGAGCGCGGCCGCAGGCACAGACTAAACCACCCCGGCCCCATTGCTATTGGTCGCCTGCCTGCGCGCGCCATCTCCGGAGCCGCTTGGGCCGCCTCTTCGCCCTTGCCGGCCGCAGTGGCGGCAGCGTGATCCTGGCCACCCACGTGCGCGGCCGGGTACGCGCCCACGGCCTGCGCACGCTGCGGGCACGGGCGCTGGCCGCCGCACCTGGCGACCGGCTTTGTGCTGGCACCAGCCGCGCCGGCCGCATCCGGCCCGCCTGCAGCCGGCGTGCTGACTGCGTCGCCAGCACAACACGCGCCGGCCGCCCCTCGTAGCCAGCGCCACCGACCGCATATGCTGACGGGCGCGGCCCGCGGCGGTGCCCGGACCGTGTCCTCGCGCCGGCCGCTGCCGGCGCCCATACTGGATCATCTACCGTGCTAAAGAGGATCGTTGTCATGGCCGCACCCGATCTCGCTGCCATTCGCCCACTGCAGCAGGAACTCGACGCCCATCCCATCTACGGAGCCCTGCGCAACCTCGCCGATCTACGCGTGTTCATGCAGCACCATTGCTTCTCGGTCTGGGATTTCATGTCCCTGATCAAGTATCTGCAGCAGCAGGTGGCGCCGACCACGGTACCCTGGATGCCAGTGGGAGACCCAGCCGTGCGCTACTTCATCAACCAACTGGTGCTGGAAGAGGAATCCGACACGCTGGAGGCCGCGGAGGGTCCCCGCCACAGCAGCCATTTCGAATTCTATTGCGCGGCCATGCACGAGATCGGCGCCGACGGCGACCTGCCGCGACGCTTTCTGGAGCGGGTGCGGTCCGACGGGCTCGATGCCGCCCTGTATTCCGATCTGGTGCCACTGCCGGCGCGCTACTTCACCGAGACCACCTTCTGCTTCATCCGCGAGGACAAGCCTCATGCCGCCGCCGCGGCCTTGGCGGTAGGCCGCGAGCGGGTGATCCCGGAGATGTTCCGGCAATTGATCGGACGCATGGGGATCGGCCCGGCGCAGGCGCCCTCGTTTCACTACTATCTGAACCGCCATATCCATCTGGACGAGGACTTCCACGGCCCGCTCTCGCTGCGCCTGCTGGAGACCCTGTGCGGGGATGATCCGGTGCGGCTGGAAGAGGCCGCCACGGCCGCGGAGGAGGCGATCTGCGCCCGCCTGCGCTTTTGGGACGGGGTGCTGGAGGCGATCGAGGCAAGCCGGGGCTGAACGGGGGCCGACCTGGCCTGGGAGCTGGTCCCGAAGCCTGGCCCAAGCCGACCAGCTGCGCGCTCCGCGGGAGTCCTCCAGGTCCAGGGCCTGGTGAACGGCCCAGACCAGGGTGCCGATCCACATGCCACCCAACAGGGTGTAGCCGATACCGACCAGGGCGACGAATTAAGCGGCAATCCACCCCAGATGGGGCGGAATCATCAGGACAGCTGCAGTGATTTCCGCACGGCGATCGAAGCGGCCACGGACGCGGGCCGGCAGCGGCGCATTCGGGCAGCCGGTCATCAACCCCGCCACTGTTGCACCGCGCGCACGGTGCCCGTACCTTCCCGGCCAATCCCGAGTCTTTTGCTACACAATCGCCGCCGAGACCCGCCATGACCACCGCCGCGCCCCGACTCGCCACCGCACCGGCCGCCGCCATCCCCCCGTTCGAGCACAGCTATGCCACGCTGCCTGAGCGGTTCTTCGCCCGCATCGCGCCGACACCGGTGCGCGCGCCGCTGCTGCTGCGGCTGAACCTGCCGCTCGCCGCGGAACTGGGGCTCGACGCCGACTGGCTCGCCGGACCACACGGGGTGGCGATGTGTGCCGGCAACCGGCTCCCGGCGAGCGCCCAGCCGCTCGCAATGGCCTATGCCGGGCATCAGTACGGGCAGTTCGTGCCGAGCCTCGGTGACGGTCGGGCGCTCCTACTCGGCGAAGTCATCGACCACGCCGGCCAACGCCGCGACCTACAGCTCAAGGGGGCCGGACGTACGCCCTTCTCGCGCTCCGGCGATGGGCGCGCCGTGCTCGGTCCGATGCTGCGCGAATACATCCTAGGCGAGGCGATGCAGGGGCTTGGCATTCCCACCACCCGCGCGCTGGCGGTGGTTGCCACCGGCGAGCCGGTATTGCGCGAGCGCCCAGAGCCCG
This sequence comes from Chromatiaceae bacterium, assembly GCA_007693535.1. Lineage (GTDB taxonomy): Bacteria > Pseudomonadota > Gammaproteobacteria > Chromatiales > Chromatiaceae > Lamprobacter. Next base: position 59,450 of record REDK01000078.1, read on the forward strand.
GCGCCGTATTGACCCGCGTCGCCGCGAGCCACATTCGCGTCGGCACCTTTGAATATTTCGCCCGCCGCGGCGATCTCGACGCCGTCCGCACACTGGCGGATTACGTCATCGACCGGCACTTCCCGGCGCTGACGGAGCACGCTGCCCCGTATGTCGAGCTGCTCGCCGCCATTGCCGCGCGTCAGGGCGAGCTAATCGCCCGCTGGTTGCTGGTCGGCTTCATCCACGGTGTCCTGAACACCGACAACGTCGCGCTGTCCGGCGAGACCATCGACTTCGGCCCCTGCGCCTTCATGGACCGCTACGACCCCAACCAGGTCTACAGCTCCATCGACCACTTCGGCCGCTATGCCTATGCGCAGCAGCCCAGCATCGGGCTGTGGAACCTCACCCAACTGGCCAACTGTCTGCTGCCGCTGCTCGACCCTGACAGCGAGGCGGCCAAGGCCCAGGCCCGCGGCGCGCTGGAGGCCTACGGCCGCGCCTTCGCATCCGCCTACGCGGGCGGGCTGCGCGCGAAGCTCGGCCTGCTCGCCGCGGCGGGCACCGACCAAGACGCCGATGACGAACTGGTGCAGGACCTGCTTGGCCGCATGGCCGCCCACCATGCCGACTTTACCAACACCTTCCGGGCTCTGAGCGACGCGCGCCCGGATCAACCGCACACCCTGGCAGCCGTCCGTACCCAATTCGACGAGGCGGCCGCCTTCGATACTTGGGCCGAGGACTGGCGCGCCCGGCTCGCCCGGCAGGCCGAGCCCGACGCCGCCCGCCAGGCCCGCATGCGCACCGTCAACCCCGCCTTCATTCCGCGCAACCATCGCGTGCAGCAGGTGATCGACGCCGCCACCGAGCGCGGCGATCTGGCGCCCCTGGAGCAGTTGCTCAGCGTCGTCTCGCGCCCCTATGACGACCACACCGGGCTGGCCGCCTACCGCCAGCCACCACAGCCGCACGAGGTCGTCCGACAGACCTTCTGCGGCACCTGACAGGGGCTGTCAGGCTACAATGGGCATTTTACGGTAAGGCAATGAAATAATTGGCTCTTCTCAGCCGATCCCATCCCCTCTCAAGACTCATGCTGGTCCGGCAAAGCGGCGCTGGCGTAGCGCCTCGTACAGGCAGATACCGGCGGTGACCGCCACATTCAGGCTCTCCACCGCGCCATACATCGGCAGGTGCACCAGGGTATCGCAGCGCTCGCGGGTAAGCCGGCGCAGTCCCTGGCCCTCGCTGCCCAGCACCAATGCCACCGGGCCACGCAGGTCGGTCGCAAACAGCGGGGTGGCGGCCTCGCCGGCGGTGCCGATCAGCCACAGCCCCTGTGCCTGCAGCCAGGCCATGGTGCGCGCCAAGTTGGTCACCGCCACGAACGGAACCGTCTCCGCCGCCCCGCTGGCAACCTTCACCGCCACCGGCGTCAGCCCGGCCGCCTGGTCCTTGGGGGCGATCACCGCCTGTACCCCGGCCGCATCGGCACTGCGCAGGCAGGCTCCCAGGTTATGCGGATCGGTGACCCCGTCAAGCAGCAGCAGCAACGGCGGAGCCAGCGCCGAAGCGCGGTCTGCCGCGCACCAGGGGGCCAAGATGTCGGCTAGGGCGCCCTCGTCGCGTGCCGCTGGCGTCTGCACCCAGGCCAGCACACCTTGATGGTTGGCCCCACCAGCGGCCTCATCGAGGGCTGCGCGCGTGACCTGCTCGGTCTCGATCCCGGCCGCGTGGGCCAGTTGCACCAGTTCTGCCAGGCGCCGGTCGCGGCGCTGGCGGTCCAGCCACAGCCGCGTCACGCCGCCGCGGCCAAACCGCAGCGCGGTACGCACGCTGTTGATGCCGACGACGGCCTGGGTCATGGGTTACTCGCGGGAAATCGGTAGCGGGTGGCGCCGGGGCCGGAACCGGCTGTTCACCACCGGCGGTTCAGAACACCAGCTCGTTGGCGCCGAGAATGGCCATCAGGATGCTGATGATGATCCCGGCGACGATGATGCCGAGCCCGATGATCAGGGCTGGCTCCAGCAGGGTCAGCAGGCGCTGCACGCTGGCGCGGGTCTCGCGGTCGAAGATGTCGGCCACCTTGGCCAGCATCCCATCGAGCGCCCCGGACTCCTCGCCGACACGGATCATCTGCAGCGCCAGTTGCGGCAGCACCGCGCGGCTGGTCAGGGGTTCGGCCAGGCCGCGGCCGTGCTTGAGCCCCTCCCCCACCGCGTCCAGGCCTTCGCCGATCTTGCGGTTCTCCACCACCTCCTTGGCCAGGTTCAGACCGCTGAGCAGCGGCAGGCCGTTCTTGAGCAGGGTCGCCAGGGTATGGCAAAAGCGCGCGGTCTCAAGCTTCCAGACCAGATCGCCCAGCAGCGGCAGATCCATGAGCCGGTAATCGAAGGCGCGGCGGTGGTCGGGATTCTGCAGCCAACGCTCGATCAGCACCGCGATCAGTGCGACCGCTACCAGCATCCCCCACCAGTAGGCGCGAAAGACCTCCCCGACCCCGACCACGATGCGGGTCGGCAACGGCAGCGCTGCGCCCATATCGTCGAACAGCACGGTGAACTGGGGTACCACAAACACCAGCAGCATGATCACCGATAACCCGGCCACCACTAGCAGGATGATCGGATAGACCAGGGCCGAGCCGATGGTGCCGCGCAGTTCGGCGCTACGCTCCAGATAATCGGCCAGGCGGACGAGCACCTCATCGAGCGCCCCGCTCGCCTCGCCAGCGCGGACCATGTTCACATACAGGCGCGGGAACTGCCCATCCTGGGCCTCCAGCGCGGCCGAGAAGGTCGCCCCGCCGCGCACCCGCTCCTGCAGGTCAGCCAGCACCCGGACCACGTGCTCCTCGGCGGTCAGCTCCCCGAGCACCCCGAGGGAGCGATCCAGGGTCAGGCCCGACTCCAGCAGGGTCGCCAACTGGCGGGTCAAGATCTCGATATCCTTGGGGGACAGGGTCCGGCGTCGGCGCCGCGCCCACTGCGCGGCCAGGCCACCGGCGGAACGGGTCTGGATCGGAATCAGCCCCTCCGACTGCAGGGAACGGATCAGCGCCTGCTCATCGGCGGCCTCCTGTTCCCCCTCGACGGCATCGCCATCGGGCTTGACGGCCTTGTAATAGAAACGGGGCATGTTTCGCCTGTTCAGGGTGACCGTGAGGGTAAGGGGCCGCGATCACTCGGCGGGATCGCAGAGCTGGCCGCGGCAGGCCGCGGCCTGGACGTGCAACATGGCCGCCGCCGGGCGCAGCCGGGCGACGCGATGCGATGTTCGGCAGCCGCGAACAGTTGCTCCCAACGGGCGAGTCTGGCGAGTGCATCACGCACATCGGCGCGGCAGATCGACCGCTCAAGGGCCTACTCCAGGTTATGGCGCAGGTTCCAATGGTCCGTGGCCGCGACACCGAACACCAGCAGGTCCGCGTCGGAGCCCGGGGGTCAAGGTGATGATGAACTCGACCATCGCCGCTCAAGTTGCCCTGTAGGGGTGATGATAACGCGATTGCCGAAGACGGTAAGCGGAACCGAGCGCTTCGCCTGCTCCAGCGCCGGGTCCAGATTCGGGCCCCGAATGCGGGTGCAGACCGCGGGTCAGGCCCAGGATGGATCCGGCCGTGGCCGGGGCCGGGGCCGGGGCCGGGGCCTGGACCAGCCCCCACGTCGCCGAGATCCACCGGAATCCAGCACCGCGACGGCGAGGATCGAGGGCGAATTGGCCGGCGACCATTCAGCAATTGGCGATCGCCCCGTTCATCTGGGTCAGCACCCCAGCCGAGGTGCAACCGCCGACATCCGAGAGGACCTTCCCCACTACCAGCTCGGCCTGATAGGCGCAGCCGACCCTGCCGCCGCAGCCCGATTCAGCGCCGAGATGAGCGCCCGCAGCGCGGCGCCGACGCTGTCGCGATCGATCGCGGCCCCGACGACCAGCCGACCGTCGAGGTCGAGCTGCACATAGGCCGCCGCCTCGGCATCGGTCCCGGCACCGATCGCGTGCTCCTGATAGTCGCGCACATCGATGCTCTGCCCATAGGCGGTAGTCCAGGCTGCGGCAAAGGCGGCAATGGCGCCCTTCCCTGCCCCGACGATGGTCTGCTCGCGCCCATCCCGCCGCAGCCGCGCCTCGATGCGGTCCTGACCATTGCGGCGCAGGCGATAGCCAAGCAGGCCGACGGGATCGCGGTCACGGATATATTCAGCGCGGAACAGCGCATGGATGCGCTCCGCATCGATGACGCCGCCGCGCTCCTCACTCTCGCGCTGCACCACCGCGGCGAATTCGGTCTGCAGCCAGCGCGGCAGACTCAGGCCATAGTCGCGCTCCAGCACGAAGGCGATGCCGCCCTTGCCGGACTGGCTGTTGACCCGGATCACCGCCTCGTAGCTGCGCCCGAGATCCTGCGGGTCGATGGGCAGATAGGCCACCTGCCAGGGTTGATCGGGCTGTGCCTGCTGGCGCTGCAGGCATTTGCGAATGGCATCCTGATGGCTGCCGGAGAAGGCGGTATAGACCAGCTCCCCGACCCAGGGATGGCGCGGATGACAGCGGATACCGGTGCAGGCCTCGACCGCCTCGATGATCCGGTCCGGGGCGCTCAGATCCAGACCCGGATCGATCCCCTCGCTATAGAGGTTCATCGCCAGGGTGATCAGGTCCATATTGCCGGTGCGCTCGCCATTGCCGAGCAGGGTCCCCTCGACCCGATCGGCCCCGGCCAGCAGCGCCAGCTCCGCCGCCGCCACCGCGCCGCCGCGATCATTGTGGGTATGCACCGAGACGCTGAGCGCCCCGTCGCGCCGGCCCGTGCCATGGCCGTCGAGCCGACGGCAGAACCATTCCACCTGATCGGCAAAGCAATTCGGCGTGGCCGCTTCCACCGTGGCCGGCAGATTGATGATGGCGGGGCGCTCCGGGGTCGGCTGCCAGACCCCGAGCACGGCATTGCAGACCGCCACCGCGAACTCGGGCTCGGTCTGCGAGAAGCTCTCCGGCGAATACTGGAAGGTCCAGGCGGTCTGCGGATAGCGCGCCGCCGCGGCCTGCACCCAGGCCGCACCCTGCTCGGCGAGGCTGCGCACCCCGGCGCGATCGCTGCCGAATACCCAGTCACGCTGCACCGGCGAGGTGCTGTTGTAGACATGCACGATCGCCCGGGCCGCCCCGTCGAGGGCGGCAAAGGTGCGCTCAATCAGTGACGCGCGCGCCTGCACCAGCACCTGGATGGTCACATCGGCCGGGATCTGGTCGGTCTCGATCAGCCAGCGCACAAAGTCATAATCGGGCTGACTGGCAGCCGGGAAGCCGACCTCGATCTCCTTGATCCCGATCGCGACCAGCAAGGCCCACAGTCGCTGCTTCTGCGCCACGCTCATCGGGGCGCGCAGGGCCTGATTGCCGTCACGTAGATCGACGCTGGCCCAACGCGGGGCCGCGGTGATGGCGTGGTCGGGCCAGCGGCGGTCCGGTAACTGGACGCGGGGAGCGGGACGATAACGGCGGTGATCGAAGGGCATGGCGGCTCGGCTCGGGGCAAAATCGAAGGGCGTGCGCGCCCTCGGGGCCAGGGCTGGCGCCCGGGACCGGTGGTTCCGGGCGCCAGCCGCGCCGACGCGCGCGGCGGGAAACAGGGCGTTGCACCCGGGCGGTTACCGGGCGGGTGGCGATCCAACCCCCGCGCGGGGTGACGCGGCGGGAGCGGTGGGCCGGCGCAGCGGGAGCGCCGCTGCGGGCCGATCGCGGGGGTATTGACCGGGCGGGTCGTCCCCGTTGCCGGCGGGTGGCCGACGGGTGATAGGATGCGCCAAAGTCATCGGCAGTGGATTGCGAACATGGGCGGCTTAGGCCCGGATTCAGCAATATCCTGTCGATTAGACCCGCCTTTGCGCAACCACGCCCCTTGTCGCCGCGGTCTGGAGGCCGTCGCATGCAACTCGATCAATACGACCGGCGCATCCTCGAGATCCTGCAGCAGGAGGGGCGCATCAGTAACCAAGATCTGGCCGATCGCATCGGGCTGTCACCCTCACCCTGTCTGCGCCGGGTGCGTGCCCTGGAGGAGAGCGGTCTAATCGCCGGCTATCGCGCCCTGCTCGATGCCCGCCGGCTGGGGCTCAACCTGATCGCCTTCGTCAGCATCGCAATGGACCGGCACACCCCGGAGCGTTTCGCCAACTTCGACGCCATCGTCGCCGGCCTGCCAGAGGTCTTGGAATGCTCGCTGATCACGGGCCGTGATGCCGACTATCAGCTCAAGGTGATCGTGCGCGACATGGACGCCTTCCACGACCTGCTGCTCAACCGGCTGACCCGCATCGAAGGCGTGGCCGGGGTCCATTCCAGCTTCGTGCTGCGGCAGGTCATCGAACGCACGGCGCTGCCCATCGCCGCGGGCGGCCGCGACCGGCCGGCGGCACCTGGGGGCGAGCGGCGCTGAGGCGTCGGGCGCGGTTGCTGTCTGGACCAAGCAATCGGCTACCGGGCCTTTGCGGACCGGCTCAACCTCCAACTGCGCCCGCTGACCCTGCTCTACGGGCGCAACAACGCGGATCAGGAACCGACCGGCGAGAGCATCGCGACGCCGGCCGCCTTCGACCGGCATTGGTCGCCCGCTTGGGGATTGGCCGCAGGCGGCCTTCGACGAGCGTCAGGTGCTCATCCGTCGTCTATTGGATCCCCGCGCCACGCACGGGAAGGCGCTGGCGCTGCAGATGACCTGTGGAAGATCGCGCCAGCGGTTCGGACACCGTACGTAGTTAGGGCTTCCAGCCCTGATCACGCCAAGCCAGGATGGCCTCACGACCCGGTCGGCCGCCGCTGTGGTCGGCGTAGCGATCGAGGACCTTGAACGCGATTTACTTGCCGAGATCGGCCTGGCCCCTGCCAACGATCAGGAGACGGGATGAGCCAACCGGCGGCACGAACGAAGCAACGAAGCAATGAACAGGATTCACGCGATCTCCGTTGCCATGCCGGCGATGCCACTGAGGCCAAGGACGTCGGCAATGATCGCAATGATAAGAAAGGCCAAAGCCCACGAGAACATGACACCTCCTCAGCATCATAGAGAACGAAACGCGACGGTGACCAAGCGGGCGCAAGCGAGATCATCAACGATGATCTGTTCTCTTTTTCACGCCTGTTGACGAGCCGGGCGCCGGTCAAACGCATCTCGCAGGCGACATGGGAGCCCGGTTCGGCGTCTCCACCGCGGCCGCCTGCGATTTGCGGCAGCGCCCGCCCGCTGCCTCCTCAGCGCTCGTTGAGCCAGCGACCGATGGCGGGGGTGACCTCCTTCTGCGCCTTGCCGCTCACATAGATACCGATGTGGCCACCTGGGAACGCAAGTTCGGTATAGTCTTTGCTGCTGGTGCGACCATTCAGTGCCTTGGAGCCGTCTGGCGGCACCAGGTGATCCTGCAGGGCATAGATGTTGAGGATTGGGCAGGTGATCTGCTTGAGATCGATCGGATGGTCGCCGACCATGATGCCGCCATTGATCAGGCCATTGCGCTGGTAGAAGTCACGCACGAATTGGCGAAAGGTCTCGCCGGCCTGATCGGGGCTGTCGAAGATCCATTTCTCCATGCGCAAGAAGTTCTTGACCTTGTCCGGGTCATCCAGCAGATCGACCATGTTGACATACTTCTGCCCGGTCAGGCTGAATGGCTTGAGCGAGAGGAAGGTCCAGTTCAGGAGTTCGCCCGGGACGTTGCCCATGGTATCGACCGCGAGATCGATATCGATATGCTGGGCCCAGGCCGACAGCAGATTGCCGGGGGTCTGGAAATCCACCGGGGTAACCATCACCACGAGGTTACGCACCTTGTGCTGATGCATCGCACTGTACATCAGGCTGAAGGTACCACCCTGGCAGATGCCGAGGATATTGATCTGATCCAGCCCATGGCTCTCACGGATGAAATCGACGCAGCGATTGAGATATCCATTGAGATAATCGTCGATGGTCAGGGCGCAATCGGCCTCGTCGGGATACCCCCAGTCGATCAGGTAAACGTCCTGACCGGTGCCGAGCAGGCCCTTGATGGTGGAGCGATCCTCCTGGATATCCGTCATATACGGACGATTGACCAGGGCGTAGACGACGAGCAGCGGCACCGGCTGCTGCTGCACGCCCTCCGGGGCCTGGTAGCGATAGAGCGTCAGCTTGTCCTCGCGATAAACCTCCTGTTTCGGCGTCACGCCGGTATCGATCGTATCGGCGTTGAGCAGGTTCTGAATGCCTTGACCCAGTTTGCGGCTGTAGTCGAGCATCTCTTGGCCGAGACGGTCCGGACGGATCTCGATCGGGAACATGGACGCGGTACCTTTGGTGTTCTATGGATGTTTCTGATCGGCGCGCACCCGGCAATGCGCCGGGCGCGCTGCGGCGGTGCCAGGGGCTCGGCTCAGTC
>REDK01000166.1 GCA_007693535.1 Chromatiaceae bacterium
GCGGGGGTTGAGGCCCCGGGGGGCGCACCGCGTTCAGGCATAAGCCGGCGCAAAGGCCTCGCCCGCGGCCGCCACCGGCTGACCGGTCTGGCTGTCCCAATAGGGCGAGAGTCGCCGCAACTGGGCCACAATGGCCGGCACCTCGGTGATCACCCGCTCCACCTCTTCGCGGGTGTTGTAGCGCGACAGCGAGAACCGCGTGGTGCCATGGGCGGCGGTCAACGGGATGCCCATCGCCCGCATCACGTGGCTCGGCTCCAGCGAGCCCGAGGTGCAGGCCGAGCCGCTGGAAGCAGCGATACCCAGCTTGTTCAGCAGCAGTAGGATCGCCTCTCCCTCGATGAACTCGAAGGCGATGTTGCTGGTATTGGGCAGGCGGTTGGCCGGGTCGCCAGTGACAAAGCAGTTCGGCACCGCCGCCAAGACGCCCCGCTCCAGCCGGTCGCGCAGGGCACGCACGCCGACGCGCTCGGTACTCAGATGGGCCGCAGCCATCTCGCAGGCGACCCCCAGCCCGACGATCGCGGCACTGTTCTCGGTGCCCGCCCGCCGCCCACGCTCTTGATGGCCGCCCCGCAGCAGCGGGCGGAAGCGGGTCCCGCGGCGCAGGTAGAGCACACCGATGCCCTTGGGGGCATGCAGCTTGTGACCTGAAAGCGACAGCATGTCGATGGCGGTCGTCTTGAGGTCGATCGGCACCTTGCCCACCGCCTGCACTGCATCGGTATGGAACATCACCCCAGCGGAATGGGCCAGCTCGGCCATCTCCGCTACCGGGAACAGGGTGCCGGTCTCGTTGTTGGCCCACATCACCGAGACGATGGCGACCCGATCGGACAGCAGATCAATGTATTGCTGCATGTCCAGCCGCCCGCGCGCGTCCACCCCCAGCAGGTGCACCGTATAACCATCCTTCTGCAACTGCTCACACAGGCTCAGCACCGCCGGATGTTCGACCACGGTAGTGATGATCTCGCGGCGCTCGGGCTGCGCTCGCAGAGCCGAGAGGATTGCAGTGGAATCGGACTCGGTGCCGCAGGAGGTAAAGACGATTTCCGAATCCAGTTCCGCCCCCAGCAAGTCCTGCACCTGCTGCCGGGCGCGCTTGATCGCCCGTCCCACCTGATCGCCGAAGCGATGCATTGAGGACGGATTGCCGAACTGCTCGGTAAAGAACGGTAGCATGGCCATGACCACCTCAGGGGCGACCATGGTGGTGGCATTGTTGTCGAGATAGATGCCGGCCGGCGCCGTGACGGTGGGACGCGGATGGTTCATGGTGGTGTCGCTCGTTGCAGTGCCAGCGATCAGGCTGGGGCGCGATTCCCAGCCGTGGCCGGGCGCGGTTTGGACGCCGGGATGACCCGCACGAATTCACCCAGGTCCTCGACGATCCGCTGCTGGATCCCGGCGAGCGTGGTGGTCGCCAGCTGACAGCCGACACAGGCCCCGGTCATATTCACATAGACATCTCGGCCATCGACCTCCACCAGCTCGACATCCCCATGATCGCGCTGCAGATTCGGGCGGATCGCTGCGATCGCGTGCTCAATGCGGCGGATGCGGGCCAGGTTGCCGAGCGGAGCGGTGCCGATCGGCGGTGGCGCCGTCGCCCGCGGATCGAATGGCCGGCCCTGCTCAGCCAGCACCCGGGTCAAGACCTCCTCGATCCCTTCATGGCAGGCCGAACAGCCGCCGCCGGCCTTGGTGTAGTTGGTCACCTCGGCCACTGTGGTCAGGCCATTGGCGCGGATGGTCTCCTCGATCAGCACCGCATCCACCGCGAAGCACTTGCAGATCAGCGCCCCCTCGGCATGCTCGTCGCGCCAGGTCTCGCCGCGGTAATTGGCCACGGCCGCCTGCAGGGCCTCGCGCCCCATCACCGAACAGTGCATCTTCTCCGGCGGCAGGCCGTCGAGGAAATCGGCGATGTCCTGATTGCTCACCGCCAGTGCCTCATCGAGGGTCATGCCCTTGATCATCTCGGTCAGGGCCGAGCTGGAGGCGATCGCCGAGCCGCAGCCGAAGGTCTGGAAGCCAGCGCTGAGGATGGTCTCGGTGGCCGGGTCCACCTTGAGAGTCAGCCGCAGGGCATCGCCGCAGGAGAGCGAGCCAACCTCACCGATCGCGTTGGCCTCGGGCACGGCACCGGCATTGCGTGGATTGAAAAAGTGTTCTTTGACGGTCTCGGAGTATTCCCACATGGCAGGCCTCGGGACGGGATTGACGATGCTCAATGCCGTTGCCTAATGCAATTTTCGCGCCCGACCATGAAGACGATCGCTGCGGGGTGACGGTCCCGGCCACCTGCGGCGATCTGGCGGTCAGGCGGCGGTTGCCCCCTCGGCGCCAACCCCTTGACGCCGAACGCCAGCGGTACGCCGGTCCGCGGACGGCCCAGCAGCCGTTGCCGCCGCTAGCCCCATACCCGGCAGATCATGCCAGTGCCCTGTTCGGGAGGCACGCCTGTCGTGTTTCCGACAGGAACCGACGCAAGGTCGGCCGGATGCACCAGCGGTGCGGTTCCCTGACCGTGCCAGGCGAGCCCCGCGACCGACCCATCAAGTGGGGCGGCCTCAGAGATAGGGGCCGACCATCTCCTGCACATTGAAGCCAGTCTGCAGGCGGCGACAGAGCATGAAGGTGCCGACCAGTTTGCGATGGAGGAACAGCGTGCCCGGGGCCGGCAGACGGCTGAAACGCTCGGCCAGGAACAGGTCGCGGCCACGCCGGTAGACCCGCTCGAACAGGTCGGAGGTCGCGAAATCATAACGGCCGGGTTGGCGCAGAACCTCGCCGGCCAGCAGGATCAGTTCCACCAGCGCGGCGGTCTCCAGCGCCGTGGCATCGGCCGCTAGATAGCCCAGGGCGATAGCAGCGGCGCGGATGCGAGCGCGATCGCTGGCCAGGGCCGCTCGCGCCAGGTCGCGATAATGTCCGGCCAGGACCGGGGGCACCGTCGCGGTGGCTCCGAAGTCCAGCAGGCTGATCCGCCCGCTGGCGGCATCATAGAGATAGTTGCCGAAGTTGGGATCGGTCTGCATCAGCCCGAACTCGAACAACTCCTGCAGCACCAGCCGGCTCAGGCTGGCCGCGACCCGGTCGCGATCGCTGGCCGGGGCACCGGCGGCCAGCCGATCCACCGGCACGCCGGGGGCGAAGTCCATCGCCAGCACCCGTGGTGTTGAGAGGTCCGGATGCACCCGCGGCACGAAGAACTGGGGGTCATCGGCCAGGCGGGCGCCATAGGCCGCCAGGGCCGCGGCCTCGGCCACATAGTCGGCCTCGCGGTGCAGTTGCTCCCGCGCCTCCGCCAGCAGCGGCTCCGGCGCCAGTCCTGGCGGCAACAGCCCCAGCCCGCGCACCAGCAGACCCAGATTGGCGATATCGCTGTCGATGCTCGCGGCCACCCCGGGGAACTGCACCTTGATCGCCAGACGCCGGCCGTCGCAGGTCTCGGCGCGATGCACTTGACCGATGGAGGCGGCCGCGAGCGGCTGGAACTCGAAGCGACGAAACCCCCGCGGCCAGTCCTCCCCCCACTCCAGGCGCAACACCTGATGGAGCTGACTCAGCGGCATCGGCTCGGCGCGCTCGCGCAGGCTGGCCATGATAGCGGTCGCCTCGGGGGTCAGTATGTCGCTGCCGTCCATGGACATGAGCTGGCCCATCTTCATCACCGCACCGCGCATGCGGGCAAGCCGATCGGTCAAGCGGCGCGCGGCCGCCGGGCTGATCGCGATGCGGGTGCCGGCCTCGCCGCGGACCATCTGCGCCATGCCGCGCAGGCCGATACCGGCGGCGAGATCGGCCCCGGCACGCCCCAGATGCCACAGGCGTGCGAGCCGGTGGCCAGGGACTGCCCGTCCCGGGGCAATGCGGCTGGGCGTCGCCGACACGCGGCAAACCAGGAATGGAGCGGGCTTGGCAGGCAGCGACATGGCGTGGACACCGGGCACGGACGACGGTAGCGACCGCCTAAGAGGGCGGAAGTGGCCGCCGCTGGCCGTCAATGCAAGCGGTTGCGCAAGCCTCGTCGGACCCGCGGATCATCGGCCCCGGCGCTGACAATTTGCACTGCCGGAGGCGGCTGAATGGACTATGGTAACTAGTACCCCCCCGCGACCGCTGACCCGTGCCCACGATGTCCGGCGCCATCGACCTCGACCTGATCGAACAGATCTACGACGTACCCATCAGCCAATCCGGCTGGACCCCGGTGCTGGATTGCCTGCGACGTCTGATCGGGGCCGAGAGCGCGGTCCTGATGACGCGCCGTCCAGGCAATGGCGAACCGCTGGACCTCAGCCTGTCTGCTGGCGATGCCGAGACCTGGCAGCTCTACAGCCGCCGGTTCGCCGCGACGGACCCCTTCCTTGACGCGCTGCAGGCCCGTGGCGTGCAGCCGGGGGACGCGGTGACCGACACCCAGCTGCTGGCCCCCCGAACCCTGGCCGCGACCCCCTTCTTTCAGGAATTCCTGCGACCACGGGCAATCGGCCACGCCGCGGGGGCCTATCTGCAGGACGCCAATGGCCTGGTCCGGCACCTGCTCCTGCCCCGTGCCGTCGGTGACCGCGCCTACAGCGAACCACGGCGCCGCCGTCTGCAACTCTATGTTCGCCATCTGTTCCGCGCCCTGCAACTGCAGTCCCTGCTAAAGCCAGCCCCGCCCCGGCGCACACCACCCGACCTCGATCAGTTCGCCCGCACCCATCGCCTGACCCCGGCCGAGGTTCGCCTGGTCGACCTGCTGCCACGGGCCGGCAGCCTGCGCGGCGCGGCCAGCCGGCTGCAGCGCAGCCACAACACGGTGCGGGCGCAGATGCGCTCGGTGCTGGCCAAGACCGGCACCAAAAGCCAGGTGGAACTGCTGGGTCTATTGCTCGGACGCAACGCCGGTCCTTGAGCGCCGTTCGCTGACCGCGTGTGCGGTTGGCGCGAGCCCGTCGGCTAGCGCGGGGCCGGCGGCAAGCGAAGATGCGACTCCATGCCCACCAATCCCTGACAGGCTCCCTGTCTCCTACTGTCCGTAGCAATGCGCATTCCCGCGCCCATGATAAGCATGCTGCATCGCAGCGACACGCGCATCGTCCAGATGGTCTATGCCCCCTCGCTCGTCGCTGGCCAACAGCAGCGCTCGGGACTCGCGGCCGGCAGACCGGGCATACTGTCAGGGCGCCTAGCCCTGGCCATGCCCAGCGGCGGGTGCACCCCGATACCACTGCAGGGGACCATCATGTCCACTACAAACGACATCTGGAAAGGCCCGTTCTGGATCCTGTTCATCCTGACCATTAGCCTGTACCTGGGCTTCAGCCGCTACAGCGGCCAATTGCGCGCCGAACTCGCCGCACCCGACCAACCAAGCGCGGAACCGACGGACCTGACACTGGCCGCGCCCGCCACCGCCGCGGCGCGGCAACGCCAGCACGCAGCACAGATCGCTGAACTGACCGGGAGGCTGGATGCCCTCGGCGCCGAGCGTGACCAGTTGCGAGCACAACTGGCTGTGGCCACCGACGCGCAGGCGCAGCTGCAGGCGTTGGTCGCCGACGTCAGCGCAGCTCCCGAACCAGACCAATTGCAGGCCAGGATTGCGACGCTGGAGACAGAACTGGCGACCAACGCCGCCGCCCATGCTGAGGCGATGGGCGCCTTGGAGGCGCGTCTGGAGGCCGCCGAGGCCGCCGCGACCGGGGCCCAGGCCGAACTCGCCACGCTGGAGGCCGCTGCCACCGACCAGATCCAGGCCTTCTTTGCCGATCTAGGCGACCTCAAGGCCCGCTTCACCGAGCGCGGCATCCTGCTACCTCTGGCCGCCGGCGAATTGCGCTTCCCGGTCGGTGCCGCCACGCTGCCGGAGGAGCTGCCGGCCCTGGACCGCATCGCCGGCTTACTCGCGCGCCAGCCGGAACTGACCGCCCGCGTCGAGGGACACACCGACAGCCAGGGTCCCGCCGCGGTTAACCGGCGGCTGTCCCAAGAGCGGGCAGATGCGGTCCGGGCGGCCCTGATAGCGCGCGGCATCGACGCCGACCGACTACTGGCCGAGGGCATCGGCCCAGACCGTCCAGTGGCCAGCAACGACACTGCCGCCGGCCGCGAACAAAACCGACGAGTGGAGATCTATCTGCTCGAGCCCTGACGACCACCGGACAGGGACTCCAGCACCGGACCCGGGGCCAACCGAGCTAGCCGCGACATGACCGTGGGACGGGCGGGAAATCTGCAACCGCAAAACCCCAGCGGCATTGCCGCTGCTGACCACCCGCTGATCGGCCACGGCTGGCTGCACTGCCGCACCGCTCGCTCAGCCTCCCCGCCGCCGCGCGGACGCGCCCTTGTCCGGATTGCGCAGCAGCACATAGACCGCGCCAGTGCCGCCGTCGCGGCGGGTGGCTGAGCAGAAGGCGAGTACCTCCGGGCGTAGCCGCAGCCAATAGTTGACCTTGCATTTCAGGACCGGCTGGCGGGTTGGCGACCCATAGCCCTTGCCGTGAATGATCTGGGCGCAGCGAAGGCGTCGTTCGGCACATTCGCGCAGGAAGGCCCGCAGCAGACGGCGGGCATGCTCGGCGGATAGCCCGTGCAGGTCGAGGACCAGCCCCGGCTCCAGCCGGCCTCGCTGCAGATCGTCGAACAAGCGGCGCTGCACTCCCGGACGGACGAAGGCCAGGTACTCGTAGGTGGTGACCTCGCATTCGGCGAGGAGGGCCTCGTCCTCGACCTCGGCAGCCTCATCCGCCCGCGGACGCGGGCGCGGCGGCGGGCGCTCGCGGTATGGCTCGGCCACCTCTTGGCGCAACGGGACCGCATCTTCGACTGCGGCGCGAAAGAGTGCATAATCAGCATCCTGGATTGGCTTTTTCATCTGCTTTCTCGCGCGTCTGGCGCCGCCTGTTGCGCCGACCGGGGGAGGGCTGCGCGACGGGTGACGGCCCCACCTCCGGGCCCGCTTCGCCGCCATCACCGGGCCCCACGCCTTCCAGTATGATGGACGTCCTGCCCTGGTCCAATGACGCCCATCCCGGGCCCGCGGTCGTATGAAGATACTTCTTAGCAATGACGATGGTTACCGCTCGCCGGGGTTACAAATTCTTGCCGCCGAACTCGCCCGATACGGGCAGGTGACGGTGGTGGCCCCCGATCGCGACCGCAGCGGCGCCAGTAACTCACTGACCCTTGATGTGCCAATCCGTGCCGAACGCCTCGACAACGGCATCATTCGCGTGTATGGCACCCCGACCGACTGTGTCCATCTAGCCATCACCGGGCTGCTGGACGAGGAGCCGGACCTGGTGGTGGCCGGCATCAACCATGGACCCAACCTCGGCGACGACGTGATCTACTCCGGTACCGTCGCCGCTGCGACCGAGGGCCGGTTCCTCGGTCTGCCCGCGATCGCCGTC
Organism: Chromatiaceae bacterium; assembly: GCA_007693535.1. GTDB lineage: Bacteria > Pseudomonadota > Gammaproteobacteria > Chromatiales > Chromatiaceae > Lamprobacter. Next base: position 7,413 of record REDK01000166.1, read on the forward strand.
TCCATTGACGCCCATCAGCCGCGCCATCTGGACAGCGCCGCCGCCATCGCAGGGCGCCTGGTGGCTCGCCTGCATGCTGGAGACTTCGGCCGCAGCATGATCCTCAATGTCAACGTCCCGGACCTGCCGGTCGAGCGCATCCGCGGCCTGTGCGCGACCCGCCTCGGCCATCGCCACAAGGCCGAGCCGGTCACCCGCATCATCGATCCGCACGGACGACCGATGTATTGGGTCGGCCCGGCTGGCTCGGAGCAGGATGCTGGCGCCGGCACCGACTTCCATGCCCTGCGTCATGGCTATGTCTCGATCACCCCGCTGCAGGTGGACTTGACCCGCCACAGCGCCATCGAGCCCCTGGGTCGCTGGCTGAGCGGGATCGAGTGAGCGGCTGGCGGTGAGCGCCTCGCATCCAGCCGACGGCGCTCCGGCGCTCGCAGTCCCGACCCCCCCGACCAGTGCGCCTGACCTCCGCAATGCCGCCGCCCTGGCCGGCAGCGGCATGACCTCGCGCCGCACCCGCGAACGCCTAGTGGAACGCCTGGCCGCGGCCGGTATCCGTGATCGGCGGGTGCTGACGGTGCTGCAGATGCTGCCCCGGCACCTGTTCGTGGACGAGGCCCTGGCCAGCCGCGCCTACGAGGATTCGGCCCTGCCCATCGGCCATGGTCAGAGCATCTCCCAGCCCTATACCGTGGCCCGCATGACCGCTGCCCTGCTCGCCGGTGGCCCGCTGTGCACGGTGCTTGAGATCGGCACCGGCTCAGGCTTTCAGACCGCGGTGCTGGCAGCGCTGGTGCGCCGGGTCTACAGCATCGAGCGTCTGGCGGCGCTGTCGACACGCGCCGAACAGCGGCTGCGGGCGCTGCAACTGCGCAATGTGCGCCTGCGCCACGGTGACGGTACCCGCGGCTGGCCGGAATACGCCCCCTTCGACGGCATTCTGGTCACCGCCGCCGCCGACGGCGTACCGCGCCCCCTCGCCGAGCAACTGGCGGTTGGCGGGCGCATGGTGCTGCCGATCGACCGCGGCGACAGCCAGGTGCTGGCGCGGCTGACCCGAACCCAGCGCGGCTTTCGGCATGAACTGCTAGAGCCGGTCACCTTTGTACCCCTGCGCGGTGGGATTGCCTGATGCGTCCGGGGCCGGCCGGCCACGATCGCGCGAGATCCTGAGGGATGGGGTCGGGCGAATGGGAACCGGCGCCCCGATGGGGCGCCACCTGCGCCGCGACAGCGCCGCGCAGCGATAGCGCCACGTGGGCGACGTCATGAAGGGGCCGTCCCGACTGCGCATCGGTCAGGTGCGGATTGAACCAGCTGCTGCGGCGAACATGCGGAGCCGCGCTCGGGGCCGTTGCCCGAACCGTTGCCATCCGGACCATCGGCCGGGTCGACCACCAAATCCCAACTCGGACCCCGAACCCGGCTAGCGACCAGTGCCAACCGCCACTGCACGCCCTCGCTCGACACCGCGCTCACTCATCCCTCGCGGCGAGACCTCCTGCAACCATATCGCTTTGATGGTATTGGACCACGGCCGGCGGATTATTCTGCTGACCCTGACGGCGACCCTGATCGGATGCGCCAGCCTGACCGGGCACGACAGCCAGGGCCCGGTGCCGCGTGGCTATTACCGCATCCGAAGTGGCGACACGCTGAGCGAGATCGCACAACGGCGGCGCATTCCGATGCGCAGACTGGCGGAGTGGAACCGGCTCGATCCGCCCTACCAGATCTATGCCGGCAACCTGTTGCGGGTTCGCCCCCCGGCCAGCCAACCGGCAGGCGAGCGAACCGCAAGCGCCATGCGCACCAAAGCCGCGGCCGCGCCGCGGCCCGCGCCAACGACACCGGTGCCGCAGACTTCCCCGGCACCGCGAAGCGGTCCGGCCATCGCCACCGCCACGCCGGCCGGTCGCGGCAGCGCTGCCGCGGCCTCCGGATTGACCTGGCAATGGCCGGTCCGGGGCCCGCTGCGCCAGACCTATGTCCGCGACGATCGCACCCGTAGCGGCCTGCGCATCGGCGTCGCCCCGGGCACCCCAGTGGGCGCCGCCGCTGCCGGCACCGTGGTCTACAGCGGCAGTGGACTGAAAGGCTACGGCAACCTTATCATCGTGCAGCACAACACCCGCTATCTCAGCGCCTACGGCTACAATCGGCGTCTGCTCGTCACCGAGGGGGAGCAGGTACGCGGGGGCCAGGTGCTGGCTGAGGCTGGGCAAGCCGCCGACGGCCAATCGCTGCTCCATTTCGAGATCCGCAGGGACGGCCAGCCCGTCGATCCGCTGCGCTATCTTCCCGCGTCGCGGTGACTGCGGCCATCGCCTTCGAGGAGGGTGCAATGTCAGCGCAAAAGCCGGAGTCCGGGGGGCCAGCCGCCCTGCCCGTCGGCGACGACATGCTGCTCGACACCGACGATGCCGAGGTCGATCCGGACTTGAGCGACGACGACATCGATACCAGCGCCAGCGACGATGACGAGTCGGCCGCCGAGGACAACACAAATCACGCGGAGGCCACTCCGAAGCATTTCAGCCCCGGCGACGGCGACTTCGACGCCACCCGCATCTACCTCAACGAGATCGGCGAGTCCAAACTACTCACCGCCGAGGAGGAGGTCCATTACGCGCGCCTCGCCCAGCAGGGCGACGAGGATGCGCGCAAATGCATGATCGTCAGTAATCTGCGGCTGGTGGTCAAGATCGCCCGACGCTATCTCAATCGCGGACTGCCACTGCTCGATCTGATCGAAGAGGGCAACCTTGGCCTGATCCGCGCGGTGGAGAAGTTCGATCCCGAGCGCGGCTTCCGCTTCTCCACCTATGCCACCTGGTGGATTCGCCAGACCATCGAGCGGGCAATCATGAACCAAACCCGCACCGTGCGCCTGCCCATCCATGTGGTCAAGGAGATCAACCTGTACATGAAGGCGACGCGCAGGCTGTCGCAAGAACTCGATCACGAGCCCACCACCGAGGAGGTCGCCGAACTCCTTGAGCGCCCCATCGGCGAGGTCAAGCGCATGCTCGGCCTCAACGAGCGTACCGCCTCGGTCGATACCCCCTTCGGCAAGGACGCCGACAAACCCCTGTTGGACATGCTGCAGGACGATAGCGCACAAGACCCTAGTGACGACCTCCAGGATGACGACATCCTTGCCAATCTCGATCACTGGCTCGACAAGCTCAACGACAAGCAACGCGAGGTCGTCGAGCGCCGCTTCGGCCTCCACGGATATGAAAACTCCACTTTGGAACGGGTTGCCCAAGAGCTGGGGGTGACCCGTGAGCGGGTCCGCCAGATCCAAATGGACGCGCTGCGTCGATTGCGCGACATCCTGGAGAAGGAAGGCTTCTCGGTGGAATCCTTCTTCAAGTGAATCCGGTCAGCGAGCGACGCCGGCCCGCAACTGGCTGCGCCGCACCGATCAATCCAGGTCAATCAGGCAGCGCACTCGCCCCACCATCGCCCAGTGGCGTGCCGTGGCGGTTCAATCACCGCCGACGCCAGCGAGCAGCATCAGTCCAGCCATTCGCCGCTGGCGCTGCGGACCCCGCAACCTGCTACACCCGCTCAATGAGAGCGGCGATTCGGTGCGCGTTGGCATCCAGGGACGCCAAGCCTGCCGATCGCTGGCTGTATCTATAGGGGCATCAATAAAACCATAGCCGCAGACTCGTCCTGGCGCGCCGCCGGAGTCACCCGACAGAAACTGCCTGCAGCGCGCAGGCAGGTACAAATAACCTGCAAAAATAGTGTCTTAGCTCTGAGGGCAATCGCCCAAGACGCTGACCGTGGTCAACAAACGGTGGTAACACTGGGCACCACGTGCACGCGCCGTGCACCCTCGTCTTGACTTTGCTATCCCGATCCAGTGTGATTGAGCGGCCGCGGAACCTGGATTCATCACCGCTATCATACGGGCCGGATCAGCCCATCCATCCTCTCCTTTTCCCAGATTGTTTTGGGGGATTTATGGAACTCACCACCGACCGCGTCGCCGAACAGAAGTACAACTTCGAGGTGGTGCGCTGGTTCACCGTGATGGCCGTCGTCTACCTGGTAGTCGGCGCCGCCGTCGGGGTCTATATCGCCGCCGAACTGGCCTGGCCCGCGCTCAATTTCGACAACCCACTGATCTCCTTTGGCCGCCTGCGCCCGGTCCATACCAATGCCGTCATCTTCGCATTCGGCGGGTGTACGCTGATGGCGACCGCCTTCTATACCGTTCAGCGCACCTGCGGGGTGCGGCTGTGGAGCGACAAGCTCGCCTGGTACACCTTCTGGGGCTGGAATCTCATTATCGCGCTCGCCGTCATTACACTACCATTGGGCCTGACCCAGTCAAAGGAATATGCCGAGCTGGAATGGCCAATCGATATCCTGATCGCCGTGGTGTGGCTGGCGTTCACCTTGAATTTCATCATGACTATCGCCAACCGCAAGACCTCGCACATCTATGTGTCGAACTGGTTCTTCCTCGGCATGATGATCATGATCGTCTATCTCCATGTGGTCAATAGCATGGCCATCCCGGTGGGGCTGTTCAAGTCCTACAGCGTCTTCTCCGGGGTGCAGGATGCGATGATCCAGTGGTGGTGGGGCCATAACGCGGTCGGCTTCTACCTGACCTCGGGCTTCCTCGGCATCATGTACTACTTCGTGCCGAAGCAGGCCAACCGCCCAATTTATTCCTACCGCCTGTCCGTGATCCATTTCTGGGCGCTGATGTTCGGTTACGTCTGGCTTGGCGCCCATCACCTGCAGTACACCGCTCTACCGGACTGGACCGGCTCCCTCGGTGCCGCTGTCTCGCTCGCCATGATTATCCCCTCCTGGGGCGGCGCAGTGAATGGCATGATGACCCTGTCCGGCGCCTGGGACAAACTGCGCACGGACTATGTGCTGCGCTTCCTCATCATTGCGCTCGCCTTCTATGCCATGTCCACCTTCGAAGGTCCGGTCATGTCGCTGAAGACGGTCAATGCACTCTCCCATTACACCGATTGGACTATCGGGCATGTGCATTCCGGTGCGCTCGGTTGGGTTGCCGGCATCTCGATCGGTGCCATCTATCACCTGATGACCAGGCTCTGGCACACCCGTATGTGGTCCGAGTCTCTAGTCAACCTACACTTCTGGACTGCGACCATCGGTACGGTGATTTACGTGGTCGCGATGTGGGTGGCCGGGATCATGCAGGGGATGATGTGGCGCGCCTACGATGAATACGGCACCCTCGCCAACACCTTCGTCGAATCGGTGGCAGCGATGCATCCGTACTACGCGATGCGGGCGGTGGGCGGGGCGATCTTCCTGCTCGGTGCCGTGATCATGTTGTTCAACGTGCTGATGACGGTATTCAAGTCCCTGCTCAAGGGCGACCTGCGCGCAGCGCGTAGCGATGCCACACCAGCGCTGGCCTGAGGCCTGTTCGCTTCCCCGGGAAACCCCAGGCCGACGGTCGCCGCCAGGTGACGCACCGCCCGGCGGCGGTGCCAGTGCCCGGCTCAGGCCCGCCTGCCGCTACCCGACGCCCATCATCGTTCGTTTGCGGAGCATTACCGATGGCTGACAACAAGACCCCACCCAAGGGCCTGCAGGATTTTCTCGAGCGCAACATTTGGGGACTGGTGATCGCGACAGCGATCGTGCTGTCCGTTGGCGGGATCGTCGAGATCGTACCGCTGTTCATGCTGAAGAACACCGAGGAGGCCAACCGCTTCCCCGAAATCGTCTGGCAAGAGGCTGGCACGTTACCGATCGTCGCTATGGACGAAAATGGCAGGGAGCAGTGGAACTGGAAGGCCGGCGACGGCATCCGTCCTTATACTGCGCTGGAACTGGCCGGGCGCGACATCTATCAGCGTGAGGGCTGCTATCTGTGCCATTCTCAGATGGTGCGACCATTCCGCGACGAGCGCGAGCGCTACGGACATTATTCGCTGGCCTCGGAATCGATGTTCGATCACCCCTTCCAATGGGGCTCCAAGCGCACCGGGCCGGATATGGCCCGGGTCGGCGGCAAATATTCCGACCAATGGCATCGCGAACACCTGCGCGAACCGCGCGCGGTGGTCCCGGAATCAATCATGCCGGCCTATCCCTGGCTCGACGAGCAGCCACTGAACGGGCGGCGCATGCAGCGCCATATGCGCGGGCTGCGTCTCGTCGGGGTGCCATACAGCGATGCCGATATCGAGGCGACCCCGGGACTACTGGAAGGCAAGACCGGCATGGACGCAATGGTCGCCTATCTGCAGGTTCTAGGGACCATGGCCACCCTTGATCCCAACGTGGCCTATCGTGAATAGCCTGCGGGAGTTTTTTCACACCGACTGGGGAGCGATGACGGTGACCGACTGGTTCGGCACCATCTTCACTGTCATCATCTTCCTATTGATGGTGCTGGCCTATTTCCAGGTCTTTCGGCCGAAGCATCGCGACCGCCTGGAATCCCACAAGCACATCCCGTTCGACGAAGACAACGAGGATAACGGAGACAGCGATGGCGGAAAGTAACCCGTTTCCGGGCGAGAACAACACTGGGCACTTCTGGGACGACAACCTGCGCGAGCTGAGCAATCCGCCACCGCGCTGGTGGATGATCGCCTTCTGGCTATCCTTTGCATGGTGGGTGCTTTACGGCATCCTCTACCCGATGTGGCCGACGCCTTGGGCACAGGACGGCCCGGGCCACACCACTGGCATCCTGGGCTGGAGCCAGATCCGTGAGTTCGAGCGCGGCATGGCACAGGTCGAGGCGGTCAGGGCGCAGTTCGAAGAACAAATCGCCGGGATGAGCGCCGAAGAGATCATAGCCGACCCCGGACTGCTGCAATATGTGCGCTCCTCCGCGCGGGTACTGTTCGGCGATTATTGTGCCGCCTGTCATGGCAGCGGTGGCCAGGGCAACCCCGGCTATCCGGTCCTCGCCGACGACGACTGGCTCTATGGGGGCACCATCGCCAAGATTACCGAAAGCATCACCTACGGCCGCAAGGGCGCGATGACGGCGCACAAGGATATCCTCACCGAGGCCGAGGTCGATCAGCTCGCGCGCTTCGTGGTGACAATGAGCGAGGGTGAGCCCGGCAGCGATGAAGACTGGGCGTTGTTTAACGCGAAGGGCTGCATCGCCTGCCACGGCCCCAAGGGCAACGGCGTGCTGGCGGAACTGCCAGACGGGACCATCGTCACCGTCGGTGCCTCCAATCTCACCGACGGCATCTGGCGCTTCGAGCCCGGCGGCTACGAGAGCGCCCGCCACACCATCCTCTACGGGGTCAACCAGGACGTGGAAGGCTCCCGCAGCGCGGTGATGCCGGCCTTCGGCGAGGCCGGCACCGGCACGTCGGGGCGGCTGGAATCAAGCCAGATCAAGAAGCTGGCTATTTACGTCCATGACCTAGGTGGAGGCCGGTAACGCCATGGGCCTACATCTCGATGCCGTATTCTGGGGCGCCATCCTGAGCGTGCTCATCGCCGTGGTGATCTTCGTCTACTTGACCTACAAAGTATTGAAACTGATGAAGAAGGACGCCGCCCGCCACCAGAGCGACCAGCAATCCTAGTGACCAGCGGCGGCCATCCGCCGCCATGACCGCGGGCTGGTCAGGGCCGGCCAGCCCGCCCCGCAATCCGCCGGGACGATGCCCCGGCCACGCCCGGATGCACCCGACGTACCAATCCTGGAACCGCGAGCATGAGCCAGCACCCCCCCGCCGATCCGGCGACCATGGACGACCTATATGCCGAGGCCGATCATTGGCATGTCAACACCGGCGGCTCGACCATCCACGCCAAACGCATCCCCGGCAAATGGCGGCGCATCAAATGGCTGGCCGCATCGGTCTGGCTCGTCTTCTTCTTCGGCCCCTATCTGACCTGGGACGGGCGCCAGGCGGTCCTGTTCGACATCCCGCGACGGCAATATCACCTGTTCGGTGCCACGGTGCTGCCGCAGGACTTCTGGATGCTGTCGCTATTGCTGCTGTTCTTCGCCATCCTGCTGGCCGTGGCAACGGCTCTGGCCGGACGCGTCTATTGCGGCTACTTCTGCTTCCAGACCGTCTGGACCGATGTCTTTACCTGGATCGAGGAACGACTGGAGGGCAACCCACAGCAGCGTCGCCGGCTCGATCAGGCACCCTGGAGCATGGCTAAGCTGCGCGTCAAGGCGGGCAAGCACGCGCTGTGGGTACTGATCGGTTTCTTCACGGGTTTCAGCTTCGTCGCCTGGTTCTACGGGGCTGGTCCGCTGTGGCGGGATTTCTTCATCGGTCAGGCCAACAGCGCGGTCTACGCCTCGGTGGCTTTATTTACCGTCGGCACCTATCTGCTCGCTGGCTGGCTGCGCGAGCAGGTCTGTTTCTGGCTCTGTCCCTATGCCCGCATCCAAGGCGTGATGCTCGATCGCACCACGATCGTGCCAACCTACGATGTCGATCGCGGCGAGCCGCGTAGCCGGCTGCACAAGGACCTGACCCGCACGGCCATGGACCCGGCGGAGGCCGATCATCAGCCGCAGCGCGGCGGCGATTGCGTCGCCTGCAGCCAGTGTGTGGCGGTCTGCCCGACCGGAGTGGATATCCGCAACGGTCAGCAGGAGGGTTGCATCACCTGCGGTCTCTGCATCGATGCCTGCGATGCGGTGATGGACAAGGTCGGCCGCCCGCGCGGTCTGATCCGCTATGCCTCGCTTGACGAGATGGAGGGGCGGCCGTTCAAACCGATGCTGCGACGTCCACGGGTCTGGGTCTATTCCAGCATCCTGCTGATGGCCCTCGCTGGCATCACCTATGGGTTGTCGTCGCTCGATGCCATCGATCTGCGAGTACTGCATGAACGCGCGCCCCTCTATGTGCTGCTGAGCGATGGATCGATTCAGAACCGCTATACGCTGAAGCTGCTAAACAAATCCAACGAGGACCTCAGCGTGCGCCTCAGCGTGGACAGCCCCAAGCCAATCACCGTGGTCGGCACCGACGACCCGGTGCTGGCCCGCCATGGCGAGGTCACCGCGACCGATGTGTTCGTGAAGATCGGACGCCGGGCGCTCGACAGCGCCAATGTGCCGGTGATCTTTCATGCCGAGGCACAACTGCCGGACGGCGGGCAGATCTCCGCCCGTCGCGAGAGCGCCTTCTTCGGGCCACGGCGCTGAGTCGGCGGCAACCGCATCCGACGCTTGCTTGCTGTTCTGGCCGACACCCGGCCGTCTATCTGATGTACGCATCCCCACCATGAACGATAGCGTCTCCACTGCCCCCGCGCCAGAATCGGCCTGGCGCAATCCCTGGGTCCGCGCCTGGATTGCCATGATCCTGGTGGTCTTCCTGGTCAATATGACCATGGTCGCGCTGGCCTTCATCACCAATCCGGGCCTGGTCGTTGCCGACTACTACGAGCGCGGCCAGCAGATGGAGCAGACCATTGCCACCCGGCTGGCCGAAACCCCCCAATGGACCATGAGCCTGGACGTCCCCGCCGACATCCAGGCGCAGGCGCCGCGCATGCTGCGCTTTTTCGTGGTCGACCGGGCCGGACAGCCGGTGCACCTAGAGCAGGCCACCTTCTTTGCTTACCGCCCCTCCGACGCGCATCAGGACTTTTCCCGGCCGATGCGCGAGGAGGCGCCCGGACGCTACGCGGTGGAGGTCAGTTTCCCGCTCCCCGGGGTTTGGGACAGCCTGATCGAGGCCCACAGCGACGGTGCCGGGCATCTGTTCGATCAGCGCATCATGGTGGCCCGGCCCTGAGCCGACGCGCCGGGATGCAAGCCCCAGAGCGGAGGTGCGCCGGGGTTGGCGACGCATCGGCCCATCGATGCTCGCCATCGCTGCTGCCATCCGGCCGCGTGGCCAGCGGTGAGCGACCGCCGCCGCACGCCGGCCAGCAGCCATGGCCCCAAGCGCCCCTAACGCCCCCATGACAGCGACCGGCGCGACCCGCTGCTTCCATTGCGGCCTGCCAGTCGGCGACGACGGCGTTGCCACGGAGGTCGCCGGCCACCGCTGTAGCTTCTGCTGCGGCGGCTGCCGCGCCGTCTGCGAGGCGATTCATGCGGCTGGGCTAGAGGGCTTCTATCGCCGGACCCCTGAGGGCGAAGTACTCGGCCCTCCCCCGACGCCGCCGCGCCAACTAGCGCTCTATGATCTGGAAGAGGTCCAGCAGGAGTTCGTGCAGAATCGCGGTGAGACCCGCGAGGTCAACCTGCTCGTGGAAGGCATCCATTGCGCCGCCTGCGTCTGGCTGATCGAGACCGGGCTGGCCGCCCTTCCCGGGGTGACCGAAGCCCGGGTCAACCTGACCGGCCGGCGCCTGCGCCTGACCTGGGACCAGCGCCGCCAGCGTCTCTCGGCGATTCTCCAGCGACTGGCCGACCTCGGCTACGCCGCGGTCCCGTTTGATCCCGACCGGGCCGAGGGCACCCTGCAGCGGGACAATCGCGCCCTACTCTATCGCATGGCCTTTGCCGGCTTCGCGATGATGAACCTGATGTGGGTCTCCATCGCCCTCTATGCCGGGGCCGACCGCGGCGAATTCCGTAGCCTGTTCCATTGGATCGGCCTCGCCATCGCCACCCCCACCCTGCTCTACAGCGGCTATCCCTTCTACCGCGGCGCCCTCACCGGGCTGCGCCGGCTGCGCTTGACCATGGATCTGCCGATCGCCATCGGCGCCTCGATCACCTGGCTCTACTCGTTTTACGTCACCCTCGGTGGTCCCGGCGAGGTGTACTGGGACACCGTGGTCAATTTCATGTTCGTGATCTTGGTGGGGCGCTACCTGGAGGCGCTGTCCCGGCGCCAGGCGGTCGCAGCGACGCAGCGCCTGCTGGATCTGCAGCCGCGGGTGGCGACGGTCTTGCGGCCGTCACCTACAGGCGGCTCGCCGGAGGAGGCGACGGTGCCCATCCGCGCGGTCCGGCCAGGAGATCTGGTCCTGGTGCGTCCCGGCGAGACCATCCCAGTGGATGGCGAGATCGTCGCCGGCGAGTCCAGCCTGGATGAATCCATGCTCACCGGCGAATCCCGCCCGGCGCCCCGCTGCGCGGGTGAGTCGGTCGCAGCCGGCACCCTCAATGGTGCCGGCGTGCTGCAGGTGCGGGTGACCGGACTGCTGCGCGATACCGCCCTCGGGCGCATCATCCGGTTGGTGGAGGAGGCCCAATCCAGCAAGGCCCCGATCCAGTCCACCGCGGATCGCATCGTCCCCTGGTTCGTGGCCGCCACCCTGGGGCTGGCACTGCTGAGTTTCATGCTCTGGGTCCACAGCGACCTGGAGACGGCCCTGCTGGCCGCCACCGCGGTCTTGATCATCACCTGCCCCTGCGCGCTGGGCATGGCCACACCGATGGCCATCACTGTTGCCACCGGACTCGGCGCCCGCCACGGTATCCTGATCAAGCACGGGGCGGTGCTGGAGACCCTGTCGCGGATCGATCACTTCGTCTTCGACAAGACCGGCACCCTCACCAGTGGCCGCCCGGGCGTGGTCGCCTTGCGCCATCGCGACGGCACCTGGCAGGCCGGGCGCGACGCCCCCGCCGAGTTGCCCGCCGCCGCGCGCGCGGCCCTGGGCCAGGCGGCGGCGCTGGAGATCCTGTCCGAGCATCCGCTGGCCCATGCCATCGTCACCCTGGCGCGCGCAGCCAGCGTGCCCATTGCCGACCGGCAGGTGCAACAGGTGCGGGTGGTGCCTGGCGCCGGCATCGGCGGCGAGGTGGACGGACAGCAGGTGCTGATCGGCACCGCCGACTGGCTGGCCGACCAGGGCGTCGACCTGTCGTCACCCCTGTCGGCACTCAGCGCGGCGGCGACCATGCCCGACCTGACGGCACCGGTCTATTGCGCCATCGACGGCCGACTGGCGCTGCAACTGGCGATTGCCGACCCATTGCGGCCGGATGCCGCCGCGTTGATCCAGCAGCTGTTGGCAAGCGGGCTGCGCGTGACCCTGCTCACCGGCGACCGCCGCGCGGTCGCCACGCGCATCGCCGCCGAACTCCTCGGTACCGCCCCGGACGCTGATGGCCACCTGCAAGTCATCGCCGAGGTGCGTCCGGAGGACAAGGATCGGGTCATCGCCGAACTGCAGCGGGACGGACAGCGGGTGGCCATGGTGGGCGACGGCATCAACGACGCCCCGGCCCTGGTGCGCGCCGACGTTGGCATCGCGGTCGGCAGCGGCACCGATGTCTCCATCGCCAGCGCCGATATCGTGCTGATGCAGAGCGAACTGCGGCGGGTGGCCGATGCCGCCGTGCTGGCCCAGCGCACCCTGCGCACCATCCGCCAGAACATCGCCCTGTCCTTTGCCTACAATGCGATCATGGTGCCGCTGGCGATGGCGGCCCTAGTCACTCCGCTGGTGGCGGCCATCTCCATGCCCCTGAGTTCCCTCGCAGTGATTGGCAACTCGGCGCGCATCCACCGCCTGTTCGCGATCCCCCGCGCCGCGGCGACCCAGCCCAGACCTGACGCCGGGCACGCGTGCATCACCACCCCACTCCCCGCCGGCGCAATGACCCGCCCGCAAGAGTCCACGCAAGAGCCCGCCCCATGGAAGTCATCTACGGCCTGATACCTGGCATGCTGCTGATCGGCCTGATCGCTGTCGGCGTGCTGTTCTGGGCCGCCCGCAGCGGTCAGTTCGATGATCTCGAGGGCGATGCCTACCGCATCCTGATGGACGAGGATCTGGACCCGCGCGAGCCCGGGCGCGAACCCGATCTCCCGGCCGACTCTGAGCCGGAGCCAGCCGCTAGGACCGCTGCCAGCGATCGCCGGTAATCGCCGCCACCCTGACGCAGACGCTGACGAAAGCCACTTTCCAAGCGACCAACGGCGACCCTGTGTCAATGCAGGTTGACGCGGATATCGGGTTTTTGGTGTCAAGCGAACCACACACAGGGAAAAAAAGGTTTACACTTAGCGCCAGGCTCTCCGCGCTGGCGGTCTCCGCGTTCGCGTCCGCGACGCGATCGGAATACCTGGGTCGGTCCTGTGCCTTGGTCCTACCGACCGTCGGCAACTCATCTCACAGGTCGATTGGGAGGATTTGTCGTGTCCGATGCTACCGCCGTTGTTGCTGACGCCCCGCAGAAGGCTGCCAAGCCCAAGCGCAGTTCCCCGCACGGGGTTCCCTTCTACGTCGCCGTGATGCCAATGCTGATCCTGTTCGGCTTCGCCGCCTGGCTGTTCTGGAGCGCCGAAAGCGCAGGGGCCACCGGGCGCTGGGAAGGGTTCATCTACGTGGTCGCGGTCATCTCCCTGATCTCCGGCTGGAGTCAGGCCTACCTGGACGGCACCCCCCGCCTCTGGTACCTGATCAAACAGGCGATCCATTGGGGCGGCCTGATCCTGCTGGTCTACATGATCAACACCCAGGGCCTGCGTGAACTCATGAGCGACCAGCAGTACACCAGCGTGCTGCTCTACCTGCTCGCCTTCGCGACCCTGCTCGCGGCCATCCACATGGACCTCAAGCTGTTCTTCTTCAGCCTGTTCCTGGTCTTCTGCGCCTATCTGATCGCGGTGCCCGAGGCCAACCCGGCGCTAATCGCGCTCGGCAATGTCGCCGGCATCGAGGACGCGGCCGACAAGCCCACCGACATCGCCCTGATCGTGGCCGGCGTCGGCTTCGTCGCCAGCCTGTTCGTGCTGCTGATGATGCGTGGTGCCCTGATGAGCAAGCGGGTCGCCGACAAGCGCAAGGCCCAGGCCGAGAAGGTCAAGGCCTAGGTATCGGTCCAGTCGCGGTCCAGTATTGGCCGCATGCCGACCGCGCGTCTGCTCGCCGCCGGCCCTTCCCGCACCGGGCTTAGGGCCGCGGGGCCGCAGACCTCACGGAGTGATCGCTCACACCCGCCCCCCGCAGTGACCGCCAGGGGCGCTGCCCACGCCACTAGCCGTCGGCACTCCAGACCAGGCAGCCGCCGGGCGTGAAGGCGCCCTGCCAGGTGCCAGCACACGCGACGGTGCCGAGCGCCCGCGCCAGGGATGGCGCCGAGTCCCCGGCCCCAGCCAGTTGCGGCAGCGTGCCGCTGCCCGCCGACGCGGATCGCTTTACAATGCCGACCTCAGTATCCGTCTGCCGGCCAGGTTCTGGCTGGAACCAAGCGAGGTCGTTTCCCATGCCCGTCAGCGCGCGCAGCGCCCGTCAAGCCCGCTCTCCGCTCCCGTTCCGCGTTCATCTCCCGACGCCGCGACCTTGGCGCCGCGCGGAATTCCACCCCATCGGGACAGGCCTGATCTGGATCGCCTTGCTGGCGCTGCTGACCAGCACCAGCACCCATGCCGCGCCGCCCTGGTCGCAAATTCGGACCGCGGCGCCCGGGCGCCCGGAGGCGATCGGGGCGCCAGCCAACGGCTGTCTGCGCGGGGCCGTGGAACTGCCCGCCAGCGGCCCTGGTTATGTCAGCGTCCGCCGCGAACGCCACCGCCACTTCGGTCATCCCGATACGGTCAGCCTGGTGAGCGCACTGGGTCGGACCATGGCCGCGCGCAACGGGCGCCTGATCATGGTCGGCGACCTCGCGCAGCCACGCGGTGGGCGCATGGACAGCCTGCACGTCAGTCATCAGAACGGCCTGGACGTGGATATCTGGTTCGCCCTCGCAAACAGCCCGAAGCAGGCCTGGCGCGACACCCCGGAGGGCCGCAACCCGCCCAGCATGGTCGCCGGCGAGGGGCTGAGCCAGCACTGGGGTCCAGACCAGCTCTTTCTGCTGCGGACCACCGCGGAACACCCGGCCGTGGACCGGGTGCTGATCAACCCTCGCATCAAGCGCGCCCTGTGCCAGGATCACTCCGGCGCCCCCTGGCTGCGCCGGCTGCGCCCCTGGCATGGCCATGATGCCCATATGCACATCCGGCTCAGGTGTCCGGCCGACAGCCCGGATTGCGAGCAACAGGCCCCGATCCCGCCCGGCGACGGCTGCGGCGGTGAACTCGCCTGGTGGTTCAGCGCCGAGGCCCGCACCCCGCACCGCGGCCCGTCCCGGCCGGCCCCGACACCACCACCACCGGCCGCCTGCCGCACGCTGCTGCCGGCGACCTGACCGGATCGGCCCTGATTGGCCCGGCCATCACTGGTTCAGGCCGGATCGGTTCAGCGTTGGCACTCGGCGTTCGCGCCGAGCCGTCAGTGGCTCGGCCGCGACAACAAGACCGGGGCTAACCCATCTTGCCACAGCACTGCTTGTACTTCTTACCGGAGCCGCAGGGACAGGGCTCGTTGCGGCCCACCTTGCGCTGCTCGCGCACGAATGGCTGCGCCTCCGCACGGGCCCCGGCCGCGGGGCCCGCCCCGCCCCCCCCCCCCCCCCCCCCCCCCCCCTAACCC
>REDK01000120.1 GCA_007693535.1 Chromatiaceae bacterium
AGCCGTCCAGTCGCCCTACGGGCTCCTTCCCGGCTGACCCCGGCGGGCGCGAGGCACCTGGGGTTACGCATCTTATGTGGCGCGCCACATAAGATGCGGTAGTCCCGCACGTCCGGATCTGTGGGAGCCGCGGGTGGGTAACCACCCGCGGCCACCCGGTACCACCGCCCTCAGGCCGCGACCGGCATCAGATAGGCGCGTTTCGGCGGGCGCGGTCGGCGGCGTCGCGGTCGCGGCGGCAGAGGCACACGCACGAGGAGCTGCTCGAACAGCGCGCCGTGTCCGCCCGAAGCAGCGCTCGGCGGCGGTGGTGCCGTCGGCGCGGCGGATGTGGAAATTGTGCACGGCCGTGAGCGCGGCGAGTTTGCGGTCGCTCAAGCGATGACGCCCGTGATGAGGCAGCGACCGTTGGCCGTTGCGTCCTTCCACGCAGGAGCTGCTGCGTTGGAACAGATCGGCGCCGGCGCCGGCGACCTGTTCGACCCGAATGCGGTGATCGGGCGCGAGGCGCTGCAGCGGATGATCGGGTCGCTGCAACGCGTCGCGCAACGCGGTACTCACCGCCTGCACGCGGTGTCGGGTCTCGGCTGCGGTGCTGCGGGCGGCCACACGTTCGAGGTAGAGGGCGGGGACGAGCTGCTCGAGGACCGCCGCTTCCAACTCCGGGGAGCGTTCGAGGGCCTCGACCCTGGCGGTCACGGTGGCGAAGAAAACTGCGAGCGTGGCGAGCCACTGCACGGTCAGACGCTCGGCCTTGATGATGCGTTCGCGAGCGCGCTCGGGCCGCTCGGCGGCCTCGGCCAATCCCTTCAGGCGCGTCCAGACGTCAGTGAAGCGCGCCGCCACGCGCGCCTCCGGCTGCGTCTGTCCATCCACCGGGTCATACGGGTGATACAGCACACCGAGTTCGCGGATCAGCTCACGCGCCTCGCTCCGTCGCGCCTGTGCGCGGTCGCGTTCGGCTTCGGCGGCGACCAGCGCGTTCAGGGCGGCGCCAATGCGGGTCTCGAAGGCCGGCGGGCGTCCGCGCGGGCGCGGCACGTGCGCCGCGAAGGACTGCTGCGCCGCGCGCTCGGCCTCCCAGTGTCTCTGCGCGGCGGCGACGCCGGCTTCAGCCTGGCGCACCTCGCGCGCCAACGCCAAGGACGTGGCTTTGGCGATCTCGTGTTGGCCGTGAAAGCGGTCCGGGGAATGCTGTGCACCGAGATCCGTCTCGGCATGGCGACGCAGCGCCTTGGCCTCATCAGCGGCACTCTGGATCACCTCCACGGCGAGTCCCGTGCAGGCCTGCTGCAGCGCGGCCGTCCAGGTCGCCGCGGTGCGAGCGGCGGCGTAGTGCTCCAGCAAGATGAAGTTCGACACCGGCTCGATGGCCACCAGGCAGATTCCCGGATGAAAGGTCTCGTCCTCGCACACCGTCATTTGACGCGGCGCCATACCCTCGGCGAGCGCGGTGCGCTGCGCCTCGGCCACCGCAACCACCGCCGTTTCCAAGGCGACGTTGAGCGCATACTGCGCGCCGTCGCTGATCCCGACGAAGGCCGACAGTCCGCTCAGCTCCAAGAATTCACTCACCAGCCGGGTGCCACCCGCCGCCCGCAACGTGATGCTGAACTGCGCCGCCAACACCAGTCGATGCAACCAAGCGACCCCGTCCGGGGTGCGTGCGAAGGCCGTCAAGCCCGCCGGCGGATCCCCGCCCGGGACGTCCCGGCACCACCCCTGCAAGGTGCTGCGCGCGACACCCATCTCGATGGCCACGCCGCGTTGCGTCTCCCCCGTCGCCAGCCGTGTCTCGGCCGCCGCGAGGTGCTCGGCTTGCTCCAAGCGTGTGCGCCGCGTCACGCCCCGATCCCCCGCCCGGATCTCGAACGTCCGGGTCGCGCAGCGCTCGCGCTTGGTCTAAAGTCAATCTCGGCAGAATCTTCGAACAGCTTTCCCAACCCTCGGTGAGTTTGCACTTCCAAGGGTAGAAAATTTCGGAGGTTCTGCCACTCCACCTCACAGCATTCTCTCAGCGCGTCACTAGGTCTTGGTCGAGGTTATGATCAAGTCCGCCGGAGGCCTTAAAGGACATAAGGCGGCAGCGCGGCACAGTAAGATGTCTCTGGATTTCGGCTTGCCACAGCGCCAATTGACGAGCCTGGATGCGCGGAAACTTGCTGATGCTCAAGAGATCGTCTCTAGCGATGCAGTCCGTGTCGACGGCGGGCCGTTCCGGCGAATCCGCCTGCGCCGACGTGCGCCGCGCCTTCGCCAGGGAGATCGGGCGCGGAGGTTTGGGTATCATTAGCATCCGTCACGCGGAACACTGCAGATTGACACGATTGCGCTCAGGAAGTACCCCGCGTAGCTCTTGCTGAGGGACTCGCTGCCAACCCCAACAACGCCAAGATTCGCGGTCACCCCGTTGTGGACAAGTCAGCGGGTGGACGGACCGATGATCCAGGCCCAGCGTTGCGTCATCGTGATGGGCCACGGCCAGCAAGCATTGCGCGCAGCACGATGGACGACACATTCAGGCGGTGTCGCCGGTGCCGGCAAAGAGCCGGTAGGCGGGATTGTCGCTCTCTTCCCAGTACGGGTAGCCCAGGGCCGCGAGCTGGTCGGTCAGGGTGCCGTGTTCGGCATCGGGCACCTGAATCCCCATCAGCACGCGCCCGTAGGCGGCGCCGTGGTTGCGGTAATGGAACAGGCTGATGTTCCAGGACCGTTGCAGGCTGGAGAGGAAGCGCAGCAGGGCGCCGGGGCGCTCGGGGAACTCGAAGCGGATCAGGCGCTCGTCGCGGATGCCGGAGGCATGGCCGCCAACCATGTAGCGGATGTGCAGCTTGGCGGTCTCGTTGTCGGTGAGATCGAGAACCCCGAAGCCCTTGCCTTGCAACCGGGCGATCAGTTCCTCGCGCTCCTGCCGACCGCCGCCCAGTTCCACCCCGACGAAGACCTGGGCCTCGCGGGCATCGGCATAGCGGTAGTTGAATTCGGTGATCTGGCGTTTGCCCAACGCGCGGCAGAAGGCGAGAAAGCTGCCCGGGCGCTCCGGGATCGCGACCGCGAACAGCGCCTCGCGGCGCTCCCCGAGTTCGGCTCGTTCGGCCACATGACGCAGGCGGTCAAAGTTGATATTGGCGCCGCTCTCGATGGCGATCAGATCGGCACCGCGCAGGCCGGTCGCCTCGACATAACGCTTGAGTCCGGCCACCGCTAGCGCCCCGGCCGGCTCGGCGATGCCGCGGGTGTCGTCGTAGATGTCCTTGATGGCAGCGCAGATCTCGTCGGTACTGACCAGGATGACCTCATCCACGGTGTCGCGGGCGATCCGGAAGGTCTCGGCGCCGATCTGGCGCACGGCGACCCCGTCGGCGAACAGGCCGACCTCGTCGAGCAACACCCGCTCGTCGGCAGCCAGCGCCGCGTGCAGGGTCGGGGCGTCCGCCGGCTCCACGCCGATGATGCGCACCTCCGGGCGCAGGGTCTTGAACCAGGCAGCGATGCCGGCGATCAGACCGCCGCCGCCCACCGGGACGAAGATCGCATGCGGTGGCTCCGGATGCTGGCGCATCAGCTCCATGCCGATGGTGCCCTGGCCGGCGATGACCGCGGGATCATCGAACGGATGCAGGAAGGTCAGCCCGCGCGCCTCGATCAGGGTCAGGGCATGGGCATAGGCCTCGTCGAAGCTGTCGCCATGCAGGACGGCCCGGGCGCCCCAGCCGCGCACTGCCTCGACCTTGATCGCCGGGGTGGTGCGCGGCATCACGATGGTGGCATCGATGCCCAGCCGGTGTGCACCCAGCGAGACGCCTTGGGCATGATTGCCAGCCGAGGCAGCGATGACCCCGCGCGCGCGCGCCGACTCCGGCAGTTGATGCAGCAGGTTGTAGGCCCCGCGCAGCTTGAACGAGAACACCGGCTGCAGGTCTTCGCGCTTGAGCAAGACCTGATTGGCGAGCCGGCGCGATAGGCCCTTGGCCAGCGTCAGCGGGGATTCGATGGCCACATCATAGACACGGGCCTTGAGGATGCGCTCGATATAAGACTGCGGCATGGCGGGACGGGACACTGCGGGGCGGAGCCGACAGCATACCTGAGGGCGCCACCTGCCAGCCGCACCGTCGCCATGGGTGCCAGCGCGTCCGACCAGCGCGTCTGACGATTGCGGTCCAGCGGCCTTTTCCGGATCATGGCGGGCTGGCTTAACCAACGATGCGAGGATCCTGCTTATGGCCGCTTCCGGTCAGGACGCGTTGAAGAGACAGGCCGCCGAGGCGGCCCTGGCCCAGGTGGAAGGCGGCGTGATCGGCGTTGGCACCGGCTCCACCGTCAATCATTTCATCGACTGCCTGGCGGGGATCAAGGGCCGGATCGATGGGGCGGTCTCCAGCTCCGAGGTTTCCAGCGAGCGTCTGCGCGCCCACGGCATCCCGGTGTTGGATCTCAACGCGGTGGGTGGTCTGGCCCTCTACGTGGACGGGGCCGATGAGTCCAATCATCGGCTACAGTTGGTCAAGGGCGGGGGTGGGGCGCTGACCCGGGAGAAGATCGTTGCGGCGGCCAGCGAGCGCTTCATCTGTATCGCCGACGAGGGCAAGCTGGTCGAGGTGCTTGGTGCCTTCCCGCTGCCGGTGGAGGTGATCCCGATGGCGCGCAGCCTGGTCGCCCGCGCGCTGGTGCGGATGGGCGGCACGCCGGTCTGGCGCGAGGGCTTCGTGACCGACAACGGCAACCTGATCCTAGATGTGCACGGGCTGCAGATCACCGATCCGTGCGCCGTGGAGCAGGCGATCAACAACCTGGCCGGTGTGGTCACCGTGGGCATCTTTGCGCTGCGCCCGGCCGACCTGCTGATCCTGGGGACGCCCGGCGGGCCGCGCACCTTGCCCGGCTGAGCGAGCGGCGGCGGCCATGGGGCACCCCCACTGGGCCAGTGGCCGGCCGATATCGGTCCAATACTGGCCAATGCTGGCCCGTGATCAGGGTGCGATCAGGCCAGCTCGGCCAGCACTCGCCATTCCCGACTCAGCCGCCGATAGACGCAACGCTCCTCGGGGCTGGCGTGGAAGCCGGGATGGCAGCATAGGCCGTCGATATGGCGCACTACCACTCGAGCGATGATGCGCGAGCGGGTGTGCAGATAGGCCCGGATCAGCGTGCCGAGGCGCTGCTGAATGGTCTGCGGATCCAAGCGGGACAGGATCGGGTCGGAATCGAAGATGGAATCGTCACGCATGCCAATGGCTCCGAGGTAGGTGCGAAGCGGGCTACCGGCTTGGTGTAGAACCGGCCGGTGTCCGCGGTGGCTCTCCGCCCGCGGCGGTTGGCTGAGTGAAAGACCGACACAAATTGTCTTAAATCCGATGGGGCTGAGTATGGCCGCCAGGCCGCCGGTGCCGCTTGGGTTCCGCCGCTGATGGCTCACCGGTGCGGGCCGAATCGGCGCCCTGGTCCGGTTGCGGTGCCGCCATCGCCTGGTCTGCTGCCAACTGCGCCAGTAAGCCCCAACGTCGCCGACGGGGTGATTCTGGCAGCAGGTTGGCGAAAGCGGCGAGGCGGGCACGCCAACTCCTGGCTCGATGATCGGCAGACATCGGTGGGGCTCCGGGCAGTGTCAGAGGGTGGTCAGGGATTGAGCCGGCCGGCACTCGACCGGCCGCTCTGTTCGATCCAGATAATAGGAACGATTCTCAATTGCGTCAAGTTACCAGCGTGGGACAGTAACCGACGCCCAACATCCAACTCCCACCCTCAGCGGGGAATCGTCACTTGAACAGATCCTCCGCGGCCGCGCGCAGATCTGCGGTCTGGGTGCCGGTGCCTGCGGCAGGTGTGCCGGGGTCCGGGATGGGATCGAAATGCTCGCAAAAGTTGGCGCGGGCCTTGTCCGCAACCGGTTCGGCAAGGGGTTCCACGCAATCGTTCGGGCGGCCGCGGGCATAGTGCCGACAGTTGCGACAGCAGCGGGTGGGACGGCCGCAGGCCAGGCAGCTGGTCTCTCGGCCATAATCGGCGCTGCCGAGGGCAGCCCCGCAGTGCCAGCAATGGCCAATGGTTTCAGAGATGGTCGGCATCGCGTGCAGGCAGGTAGCAGAGGATTAGGGCCCAGGGACAACGATCCTGGGCCGAGAGCGGTCCCCGGGAACGATTTAGGGAAACGCTGCCCGGGCATGGTCAAGCGCTGATCAGTCTGCCAGCGTACTCCCATTTCCGTTCTGTTCCCTGATTGTCCCTGACGTTTCCTGAGGAAGACTCCGATGTCTGCACCTGCCGCGGCCCGAGTCTTCGGGCTCATCGTGATCGGCGACGAGGTCCTCAACGGCGCCCGCACCGATGCGCATCTGGCGGCCTTCAAGGCGATGCTGGCGGCGCGCGGACATGGGCTGGCTTGGTATTGGTTGTTGCCGGATGAGCCAGCGGTACTCACCCGGCACCTGGCCCTGGCAATGGCAGATCAGGTGCCAGCGTTCTGCTGCGGCGGCATCGGCGCCACCCCGGACGACCATACCCGCGCCTGTGCGGCGGCGGCGGCGGGAGTCGGGCTGGTGCGCCATCCTCAGGCACAGGCCCTGATCGAGGGTCGCTTCGGTTCTGCAGCCTATCCGCATCGCATCCTGATGGCCGATCTGCCTGCCGGCTGCCTCCTGATCCCCAATCCACACAATCAGATCCCGGGCTTCGGGCTACAGGGCCTGTGGTTCCTACCTGGTTTTCCGCAATTGGCATGGCCCATGGCCGAAGGGGTACTGGACCGGCAGTATCCGCCCGGTCAACCTCTACAGGAGGCGGCGGTGGAGGTCCATGGGGTGCCCGAGAGCCGGTTGATTCCATTGATGCAAGAGGTCGGAGGCGCCTTTCCAGCCTGTAAGGTCTTCAGCCTCCCGCACCTGGACAGTGCCGATGGCGGGGCTAGCTATGTCTTGCTCGGGGTGCGCGGACGCGGCGATCTGAATGCGGCGATGCAAGCCCTGCGCCACGGGTTGACGGCAGCGGCGATGGAGTTCCGCGAATCCGGGTTGGTTCCCGGTGACGCTTGACCGCCCAGCGTTCCCGTCCGCGCTTGTCCCACGTCAATGGAGCGCGACGATTAACCCGAAGAGTCGGGTGCAGGGCGGCACCGATGGGGGCCGCAACCGGGCGCGGGTAGGTGGCTGCACCGACTGGCAGCAGCCACAAGCTAAGGGGGGCACACGGATCGGGATCGGGCACGCGCCGGTGATGCAAGGGGGCACCAACGAGGTCGGCGGACAGATGTGCCGGTTAAGCCGTGGGACGTACTGTGCGAAAGACGCTGCCACGCCGCTGCCGAGATCGACGGAGCGTCGCGGTGGGTGAGGAAGGGATTGGCAGATGGTTGAGTGGCGCTCCCTAGGGGATTCGAACCCCTGTTACCGGCGTGAGAGGCCAGCGTCCTGACCGCTAGACGAAGGGAGCGGTGACGAACTCAGGAATCGCGTATTATACGTTGATTCAGCGGCCGCTCAAGCCCAGATCAACGGGCACTGGCGCAGGCATGATCTGGCCCCGACTCCGGTCCCAACTCCGGGGCCCGGCCTTGGCCGGCCATCCCGAGCCATGCGCCGCTGCCGCATCTGCCCATCGCAACAGGAAGCCCAGGCCGTTTGCATCCGACAACCCCGCCCCAGCCCCTGATCGTCCCGCGACCCGAACACCGCATCTCGCGGGCCAACATCAGCCCCAACGCGCTCAAGGTGCTGTATCGACTGAGCCAGGCCGGCCACCAGGCCTACCTGGTCGGCGGCGGCGTGCGCGACCTCCTGCTCGGGCACGAGCCCAAGGACTTCGATGTCGCTACCGATGCAACACCGGAGCAGGTGCGGGCGGTGTTTCGCAACTGCCGGCTCATCGGGCGCCGCTTTCGCCTGGCCCACGTCTTCTTTGGGTCGGAGATCGTTGAGGTCGCCACCTTTCGCGGCACCAACCCCGATGCCGACCTGGATCAGCGGCTGGTGGAAAACGGGCGCATCCTGCGCGATAACGTCTACGGCACCATCGCCGAGGATGCCTTGCGGCGCGACTTCAGCGTCAACGCCCTCTATTACAATATTCAAGACTTCTCGCTAGTGGACTATGCTGGCGGCCTGGCGGACATTGCCGCCGGCCGGCTACGCCTGATCGGCGCCGATCCGGTCGCCCGTTATCGCGAGGACCCGGTGCGCATGCTGCGTGCGGTGCGCTTCGCCTGCAAGCTGGGTTTCATCATCGATGCCGCCTGCGAGACGCCGCTCATCAGCCTGGCGCCACTGCTGCAGGAGATCGCCCCGGCGCGCCTGTTCGAGGAGACGCTCAAGCTCTTCCACAGCGGCTACGCCCTGCCGGCGTTCGAGAAGTTGCGTCACTACGGCCTGTTCGCGGAGCTGTTTCCGCAGACTGAGGCCTGTCTGGCGCGCGAGGATCATGACTTCCCGATCACCTTCGTCAGCCGGGGGCTGGACAATACCGACCGGCGGGTTGCCGATGGTCAGTCCGTCTCGCCAGCCTTCCTGTTCGCCATCCTGCTGTGGGAGCCGGTCCGCCTGCGCTACGAGGCCCTGCTGGCGCAGGACCGCCCGCCGGTAGAGGCGATGATCCTGGCTGCCCACGAGGTGGCCTCGCAACAGCAGCGCCAGATCGCGATCCCAAAACGCTACGGCCTGCCGATGCGCGAGATCTGGACGATGCAGCCGCGCCTAGAGCGTCGCCAGGGCAAACGCCCGCTCCAGCTCTGCGGCCATCCGCGCTTCCGTGCCGCCTATGATTTCTTGCTGTTGCGCGCGCAGGTCGGCGAGGTAGACCCGGCCCTGGCGGACTGGTGGACTCGGCTGCAGGCCGGCGAGGCCGGCGAGCGTGGTTCGGCCGCGGGCGAAACCAAGCGCAAACGCCGCCGCCGGCGCAAGCCCAAAACCGGCGAGACCACGGCCGTTTCTCCCGCGGCTGGTAGCGGGATCGCCGCGGATGCCGCCGCTGCGGATGACTGATGCGCTCGCCTATATTGGAATCGGCGCCAACCTGAGCGCGCCGGAGCAGCAGGTCGAGGCCGCCCTGCAGGCGCTAGCCGTCCTCGCCACCAGCCGACTGGTTGCGGTCTCGCCGCGCTATCGCACGGTACCAGTCGGCCCGGTGGCGCAGCCAGACTTCATCAATGCCGTCGCCTGCCTGGAGACCCGACTGGACCCGGGGGCCCTGCTGCAGGCGCTGCAGCAGATCGAACTGGCCCAGGGTCGGGTGCGCGACGGTCCCTGCTGGGGGCCGCGTACGCTGGATCTGGACCTGCTGCTATACAACGATCTCTGCCTGCAGGCACCCGGGTTGCAACTGCCGCATCCGCACCTGCACCAGCGCGCCTTCGTCCTGATCCCGCTTGCGGCGATCGCCGCGCCCGACCTGCACATCCCTGGTCGGGGGCGTTTGGGTGACCTGCTCGCGGCAGTGGGCACGGATGGCGTGACCCGGATCGACTAGGGAAACGCGGAAGCATTCAGCGTTTCTGGCCGGGCGAATGCCCCGGCTGGCCCTGGATAGTCTGGCCCTGGATGGTCAAGCGTCGCCACCTCCCCTTATCCTGATGCCCCATCAACTAAGGACTGCTATGCCCACGTCCACCGATCGCATGACCAGCGCCGCCCTGATCGCGATGAAGCAGCGCGGCGAGCGCATCGTCTGCCTGACCTGCTACGACGCTGCCTTCTGCCGCGTCTTGGAGCGGGCCGGCGTCGATGTCTTGCTGGTGGGCGACTCCCTAGGGATGGTGGTGCAGGGACAGGCGACCACCGTGCCGGTGACCTTGGAGCACATGGTCTATCACAGCGCCTGCGTCAGCCGGGCGCGGGAGCGGGCGCTGCTGATCGCGGATCTGCCCTTTCTCAGCTATGCCAGCGGTGGCCGCGCCCTGGATGCCGCTGCGCGCCTGATGGGCGAGGGCGGCGCGGCCATGGTCAAGCTGGAGGGCGGCGCTGAACTGGCCGGGACGGTCCGCCGCCTGACCCGCTTCGGGGTGCCGGTCTGTGCCCACCTGGGGCTGCTGCCGCAGTCGGTGCACCGGCTCGGCGGCTACCGTTATCAGGGCCGTGATGCGGCCGGGGCGGCCCGTATCCGCGCCGATGCCCTGGCCCTGCAGGAGGCTGGCGCTGCGCTGCTGGTGCTGGAATGCGTGCCGGCCGAGTTGGCGGCGGCCCTGGCTGCCGAGTTGGCCATTCCGGTGATCGGTATCGGTGCTGGTAACCGCTGTGACGGCCAGGTGCTGGTGCTCTACGATATCCTTGGCCTTACCCCGGGCCGCCCGCCGCGCTTCAGCAAGGACTTCATGGCCGGGCGGGGTAACATCACGGAGGCCGTTGCTGCCTATGCCGCCGAGGTGCGGGCGGGGGTCTTTCCCGGGCCGGAACACACCCTGGCCTGAACTGGCCTAACCGCATCAAACATTGATCCGGGCACGCGCTTTACGATCGCTGTCTCCAATCACCGGGCATTCAGCAACCAGGTGCCACGACACCGGGTTGTGCGTCGGGCACCGGCCGTCATGACTGCCTGCCCGGTACCCCCTGTCGACCCTGAGGCGCTCAGCATGTCCGACCAGATGTCCGTCATCGATGCGATTGCCCCGTTGCGCGAACAGGTTCGAGAATGGCGTCGCGCCGACCTCAGCATCGCGCTGGTGCCCACCATGGGTAACCTGCATCGCGGGCACCTGGAACTGGTCCAGGTTGCCCGCGAGCACTGCGACCGGGTGGTGACCAGTCTCTTCGTCAATCCGCTGCAGTTCGGCCCGCGCGAGGACTACGCCCAGTATCCGCGCACCCCAGAAGAGGATGCCGACTTGCTGCGGGCGGGCGGCAATCACTGCCTGTTCGTGCCGAGCGAAGAAGTGGTCTATCCCCGCGGGCGCAAGGGGCAGACCCAGATCGAGGTGCCGGTCCTGTCGAATCTGCTGTGCGGGGCCAGCCGCCCCGGGCATTTCCGCGGGGTGGCCACGGTGGTGTTGAAGCTGTTCAACATGGTACAGCCGGATCTTGCGACCTTTGGCGAGAAGGACTTCCAGCAACTGGTACTGATCCGGCGCATGACCACCGATCTCGATCTGCCGATCCGCATCGTCGGCGTCCCCACGGTCCGCGATGACGACGGCCTGGCGATGAGTTCCCGCAATGCCTACCTGACCCCCGGCGAGCGGGCAGTGGCGCCGCTGCTATACCACACCCTGACCCGCGCCGTGGCTGCACTGAAGGACGGGGCCTCGCCCACCGACGTCGAGTGGGACGCGGCGCGGGCGTTGGCCGCGGGCGGCATGCGTACCGATTACATTAGCGTCCGGCGTCGGTCCGACTTGGCTCCGGTGGCCCCCGGCGATCGCGCCCTGGTGATCCTGGCAGCGGCGTACCTTGGGCGTACCCGCCTGATCGATAATCTCAGCCTGGACCTGGCCTGAGTGTCGCTCCCCAGCCGCCCCCGTCACGGGGTTGCCCGGTGATTTGGTTGCCCCGGTGCCGGCTGCTGACCGCAACCGCCTGGGGACGCGCTGGGACCGGTGGCGCGATTCAATGGGGTAGGTGTCAATTGCGGTAGGTCGCCGGACCATCGGGGCCGCTCGCCGGGGGAGAGCGGTGACAGGTCGCCGACCTGGCCTGCCCGGCCTGATCTGCTGACCTGACCTGCAATTGTGCTTGCAGATCCGACCGGGGCACTGAGAAAATACCAATATATTGCAGCGCAGCATTCTGCCGTCACGGTCGGGTCATTGACCCGATATCACCGGTGCAGTCGCTGGTATCGCGGCCGGCCAATCCAACGGTGTGCGCCCCGGGAATGCTTCCCGGGACGATTCCCAGACCGCTTCCCGGCACCCCACCCATTTCTCATTCGGCGCGGCCCCTGCCCGCCCTGCAAGAGGCGATTGGATATGCAACTCACCCTGCTCAAGTGCAAGCTGCACCGCGCCTGCGTCACCCACGCGGAGCTGGAATACGAGGGCTCCTGTGCAATCGACGAGGATCTGATGCGGGAAGCCGGCATCCGCGAGTACGAGCAACTGCACATCTATAACATCGCCAATGGCGAGCGCTTTACCACTTATGCCATCCGCGCTGAGGCTGGTTCGCGGATCATCTCCATCAACGGTGCCGCCGCGCACAAGGCGCAACCGGGACAGCGTATCATTATCTGCTGTTATGCGCAGATGAGCGAGGAACAGGCGGCTCGCTTTCAGCCCACCCTGGTCTATCTTGACGAACACAACTTCATCAGCGGTACCAGCCATCGCATCCCGGCGCAGGCGGCTTAACGAGACACGACCGGAGGCAACGCTGAAGCACTTGGCGTTGCCCGCCGGACAGGATGCATATTCAATCAGCTACTCCCGGTGCCGAGGCGATCCCCACCGCGATCGCGGCAAGCGCCGGGTCACAGTCGCCGCGGCGATCTCTGCGGGAGAGGGCTCGCCCCCAGAGAGATCCCGCCCAGAGCGATCCCGCTCAGAGAAATCTCTTCAGGCCGAGGCAGCCGCCCCCTGTTGATGGCGGGCGCCCAACGCCTCGGCGTAGCATGCTTCGTAGCGACGGGCGCTGGCCTGCCAGCTCAGATTCTGGTTCATGCCGGTGAGCATGATCCGCCGCCATTGGTCGGGCGCCTCGCGGGCGAGTCGCAGGGCCGCCTCCAGCGCGTACCACAGACCATCGGGATTGGGGTCATTGAACAGAAACCCGGTCGCGGTCCCGTTCGCCATGCTCTCGGGACTGCTGTCCACCACCGTATCCGCGAGCCCGCCAGTACGGTGGACGATGGGCACCGTACCGTAGCGCAGGCTGTACATCTGATTCAGCCCACAAGGCTCGAAGCGCGATGGCATCAGAAAGGCGTCGCTGCCGGCCTCGATCAGATGCGCATGCCCCTCGTCGTAGCCGATCTGAACGCTGACCCGGCCGCGATACTCCGCCATCGCTGCGACCAGCGACTGTTCGATGGCGCGGTCGCCAGCGCCTTGCATGATCAGCTGTACATCCGGATACGCGGCCAGCCGCGGCAGGATGCTTAGGATCATATCCACCCCCTTCTGCTCGACCAGCCGGCCGACATAGCCGAGCACGAAGGCCCCTTCGTTACGGGGGAGGTCGAAGCGCGACTGCAGCAGCAGTTTGTTGCCGGCCTTCAGATGGATGCTGTCGTGATCATAGGTCTGCGGTAGCACGGGGTCGGTGGCCGGATTCCAGATGCGATAGTCGATGCCGTTGAGGATGCCGCAGAAGCGTCCGCCGAGCTGGCGCAGCAGACCGTCGAGACCGCAGCCGAAGCGGGCCGTCTTCACCTCCTCGGCGTAAGTCGGGCTGACGGTGTTGACGCGGTCGGCAAAGATGATCCCGCCCTTGATGAAGGAGAGGCGCTGATGGAACTCCACCCCGGCCATGGACCAGAGCACCGCCGGCAGCCGCAGGCGGTCGAAGGTGGCCCGGTCGAACAGCCCCTGATAGGCGAGGTTGTGGATGGTGAAGACCACCGCCGGGCGTTCGTCGTGGTCGTGCAAGAAGGCCGGCGCCAGGCCGGTCTGCCAATCGTTACAGTGCAGGACATCCGGGCGCCAGTCGAGCGGCGGCAGACCCAGGGCCACATAGGCGACAACCCGGGAAAACAGCAGGAAGCGCTCCGGGTTGTCGCCCCAGTCGCGCCCACTGACATCGGTGTAGGGGTTACCCTCGCGGCTGAAATAGTCTGGGGCCTCCACCAGGTACACTGGCAGATCGTGATCGGGCAGGCGGCCGCCCAGCAGGTGTACCTGACAGACCGTGTTGGGCACGCGCAACTCGGCCAGCCGGCGCAGTTCGCGCACCTGGCGCAGGGCCTGTGGATAGGCGGGAATGATCAGTCGCGCATCGTGGCCGAGATCGCGCAGGGCCGCCGGCAGGCTGGCAACCACATCGGCCAGGCCGCCGGTCTTGATCAGCGGGTGGGCCTCGCTGCTGGCGACGAGCACATCAAGGCGGGCATGGAGGCTGGTCGCGGGCGAGACATCGCTTTCCATTGGCATCGGCTGGTCGTGCGTTGGCGGTTTAGTGGTGGAAATCTGACTAGCAGGTCTCAGTTTAGGGCCGAAGCCCGGACCGCGCACGTCACCCGTTCACATTTTTCAGGCGCTCAACGCCCGGTGCTACTCCCGGCGCCCCCATGCGACCAGGGAGCGGCGAGCAGGCGGCAGCGGCACCTGGTGTCCAACCCCCGAGGTCAATGATGCGAGACCCCTGTACCCTGGTCATCTTCGGTTCTACCGGCAACCTGGCGCGGATCAAGCTGTTGCCGGCCCTCTATCACCTGGACCTGGCCGGGCACCTGCCGGCAGGACTGCGCGTACTGGGATTTGGCCGGCGGGACTGGTCGGATGTACGCTGGCGTGAGGAGGTACGCGGCATCCTCGCCGAGCGTCTGGGTGAGCGGCTGGATGCGGAAGTGCTGGATCGCCTGCTGGGACGGCTGCACTTCGTTGGTGGCGACATCGAGGATGCCGACAGCTTTTCGCGGCTGGCCGAGCGCCTGCGGGGAGACGAGGCGTTTCCGGGCAATCGCATCTATTACCTGGCAATCGCCCCGGGCTTCTACGGCGAGACCGCCGACCGCCTCGCCGCCGCGGGGCTGCATACCGAGGATCAGGGGTGGAGCCGCCTCGTGGTGGAGAAGCCCTTCGGCTACGACCTGGAGAGTGCCGAGATCCTCGACGAGCATCTACACCGGCATTTTCACGAGGAGCAGATCTATCGGATCGACCATTACCTCGGCAAGAGTACGGTCCAGAACGTCCTGGTGTTCCGATTTGCTAACCTGCTGCTCGAGCCCCTCTGGAACCGCAACTACATCGATCATGTGCAGATCACCCATGCCGAGGCCAGGGGGATCGGCACCCGGGCCGGGTTCTACGACGGCGTTGGCGCCCTGCGCGACATGATCCAAAGCCATCTATTGCAGATGCTCACTCTGGTGGCGATGGAGCCGCCGCCGAGCCTGGATGCCGAGGCCCTGCGCGACGAGAAGGTCAAGGTGCTGCGGTCGATCCGGGCGATTCCGCGCCAGGCCGTGCACGCCCACGCCTTCCGCGCCCAGTATCGGAGCGGCCAGAGTGAGGCCGGCAAGCTGCCCGGATATCTCGACGAGCCCGGCGTCGACCCGCACAGCGCCACCGAGACCTATGCCGCTCTGAAGCTCTACGTCGACAACTGGCGCTGGCGCGGGGTGCCCTTCTACCTGCGCACCGGCAAACGGCTGGCGGCCACCCAGTCGCTGATCGCCATCCGCTTCCGCCATCCGCCCCAGCAGTTGTTCCACGACACCCCGATCGAGCAGCTCAAGCCCAACTGGCTGCTGATCAACATCCAGCCCAACGAGTGCATTCGGATCGAGTTGCAGGTCAAGCAGCCGGGCCTGGAGATGCGCACCCGCACCGAGCGCCTGGATGCCAGTACCTGCATGGTCGGCAGCGAGGACATCGACGCCTACGAGGCCCTGATCCTCGATGTGATCGAGGGCGATCATTCGCTGTTCCTGCGCTACGACGAGGTGAACTGGGCTTGGCGCATCGTCGATCCCATCCTGCGCCTGTGGGCCACCGAGCGTGACTATATCCACACCTACCCGGCCGGCACCTGGGGGCCAACCGAGGCCACCCGCCTGTTCGACAAAGAAGAGCAGGACTGGCGCGACGGGTTGTAACTTGAGGCCAGCCACAGCAGCGCCCGCCGATGTCCAGCCGCCACCTGGCACTCGTCCGCCTGCTCGCCGATGGTCGCCAGCATACCGGGCCAGACATTGCCGCGCGCTTCGGGATCAGCCGGGCCGCGGTCGCCAAGACGGTACAGGCGCTCGCGCAGCGCTGGGACCTGGAGATCACGGCCACGCGCGGCCAGGGCTACCGACTCTGCCAGCCGCTAGAACTGCTGGATGCAGCCCGGATTCAGTCCACGCTGGCTGCCGCGGTCCGGGCGCGCCTGGCCGCGATCGAGGTGTGGGCCGAGATCGATTCGACCAACGCCGAACTGCTGCGACGCGGCCACGATGGCGCCCCGAGCGGACTGGTTTGTCTGGCCGAGCGCCAGCTTGCCGGGCGCGGCCGTCACGGTCGTCTCTGGGTATCCCCGTTTGGCCGCAATTGCTATCTCTCCATCCTCTGGCGTACCGCATTGCCACCGGCCGCACTAGGCGGATTGAGCTTGGCCGGCGGGGTCGCAGTGGTGGCGGCAATCCAGGCAGCGGCTGGGCCGATCGCTCCGGGGCGCGTCGCGATCGGCCTGCAGGAGATCGGCCTGAAATGGCCCAACGACCTGCACTGGCGGCGACGCAAGCTAGCCGGTCTGCTGGTAGAGGTGAGTGGTGAGGCGCAGGGACCGAGTCAGGTGGTCCTTGGCGTCGGGATCAATCTTGGCCTGGGGCCAGTGCAGGGGACGGCGATCGACCAGCCCTGGGTGGACCTAGAGGAGATCGTTGGACCGGGGACTATTGGCCGCAATGCCCTGGCCGCGGCCCTGATCGGGCAGTTGGTCGGCATGTTCGAGGGCTTCGAACGCGACGGTCTCGCCGCCTTCATCGATGACTGGCGCCGGCTCGATCGCTACTGCGGCGAGGTGGCCGAATTGCAGCTCGGCAGCCGTTGCATCCAGGGCACTCTGGCCGGGATCGACGCCGACGGCCTGCTGCTGCTCGATACCGGCGATGGCTGCCGCCGCCTGCATGGCGGCGAGATCCGGCTGCGGGCGTGCTCGGCGTCAGCAATCCCCGAGGCGGGCGCGGAACAGGCTGATTCTGGCAGCTGATGCCGACGGCTCCGGGGAGCGGTCCAACCAGCGGGGACCGCCCGCCGGCTAATCCCGTAGCGAATGGCCGGTCAGTTTCAGGAAGACGTCCTCCAGGTTGGGCGTGTCGACGCGGATTGCCTTGAGGTCCACGTCCTGCGCGGCTAGGTCCTGGAGCAGGACCGGAACCTCCGTGGCGGTAAATTCAAGAGTGGCCCCGCGGACCAGGCAACCAGCGGGCAGGGTGGCGCCGGCTGGCCAGGCGCTGGCCGGCAGGCGCACGATCGCGGCTGGAAAATGCTGCTGCACCAAGGCTGCCGGTGCGGCCTGCGCGATGATG
The DNA here is from genome assembly GCA_007693535.1 of Chromatiaceae bacterium. Classification (GTDB taxonomy): domain Bacteria; phylum Pseudomonadota; class Gammaproteobacteria; order Chromatiales; family Chromatiaceae; genus Lamprobacter. Next base: position 17,095 of record REDK01000120.1, read on the forward strand.
CGGCCATGGTCGATGATTGCCACCTCGTCGCACAAGCGCTGCGCCTCTTCCATGTAGTGCGTGGTCAGGACCACCGTCTTGCCCTGGCCACGGATGGTTTCCACCAGGTCCCACACCTTGCGGCGTGCTTGCGGGTCGAGGCCGGTGGTGGGCTCATCCAGGAACAGTAACTCGGGATCGTTCACCAGGGCGATGGCTAGCAGCACCCGCTGGCGCTGGCCACCCGACAAAACCCGGGTATCCCGATCCAGGATCTCCTCCAGATTGCACATCCGGATCAGGTCCGCACGCTCGGTCCGGTGGCGATACAGGCTGGCAAACATCGTCAGGCATTCGCCAACGGTCTGGAAGTCCTGCAGGGCAGTGGACTGAAACTGCACGCCGATGACCTGGCGGTAGGCTTGGTCCAATGGACGGCCGCGAAACAGCACTCGGCCGGCGCTGGGTCGGTCGAGGCCGTTGAGGATGCCGAGCGTCGTGCTCTTGCCGGCCCCATTGGGTCCGAGCAGGCCAAAGCACTGGCCGGCGTGTACCGCAAAGCTGACATCGTCCACCGCCCGCACACCGGGAAAGTCGCGCACGATGTGCTGAATGCTGAGGATGACGCTCATGCCGCACGCCGCTCAAAGCGCGATCAAGGCAGTGGCTCGGGGGTCGGTGCCGGCTCAGTGGCCAGCGGGGGCTCCGGGGCCTCGGGTGGGACGGTTGGAGCGGGTACCGGTGTCGCCACGGTTGCTGCGACCGGCGCCGACGGCTCGGTAACCTCGCACGGGCCGAGCTGGCAGGTCTGCAGTTGATCGAGGACACAACCGGTCGCCGGTACATTGGCGTCGGCGGCCGGATGCAGCGCGAGGATCTGGTTCAGGTATTCATCGCCGGAGAGGTCACCCTGGAACAGCCGAGCGGTGAGATCCTGGAACAACTGATCGTTGGCCAGCAGATCGCCGAGGCGGTGTTCGCCAACACTGAAGTCGCTGCAATGGGCCTGCACCAGGGCCAAAAAGCCCGCCTCGGTGGGGCGCCCGGCCAGCGGCCGCGTCCAATCCGCGGTCATCCCGCAGCCGGTAGTCAGCAGGACAGTAACCAGGGACAGGCCCAAGGACCCGGTCAGCGCAGCGGCGGCGCGGCCGGTGCGCGGCCCGACGCGGGGCGTGCTGGCCGTCAGGGCGAGGCACGATCGGAACCTCAGGACGCGAACGGGGCAGGGGGCAGGCATCAGGGCTCCTCGTGACAGCGGGATGGGATCGGATCGCCCAAGGGTAGGCGTGTCGCATTGTAGCTGCTCGGTTGCTGCTTGCGCTGTCCCCGGCCACGGCCAGTCCTACTCCGGTGATGTCGTTGTCAGCCAGCGAGGGTGGTGCTGTGTCGCCCATCCTCACCAACCACCACTGCCACGGTCGCCTGTCTGTGCTCAGCCTGAGTGGGCATGTCGGATGATTCAGTTGAGGGTGACAATGGGGGGCGACACCCCTATACTGAAGAGCTTGGCTGAGTGGCAGAGTGGTCATGCAGCGGCCTGCAAAGCCGTCTACGCCGGTTCGATTCCGACCTCAGCCTCCATCTCTCCACCATTCCCTCCCCCGTCACTTCGTCCTGCATCACGTCAGTCATCGGCATGTCGTCGGGACCGGTGGGGTCACGTACTGGCTGCGGTACTTGGCGGGCCGTCGTCCACCGCCGCAACGCTGCCGCGCCACCGCCAGCACTGACCGGCCCGCACGCGCACCCCTCGCCGCGGCGACCAACTGCGCCTTCTGCACCCCCGCCCGGGTGGTGAAATTGGTAGACACAAGGGACTTAAAATCCCTCGGCTTCGGCCATGCGGGTTCGAGTCCCGCCCCGGGCACCATTTGGAATATCGTGGGATGGGATGCCGGAGGGCAACGCCAGAAACTGCCAAAGCCACTGCTCCTGCGAGCGGCCGAACTTCTCTACGTCCTGCCAGCCGTCGGCGCCGGCGAGCACCGCCGCGATCGCCCGCACGCTCATGTCGCTGAGGCGATGGCGCCGGATCGCAGCGGCCCTGCCTCGCCCTGCGGCAGATGCCAGGTTTCGGCGATTGGCTGCTGTGCGGGATCAGGACCCAGTTGCGACAGGAGGCCCCGGGTTTCGATGACAGCATCGGGCCGGACGACGCGAATTCCGGTTCCAGCCGGCCGAGCTGCCTGCGCAGAAGGCCAAGGCGGACAAGATCGCCGTAGCCGATGAGCAAGAGACGGACCCGGCTTGATCCAACCGGTGCCGAGCTTCGCCGCGACGACTTGGCGGGCACTGAACTCGCTCTCCTCTGATTCCAGCACTGCAATTCGGCAGCGCTGGTTGCATCGGCGCACCAGGATGCGGTAGGTTTTTGCAACGCATGTTGCTGGCCAACAACAGGCCGGTAACCGGTTGCCACTGCCTTCGGGATCGAACCGATGCCCCACGCGAGAAAAACCACCCGGTCGCTCCCAGTCGCTTGCCGCGCTCCCGGGGCGCTGCGTCGTGCCACGACTGCTGCAACACGGACCAGTTCGCTGGCCCTGCTGATGCTGAGCGGCCTGTTGCCGCTGACGGCGTCCGGCACCAGCCTGAGCGCGCTGGAGCGACGGGTCATGGCGTTGGAGCAGGAACTGGCCGAGGCGCGGGCAGACCTTGCGGCCGCGCAACGGGGAGCGGCAGACCGCCCGGCGCTTGGCCTATCAGCTGACCTGGATGCCGAACCCGACCGCGGTGCCGGGCCGCTGACGGCCCCGCTCGCCGAGCCCGCGGCTGGCCCGATCGCGGCTGCTCCGGCAGCGGTCGCCCCACCGCCGCCAGCAGACAAGATCCGCATTGGTCCGCTAACGATCGGTGGTGCCATGCGGGTGAACTATGTCCTTGGCGCGTATCCCGGCGGTGGCGACGGGCCGTCTCGGGGCGGCCATGGCGGCAACTTTGAACTCGATACCTTCCGAATCAATGCCGATCTGCAGGTCGAGCAGTTGGTCGGCGCCCTCGAATACCGCTGGTACGACGGCTACAACTTCATCCACACTGGCTGGCTGGGCTGGGATTTCGTCGATGGCAGTCAGGTCCAGGTGGGCGTCAATCGGGTCCCCTTCGGTCCCGGACCCTATGGGGTCTCCCAGAGCTGGTTCTTCGACCAGCACTATTATCTCGGCCTTGCCGACGACCTGCAGCTCGGGGTCAAGTACAGCACCGGATTCGGCGATCTCGCGCTGGACCTGGCGTACTACAACCGCAGTGTCTGGGATGGCCGCGGCCGCAGCCGCGACAGCGCCCGCTACAGCTATGCCCCGGTGATCTGGACCAGCGGCTTGGATGTCGATGGCAATGTCGTCGCGGCGGCCCCCAACGGCTACCAACGACGCCACCAGTTCAATCTGCGCGCGATCCAGTCGTTCCCGGACTGGCCGGTGGTGACCGCGCTCGGTGCCTCGGTGCAGTATGGGCAGTTGCAGGGGCGCCGCGCCCGCGACGGCGATCACTGGGCCGCGTCGCTGCATATGACGAATACCTGGAACAACTGGCTGCTGGCCACCCAGGTGACCCGCTTCGCGCATCGCATACACGCCGATAACGCCCTCGGTACCGCGACCCTGCTGCCGATGGGTGCCTATGATTTCGCCTGGCCAGTCGCCGCCAAGGGCTGGTTGCCGGCGGTCTCGCTGAGCTATCTCTGGGAGACCGATGCGATCCCCTGGCTGGATTCGGTGCGGCCCTACTTGGAATACAGCACGATCCTCAAGGATGAGGGCGACTTCAAGAACAGCGCGCTGTTGATCGCCGGTGCCGCCTGGGCGCGCGGCAACTGGTTCATCTACAGCGATCTGGCCTGGTCCGACGGCAACTATTTCGTCGGCAACCGCGGCGACGATTACAGCAACATCTTCTCGGGCGTTGGCGATTTCGGTGTCAACGGCAACGATCGCTGGAACTACCGCTTCAACATCAACTTCGGCTATTACTTCTGAGGCGCCCAGCCTGATCACCGCCGTCCTGCGAGCACCAACGCATGCCAGAGAAGGTCGTGGTCGAACACCTGTACAAGGTGTTCGGCGAGCACCCCCAGGTCGCCCTGCGTCTGCTGCTAGAGGGGCTGGACAAGGACGCGATCTTCGCCCGCTCCGGGCAGACCGTCGGGGTCTGCGATGCCAGCTTCACGGTTGCGGCCGGCGAGGTCTTCGTCATCATGGGGCTATCGGGTTCCGGCAAGTCTACGCTGGTGCGCCTGCTCAACCGGCTGATCGAGCCGACGGCGGGGCGGGTGCTGGTCGATGGCCGCGACATCGCTGCCTTGGGTCAGGCCGAACTGCTGGCCCTGCGGCGGCGCGATATGAGCATGGTGTTTCAGTCCTTCGCCCTGATGCCCCACCTGAGTGTCGGCGCCAATGCCGCCTTGGGTCTGGAACTGGCCGGGGTCGGGCGTGCCGAGCGCGAGCAACGGGCGCTGGCGGCGCTCGATCAGGTCGGGCTGCGGACCTGGGCCGACAGCTATCCGGGGCAGCTCTCCGGCGGGATGCAGCAGCGCGTCGGCCTGGCCCGGGCCTTGGCCAGCAATCCTTCGGTGATGCTGATGGACGAGGCCTTCTCGGCGCTTGACCCGCTGATTCGCAGCGAGATGCAGGACGAATTGCTGCGCCTGCAGGCCGACAGTAGTCGCACCGTGATCTTCATCTCCCATGACCTCGACGAGGCCATGCGCATCGGCGATCGCATCGCCATCATGGAGGGCGGCCGGGTAGTGCAGGTCGGCACTCCGGACGAGATCCTGCGCCGCCCGGCCGACGACTACGTGCGCTCCTTCTTTCGCGGGGTCGATGTGGCCACGGTGTTCAAGGCCGCCGATATCGCCCGCAAGACGCAGGTGACGGTGATCGAGCGTCACGACGATGGCGTCCGCGCCGCGGTGGCGCGCCTGCGCGAGCATGACCGCAGCTTCGGCTATGTCGTCGATCGCGATCAACACCTGCACGGTGTCGTCTCGTTGGAGTCGCTGCAGAAGGCACTGCAGAGCGATCCACCTCGGCTCAGTCAGGCCTTTCTCGACGGTATTCCGCGCCTGGATGCTGCCACTCCGGTGGCCGCACTGCTCGGGGTCGTGGCCGCCGCCCCCTGTGGCGTGCCGGTGGTGGATGCGGCCGGGCGCTATCTCGGCGTCATTACCAAGGCCAGTCTGTTGCAGACTCTGGATCGGGAGACCTGAGATGGCCAGCAGCGGCGACCCGAGGTCGGGCACGGTCAATCCCTGGGGGACGGGCAACGCCAGTGCGCCGGCGCCCACCAGCGCCGATTGGTTGAGCGACAGCGGCGCGGAGACCGCCGCGCGGCTGCCGTTCGACCTTTGGTACCCGTTCCAGGAGGCGGTGATCCCGTTGGGGGCCTGGGTCGAGCAGGGTCTGGACTGGCTGGTCGCCAACTTCCGGCCACTGTTTCAGGCCATCCGCTGGCCGATCGATGCCACCCTCGGCGCCGTCGAGGCGGCCTTGCTGGCAACGCCGCACCCGCTGATGCTGACCCTCTTCGGGCTGCTCGGCTGGCAGGCGGGGGGCTGGCGGCTGGGCCTGGGGGCGGTCCTGGCACTGACCACGGTCGGCCTGATCGGCGCCTGGGACGCGGCCATGGTGACCTTGGCCCTGGTCCTGACCGCGGTCCTGTTCTGCCTGCTGATCGGCCTGCCCGGCGGCATCGCGCTGGCGCGCAGCGAGCGTGCCAGCGCCCTCGTGCGACCCCTGCTCGACGCGATGCAGACCACGCCGGCCTTTGTTTATCTGGTGCCGGTGGTCATGTTGTTCGGTATCGGCAATGTGCCCGGGGTGGTGGTGACCATCATCTTCGCCCTGCCACCACTGGTTCGCCTGACCAGTCTCGGCATCCGACAGGTCCCGGCCGACCTGGTCGAGGCGGCCCGCGCCTTCGGGGCATCGCCCCGGCAGTTGCTGTTGAAGGTGCAATTACCGCTGGCGCTACCCACGATCATGGCCGGCGTCAACCAGACGCTGATGCTGGCCCTATCCATGGTGGTCATTGCTTCGATGATCGCGGTCGGCGGCCTGGGACAGATGGTGTTGCGCGGCATCGGCCGGCTCGACATGGGGCTGGCCACCATCGGCGGGGTTGGCATCGTCTTGCTCGCTATCCTGCTCGACCGGATCACCCAGTCGGTTGGCCGCTCGACCCGCGTGCGGGGACAGCCGCAGCGCTGGTTCGAGCGCGGCCCGGCCGGGCTCGTGGTCAGACCGATGCGCTGGCTGGTGCGCCGCTCCCGGCGGTCGGGCACCGCATAGGTGCGGCTTCAGCCGCCGACCTGGGTCGCATGTCACGCGGCTGCAGCCGCCCACTATCCATCCCGGGCGCCCAGCCCCGGGCGCCCGGTTTCCGGCAGACCAGAGGAGACAACGCATGCTCAAGCGACCACCCTATCACGCTGGTTTGGCTCGCCGTGACGATGACCATCGGCCAGTTCCGCGCCCGTGCGCTGGCGCCTGCCAATGGTTCCCGGCCCTGCTCAGCCGTCTGCTGTGCACCGCGACGCTGCTGCCAGCGCTCGTCCTGGCCGTGCCCCTGACCGATACCGAACCCGCCGGCAACGAGTCCGTGGCCACCCAGCCGGGTGCCGGGGTGCGGGTCGAGCCGCTACAGAGTTCGATCGCCGAAGAGACCTTTCAGACCCTGCTGGTGGTCAAGGCCCTGGAGGCCCTGGGTTACGACGTCCAGCCGATCCGCGAGATCGAATACCCCGCCGCCCACATCGCCGTGGCCAATGGCGATGCCACCTTCATCGCCAACCATTGGGACCCGCTACATGTGGATTTCTACACCGCTGCCGGCGGCGACGCGCGGCTCTATCGCGAAGGGGTCTATTCGGGCGATGCCCTGCAAGGCTACCTGATCGACAAGGAGACCGCTGAGGCCTACGAGATCGACAACATCGCCCAACTGACCGACCCGGCGCTGGCCGCGCTCTTCGACAGCAGTCGCGATGGCAAGGCCGACCTGGCCGGCTGCACCCCCGGCTGGGGCTGCGAGCAGGTCATCGAGCATCATCTGGATGCCTATGGCCTGCGCGAGAGCGTGACTCATAACCAGGGCAGCTATGCCGCGATCATGGCCGATACCGTGGCCCGCTATAGTCAGGGTGAGCCGATCCTCTACTACACATGGACCCCGCACTGGGTCAGTGGGGTGTTGGTTCCGGGCGAAGACGTGGTCTGGCTGCAAGTGCCCTTCAGCGCCTTGCCCGGCGAGCGCGCGCAACTCGACACCACCCTGCCGGACGGGTCCAACTACGGCTTCCAGGCCAATACCCAGCGCATCGTCGCCAACCGCGACTGGGCCGAGGCCAATCCCGCCGCCGCGCGCCTGTTCGCGGTGATGGAGGTCAGCAACAACGACATCAGCGCCCAGAATTTGCGCATGCGCGATGGCGAGAACAGCCCGCGGGATATCGAGCGACATGCCGAGGCCTGGATTCGGGCCAACCGCGAGACCTTCGACGGCTGGCTGGAGGAGGCCCGCGCCGCGGCGGTTGATGCCGGTTGAACCCCTGTCAGTTGCACACCGCAGCGGCTGGCGCCCGGCGGCCGCGGGTCGCCATCGCTATCGCAGGCGCCGATAGACCCAGGCCCGTGTCCCATCGGCAAGGGGCAGCAGGCAGCGCCGATAGCGGCGGCCGACCCGCTCATAGCGGTCGAGCCGGCGCAACTCGGCGCCGCTGACCTCCAGCAGCAGGCCCGGGGTGGCGGTGCCCGGCTGCGGGTGGACATCGAGACCGACGCGGCGATGATCCGGCAACAGTGCCGGTTGGGTCTCGCCGCGGCGACCGAGCACGAACTGGCGCACCCAGGGTCGGCGCAGGGTGCCGTAGACAAACACGCGCTGCGGTTCCGCCACGTCGACGCCGGGCGGCCCGTCCGGGGGCTGCGGACCGAAGGGCGAGAGCAGAACCCACCAAAGGCTACCGGCGATGGCCAGCGACAGCAGGGCGCTGGCGAGCAGCGCGCGCCAGAACCAGCGGGTGGTGTCTTGCGTTGATCCGCGGACTGCACCTGGCTGTGGCTGGCCCGTTCGGTGTGGCGGGGGGCTGGGCATCGGTCGGCTCGGTCGTTCGGCATGCGGTTGCAGGCGGTCGCTGGCGGTGCCCAGGTGCGCGGGCGCCGTCCACCCTGCGCGGACCTCAGCCGCCCGGCGCCGCCAGCGGCAGGCCTTTGCCCGGGTTCAGAATCCCGGCCGGATCAAATTGCGCCTTGATCGCCCGCATCAGGGCCAGCGCGGCGGGGTCGAGTTCGCGCTCGATGAAGTCGCGTTTCTCCAACCCGACGCCGTGTTCGCCGGAGAGGGTGCCGCCGAGGGCGACCACCTGGTCGAACACTGCGCTCAGGCAGACCTCGGCGCGGGCCATCTCGTCGGCGTCGTCGGGGTCGACCAGCAGATTGACATGGATGTTGCCGTTGCCGGCATGGCCAAAATTGACGATCCGGATCGCATGCTCGCCGGCGAGCCGCTCCAGGGCATCGATGAAGGTGCCGATGCGCGAAACCGGCACCACCACGTCCTCGTTGATCTTCTTAGGGGCGACATGACGCAGGGCCGGGGAGAGGGCCTTGCGGGTGCGCCAGAGGGCGGCCACCTCGTCGCGGTCGGCAGCGATGCTGATCTCCAGCAGCCCATCGTTGCGGGCTGCTGCGCTGACCGCGGCGGCAGCGGCATCGACGCAGGCGGCCGGGCCGTCCACTTCGATCATCAGCAGGGCGCCGGTCGCGTCACTCAGGCCGAGGTCGGAGAAGCGGCGCACCATCGCGATGGCGGCGCCGTCCATGAACTCCAGCGCACAGGGGGTCACCGGTTGCGCCATGATCGCGGCCACCGCGGCGGCGGCGCTGTGATGGTCGCGATAGGTGGCCCGCAGGGTGCGGCGTGCCTCGGCCAACGGGGTGAGCTTGAGGGTGGCGCTAGTGATCAGGGCCAGGGTGCCCTCGGAGCCGATGATGAGCCGGGTGAGGTCGTAGCCGACCACACCCTTGGTGGTCATCACGCCGGTGCGCAGCGGCGTGCCGGTGCCGGTGACCGCGGTCAGACCCAAGGTGTTCTCGCGCGGGGTGCCGTATTTCACCGCCCGTGGCCCAGCGGCGTTGTAGGCGAGGTTGCCGCCGATGGTGCAGACCGCGGCACTGGTCGGGTCCGGTGGCCAGAAGAAACCATGGGCGGCGACTGCCCGCTGCAGGTCGTCGTTGACCACGCCAGGCTCGACGACGGCGAGCCGGTTGGCCGGATCGATCTCTAGGATGCGATTCATGCGCTCGAAGGCGAGCACGATGCCGCTGCGCTCGGGGACCGAGGCGCCGGTGGTGCCGGTGCCGAGACCGCGGGCGGCAATCGGCACCCCGGCCTCTCGACACCGGGTCACGATGGCTGCCACCTGCGCGGCCGCGGTGACGAAGGCGACCGCCACCGGCAGCGCGTGGCGGCGGCTGTTGTCATAGCCGTAGGCCCAGCAGTCGCCGGGATCGGTGAGCAGGGCATCGCTGCCGACGATGGCGGCCAGGCGCCGGGCGAGGCCGCGGTCGAGCCCGGCAGCGGCACGAGCGGGCGACCTCATGCGGCTCCCCGTGGCGGGGGGTCGATGTATTCGAAGACCTTGACCACCCGGTTCACCCCCGGCAGCCGGCGCACCACGTCGGCGGTTAGGTCGCCTTCTTCGGGAGTAACCAGCCCCATCAGAAACACCACGCCGTTCTCGGTGATGATCTTGACCCGGGTCATATCGAAGCCCTCCAGCCCGCGGCCGCCACCGATCGCGACATTGGCTCGGGCCGAGATGCCGGCATCGGTCGCCTGCTGGGTGAGCCCGGCCCGCGGTCCGATCTCAACCTCGTTGTAGACCTCGCGCACCTTGGGCAAAGCGCTGATCAGCTCGGCAAAACGCCGGGCGACGGCGGGATCATCGGCCTGGCCGGTCAGCAGGACCCGATGGTTGAAGCTGCTGGCGCGGATGCGGCTGCGTCCGGCAATGTCCTGATGCTGGAAGAACAGGATCATGGCGCGGGTCTCGATGACCTCGTCGTCGAGCACGGTCTGGGCCGGGCGCCGGTCATGCACCACCCGCGCCCCCATCGCGGTGCCCATCACGGCCATCGGGGCACAGCCACCCAGGGGCAGCATCGCCGGCAGCATCAGCATCAGCATCAGCAGCAGGACAGGGTCAGGTCTGATCGAAGGCATGGCGGATCCAGTGCATCTGGTCATCGGCGCCGATCGCGAGGACATCGAAGCGGCAGGGCAGGCGGGTCGGGTGGCGTTGTAGATAATGGGCCGCGGCGGCGGCGATGCGGACCTGTTTGCGGCGGTCGACACTGGCCGCGGCGCCGCCGAAGCTTTCCGAACGCCGGAACCGGACTTCGACGAAGACCAGGGTGTCGCCGTCGCGCATGACCAAGTCCACTTCGCCCCGGCGGCAGCGAACATTATGATCCAGATGGACCAGGCCCTGATGCTCCAGCCAGGCCCGCGCCAGCCGTTCCTTGGCCGGGCCAACGGCGGACCTGCCGTGACTGGGGTCCTGACCGGAACCAATAACCGGGCCAGCACCGGGGGACCCTCTGGTTGCCAACCGGGCCACCGCGGCGGGAAGGTTGCGGAGGAGCGACTTGAACAAGGCGGGATCGACGGGGCAGAGCGGCGGCGTGCCAGACCCCGCCCCCATGGCCTGGGCGACTAGCGCGCTGCCAGCGGTTGCGGCGGGATCAGTCGTCGCTGTCGCCAGCGTCGGCGGCCGCCGGCGCCGGTCTGACCTCGATGCGCTGCTGCACGCGCGGTCCGCCCGGCGTGAAGCGCGCCAGCACCAGTTGCCGGCGCACCTGACCCAGGCTGTCGATATTGAGCCCGCCGGTCTCGCCCGGGAAAAAGGTGCCAGGGCTGCGCCCCATCTCGCTGATCCGCGGGGCTAGGCGATAGGCATCGATGCCCATCGCATAGAGCCGCGCCAGCGGCCCGCGTACGTTGGGCAAGCGGTCCGTCAGGGCGCGCCGCGACAGGCTGTCGCTGCGCGCCTGATCCAGCAGCCAGGGAATCTCCACGAAGTAGAGCCCGGCCAGGGCCTCATCGCGGCTGGGATCGATATCGCCGTCATAGACGTGGGAGGTCGCGATCGCCGGGATCCGCGGCAATCCCAGTTGCAGGGCCGACCACAGTGGGCGCACCTCGGCCGTGGTGGCGACCAGGAAGACCAGATCCGGCGTGCCGCCGGCCAGCAGGGCATCCACGGCGCGGGCGTGGTTGCCGGCGGTCGGACTATAGGACTGTTCGGCCAGCATGCGGCCGCCCAGGGTGCGCCACTGGCCACGATAGGCCGTGGCCATGCGTTCGCCCCAGGGATCGGACGGATAGAGGAGGGCGGCGCTGCGCAGCCCGGCCGCCCAGGCCAGATTGGCCGCGTTGATCGCCTCATCCTCGGGGGCCAGCGAGAACTGATACAGATTGGACGCGGTGCCACCGCCGCTGCGGTTCAGGGCCAGGGTCGGGACCCGCAGCGCGGGGCGTCCGGCGAGGCTGTCGACGCCCTCGCGATCCAGCGGCCCGATGACCAGTTGCGCCCCGCCGTCGACGCCGCGGTCGAACGGACCCGTGACTCGGCCGCTAGCATCGCGGAAGTCCAGGTTAGGCCGATTGCCGCTGCGGTCGGCCTCGCGCGCCGCCTGGATGCCATCGCGCACGGCATTACCGGCGGTACCGAAGCGCCCGCCCCGGGGCAGCAGGACTAGCACCTCGGTATTGGCTGGATAGCCGCCGGCGAGGGTACGGAAATAGGCGCTGACCAGGCTGCCCTCGGCCGGATGCATCCGGTTGCGCCCGCGCCACTGGGCATAGCGGCTGTCGAGTTCCGGGCTGGCGGCACCGAAGCCGCCGACCAGACGCGCCAGTTCCACCCAGCCACGCATGCGGCCGCTCGTCTCGCGGGCGGCGCCGTCCAGTCCGCTCGGACCCAGGGTGGAGAGGGTGAACAGTAGCGAGACCTGATTGTCCAGCCGCGCGGCCGGGTCATCGCGCAATAACCGGTCACGCTGATCCAGCGCCTGGGCCGCGGCCAGCGGATCCTTGTTCAGGCGCTGGGCGGCGGCAAGGGTACTAAAGTACTGGGCGCGGAGGTCCGCCGGCAGGGTCCGCTGGTTGACCCGCCCCAGGCGCGCAATGGCATCTTCGGCGCGCCCGCGCTGCAACGCGACATCGGCCTCCAGCAGCAGCACCAGTTCGCGTTGGACACTGGTCAGCGCGGTCTTGTCGATAGCGATCAGAACGCGGTTGGCCTCGTCGGTCTGGCCGGCCTGCAACAGTGCCCGGGCGGCGTCCAGCTCCAACTGCTGACGGGCGGGCGGAACGGCGGCCTCGGCCAGTTCCAGATACAGTTCGGCTGCCGCGGCGGGTTCGCCGCGGCGCGCCAGCTCGGCGGCGCGGGCCAGTGGTTCGCCCGGCACTGCCGCCAGGACCCGGTCGGCATCGCGAGTGGGGTCGATTGCACAACCACTCGCGGCCAGCAGGACAGCCAGCAAGGCGACCAACGGGGTCAGACTCGAGGTCCGGCGCTGGCACTTCTGGTTCGGCCGTGGGGCGAACACCGCCGCCGCCATGGCGACCTCGGGGGAATGATCCGCGGCCAGCGGCCGGACAGCATGGGACTGGGGCATGATCCTCTCCATCCAGCAGGTTCCGCACAGCGGGGCAGGGGGTACAATGGGCGCAGTACTATACGTGGTCGCAACCGCCATCGGCAATCTGGCCGATATCAGCAGTCGCGCCCGCCAGGTGCTGGCAGCGGTGGATCTGATTGCCTGCGAAGATACCCGCGATAGCGGCCGCCTGCTCGGTGCACTGGGGATCAAGTCAGAATTGATCGCCTATCATGATCACAACGAACAGGTGCGCGTGGAACGCCTGCTTGCGGCCCTTCAGGCCGGGCGCTCGATCGCCCTAATCAGCGATGCCGGCACCCCACTGATCAATGATCCCGGCTATGTGCTGGTGCGAGCGGCGCGCGCCGCCGCGATCCCGGTGGTCCCGATTCCCGGTCCCTGCGCCCTGATCGCTGCCCTGTCCGCTGCGGGCCTGCCCAGCGACCGCTTCCTGTTCGTCGGCTTTCCACCGCGCGGCCACAGCGAGCGGCGGGCCTGGCTCACCGGGTTGGCCAGCGAACCCGGCACCCTCATCTGCTATGAGAGCGCGCGCCGCGCGGCTGCCACCCTGGCCGATGTGGCCGCAGTGCTCGGCCCGCGCCCGGCGGTGCTTGCCCGCGAACTGACCAAGCGCTTCGAGACCTTCCTCAGCGACGAGGCCGGCGCCCTGGCGGCGCGCATCGCCGCAGACCCCGAGCAACAACTCGGCGAGGTGGTCCTGTTGATCGGGGGCGATCGGCGCAGCGCGGGCGCGCGGGCTGCTGCCGAGGAGGACCGCATCCTCGCCCTGCTGGCTGCCGAACTGCCGCTCAAGCAGGCCGTTGCCCTCACCGCCCGCATCACCGGTGGCAACCGCAACCGGCTGTATCAGACCGCGCTGGCGGCGCGCACGCCGACCGTGAACGATTGAACGGGCAGTGGCCACCCGCTGCCCCGGCCCGCGGCCGTCACCGGTACAATCAGACCCTACTGCACCGACCATCGAGGTTCGCCCCGGAACCATCGGTTCCAGCGCGAGCCATCGCCACGACCGCCGGAGGAGACCCCGCACTATGGCCACCCTGAGCAGCACGCCCGCCTGGCAGGCCCTCGATCAGCACCGCCAGCACTGGGCTGACCGCCACCTGCGCGACCTGTTCCGGCAGGACCCCGACCGCGCCGACCGCCTGTGTGCCGACGCCGCCGGCCTGCACCTGGACTACTCCAAGAACCTGATCACCGACGAGACCCTGGGACTGTTGTTCACGCTGGCGCGGTCAGTGGATCTGGAAGACTGGCGCGCGCGCATGTTTGCCGGCGAGCCTATCAACAATACCGAGGGGCGCGCGGTCCTGCACGTGGCCCTGCGCAACCGGGCCAATACCCCGATCCTGGTCGATGGCCAGGATGTGATGCCGGAGGTCAACGCGGTGCTGGCGCGCGTCGGCGCCTTCAGCGAGCGGGTGCGCAGCGGCGACTGGCGCGGCTTCACCGGTCAGCCGATCAGCGATGTGGTCAACATCGGCATCGGTGGTTCCAATCTCGGGCCGAAGATGGTCTGCACCGCACTCGCGCCCTATCAATCGGGACGGCCGCGACCGCACTTTGTCTCCAATGTCGACGGCAGCCATCTGGCTGCAACCTTACAGGGGCTGGACCCGGCCACTACCCTGTTCATTATTGCCTCCAAGACCTTCACCACCCAGGAGACCATGACCAATGCCATGAGCGCCCGGCAATGGTTGGTGAACGCACTGGGCAGTGATGCGGCGGTGCGCAATCATTTCGTCGCGGTCTCGACCAACGCTGATAAGGTCAGCGCATTTGGGATCGATACCGAACAGATGTTCGGGTTCTGGGACTGGGTCGGCGGGCGCTACTCGCTGTGGTCAGCTATCGGCCTGCCAATCGCGATCGCGATCGGTCATGATCGTTTCATCGAGTTGCTGGAGGGTGCCCATGCGATGGATCAGCACTTTCTCACTGCACCCATGGAGCAGAACCTACCCGTGATCCTCGGTCTGCTGGGGGTCTGGTACATCGACTTCCTTGGTGCCCGCACCCATGCTATCCTGCCCTATGATCAATACCTGGAGCATTTTCCAGCCTATTTCCAGCAGGGCGACATGGAGAGCAACGGCAAACACGTCACGCACACTGGCGAGCGCGTGGACTATGCGACCGGACCAGTGGTCTGGGGGCAGCCCGGCACCGACGGCCAGCATGCCTTTTATCAATTGATCCACCAGGGTACCGAGCTGATCCCGGCCGACTTCATTGCACCGCTGCGCAGTCATCATCCGCTTGGCGATCATCATGCCAAGCTCATTGCCAACTGCCTGGCTCAGACCGAGGCCCTGATGCGGGGGCGCACTCACGACGAGGCGCGTGCGGAGATGCTCGCCGCCGGGCTGCCACCCGCCGAGGCCGATCGCCTTGCCCCGCATCGGCAGTTCGATGGCAACCGCCCGACCAATACCATCCTGATGAACCAGGTCACGCCGCGCAGCCTGGGTGCCCTGATCGCCCTCTATGAGCACAAGATCTTCACCCAGGGGGTCATCTGGGGGATCAACTCCTTCGACCAGTGGGGCGTGGAACTCGGCAAGCAGCTCGCCGGGGTGATCCTGCGCGAGATCGAGCGCGGGGAGGTCGGTCCCGACCACGACGCTTCAACCCGTGCCCTGCTCGCGCACTTCCTGTCCCACCGCTGAATCCCCGCGGCGCCGGGCGCCGCATCCCACCATCTCCGGCAGGCCTGGCCTTGCCAGCCACGGCCGGCCAGGGCAACAGTTGCCTGCCGAACGGCGGTAGTCCCCTGCCACCCGCAAAAGGATTCATCATGAGTGTAACCAAGCAACCCAGGCGGCGCCGTCTCGGCATCGCCACCCAGGTCTTCATCGGCCTCGGGCTGGGCATCCTGGTCGGGGTCTTCTTCGGCGACAAGGCGGCATTTCTGAAGTATGGCGGGGACATCTTCATTGCCCTGCTGCAAATGACCGTCATTCCCTATGTGGTGGTGGCCCTGATCACCTCGCTCGGGCGCCTGAGCCTGGCCGAGGCGGCCGCTCTGGGGCTGCGGGCCGGGGCGGTGCTATTGCTGCTGTGGGTGATCGGAATCGCGGTGGTCCTGCTGACCCCGCTCGCCTTTCCGGATTGGCCATCGGCGTCCTTCTTCAGTACCAGCCGCATCGAGGAGCCACCGCCGGTGGACTTCCTGCGTCTGTATGTGCCAGCCAACATCTTCTATGCGCTGGCCAACGCGGTGGTGCCGGCGATCGTAGTGTTCAGCATCATCTTCGGCGTCGCCCTGATTCGGATCAACCAGAAGCAGCGACTGGTGGACCTGCTCGGCACCGTTGGCGATACCCTGCTGGTGATGACCGGTTTCGTTGCGCGGATCGCTCCCTGGGGCGTATTCGCCATCACTGCGGGCGCGGCCGCGACCATCGAGATTGCCGATCTGGCGCGGCTGCAGGTCTATCTGGTGGTGTATGTGGCCATGGCGCTGCTGCTCAGCCTGTGGGTCATCCCGGGGCTGATCGCGGTCCTCACGCCGCTGTCCTTTGGCAGCGTCTTGCGGGCCTTTCGCGGGCCACTGGTGACCGCCTTTGCCACCGCCAACGTGCTGATCGTCCTGCCGGTCCTGGCCGCAGACGGCAAGGAATTGATCGCCCGCGCCGACGCCGCCGCGCCCGGTCAGGGCAGCCCCGAGGATCTGGAGGCAGAAGACAATGCCATCGAGATCCTGATCCCGGCCGCCTTTCCGTTTCCCAATCTCGGCCTGGTGCTCTCGCTGATGTTCGTGCTGTTCGGGGGCTGGTTTGTCGGCAGTGCGGTCGCCATTGCCGACTATCCCACCATCGCCGGGGCGGGGCTTGCCGCCCTGTTTGGCAGTACTATCCTGGCTCTGCCGTTCCTGTTCGATCTGCTGCAACTGCCGGCCGATCTGTTCCAGGTCTTCATCACCGTGGATGTGATCGGCGCCCGTTTCGGCACCCTGCTGGCGGGCATGCACCTGATTGCCATCGCCCTGATCGGTGCCTATGCCCTGCGGGGGCGTCTGTACATCCGGCCGCTGGCGTTGCTGCGGTTTGCCGCGATTTCGGTGGCGCTGCTGTTTGCGCTGCTGCTCGGCATCCGCGCCTTCTATACGTATATCTTCGTCGCCCCGTTCACCCTCGATCAAGAGCTGGCCGGCATGACCTTGCTGGAGACGCCGCAACCGCACCAGGTCTATCAGGAGGCGATGCCAGCGGCGCGGGCGCCGGCCCCCAATGCGCTGGCCCGCATCCAGGCGAGCGGGCGCCTGCACGCCTGTTTCCGTCGCAGCGATTACCCCTCCGCCTTCCTCAATCGCGATGACGAGCTGGTGGGTTTCGATATCGAGATGACCCATCGCTTGGCGCGCGAACTGGATGCCGAGGTGGCCTTCGTCGGCGTTGCCGGCAGCACCGCGGCCGAGCAGTTGATGGCCACCGGTGATTGCGACCTGTTCATGTCCCTGATGCCGATCTTGCCCGACCTGACCGAGCGTTTCGCGATGACCCGTCCGGTCTTCGACGGGGCGGTTGGGCTGGTGGTTACCGATCACCGCAGGCGTGAGTTCGAGACCTGGGCGCAGGTCGGCGCGCGGCCCGATCTGCGCATTGCCATCACCGATTCGCGCTCGGCACGGCGGGCGCTGGAGCGCTTGCTGCCGGCGGCGCAACCGCTGTTCCTGGCCGATAACGAGGCCATCGACGGGCTCCTCGGCGCCGACCCGCCAGCATTCGACGTGCTGCTGATGCAGGCGGAGGAGGGGGCGGCCTGGACCATCCGCTATCCCCGCTTCAGCCTGGTGGTGCCGCGACCGGTGCGCATGCAACCGCTCGGCTATGCCCTGCCGCTAGGCGAGCCAGAGCTGCTGGCGTTCGTGGAAGCCTGGCTGCTGATGGCCCTCAGTACCGGCGGTATCGACCAGCTCTATCACTTCTGGATGCTCGGCGAGACCGATGTGGTAGCGCCCCCACGTTGGTCGGTGGCACGGGATGTGCTTGGATGGTTCGATTAAAGATCTTGCTCAAGGCACGCCCGGGGACGATGCCAGTGAGCACTCGGTCCTCGGCCAGGTCGAAAAGCGCTCGCGCAGGCGATGCACCATGAACCACCCGAACATGCCTCCCTCTGACGCATCCTCGCGGGCATTGCAAGGAATCGGTTGCCGCGCTCGCCCGGGTTCCTCAGCGCGTGGTCAGCCGTAGCTGGTTGTGCTCGTCGTCGATCGTCAGGCGGTAGCGGCCAAGCACGCTCATGCCGAGCAGGCCGGCATTGCCGAGGCGGTCGTCGGGGAGAAAGGCGGCCTGTACCCCGACGATCCGGCGTTCACCCAGCCAGACCGCCGGCAGGGTGCCGATGCGGGCCTGGGCGATGCCGTTGGCCGTCTGCACGTCGCGGGTGCCGAGGCTGTCATCGTCGATCCCGAGGGCAGCGATCAGCGATGCCGGCAGGACCACGGAATCGGCGCCGGTGTCCACCAGCAACAGCCGTTCCACGCGGCGCCCGTCCCCCCCCTCCAGATGGACCAGGACCGAATGCTGGTTGCCGCTCCGGATGGTCTCCAGCTCGATGTCGTCGGTCTCGTCGGCGTCGGGACTGGCCGCCGAGGTGTCGTGCAACACCACCGAGGGCGGGGTCACCAGGCTGGTACGCCCGAGGATGATCACCCGCTCGACACTGCCTCCCGGGCCTTGCAGGATGATGTGGTCGAAGCGCTCCAGCAGCAGCCGCAAGCGGTGCCAGAGGTCGTCGCCCTCGGCATGCCCCACCGCTCCTGCTACCAGTTCGGCACCGGTCAGCTCGAATGTGTGCTCGGCCTGCAGTCGCGCCAGTTCGTCATCGATCTGCACCTGCACCGCGGCAGCCGGGACTGGTGCCAGCAACAGCCCCACAATCAGGACCGGAAGCAGCCTTGCCACCTGCCCCAAAACCTGCACCAAAACCTGCCTCAGCACCCTGACCGAGGCCCGGCCGGCAGCGGCAGGTCTGCTGGTGGCGAAACGGCCTCGGCGCCATTGTACGGCGCACCGGCTTGTAGTCATGCCAAGTCTCCGTTACCAATCAGCTCAGTCAGGGTGCAGAGCGTAGCAGCCAGGCGCCGGCCCGGCTATCGATCCGGCCGGTGCGGTGTCAAGGAGCACCGGAGGGATCGTGGGCACGCGAGGACCGCGCCGCTCGGTCCCGAGCCGGTCCCGTGCCGGTGTCGTGACCAGGGTGGTCGATCAAGCGAGCTTCTTCCATCATAAGGTTCAGCGCAGCCTTTGGCTTCGCGCCATTGTTTGTTATGCTGCTGGACTTGGCGCACACACGAGGCGGCTTCCTCTTGCTATGGGGCCGCCTCGTTCTGTTTTCTGCGCGGGCGTTTAGCGGTGCGATCTGAACCAGTCGGTTCCAGGGGCAGGACTTCGATGACGCAAGTAGTAACTGCAGGGGCCGCATTGATGGCGACCTATACCCGGCTGCCGGTCGCCTTCGTGCGCGGCGAGGGGGCGTGGCTGTGGGATGAATCCGGCCGCCGTTACCTCGACGGTCTGGCCGGCATTGCCGTCTGTGGTCTGGGACATGCTCATCCGGTACTGCAGCAGGCGCTGTGCGAGCAGGCCGGGGCGCTGATCCATACCAGCAATCTCTACCGGGTGCCATTGCAAGAGGAACTCGGTGCGCGCCTCTGTGCCGCAGCCGGCATGGACCGGGTGTTCTTCGCCAATTCCGGTGCCGAAGCCAACGAGGCCGCGCTCAAACTCGCGCGCCTGCATGCCCATCGCCAAGGCATCGCCGATCCGGCCGTCGTGGTAATGGACAATGCCTTCCACGGCCGGACTCTCGCCACTCTATCGGCGACCGGTAACCGCAAGGCCCAGGCCGGCTTCGAGCCCCTGGTACAGGGCTTCGTGCGGGTGCCCTATGGCGATATCGATGCCCTCACGATCGCTGCGACCAACCGCCAGAATATCGTCGCCGTGCTGGTGGAGCCGATCCAGGGCGAGGGTGGTATCGTCATCCCGCCGCCGGATTACCTCGCGCGCCTGCAGGCCTGCTGCGATCAGCACGGCTGGCTGTTGATGCTTGATGAGATCCAGACTGGCATGGGCCGTACCGGAGAACTCTTCGCCCATCGCCACGCCGGTATTCAGCCGGATGTGATGACCTTGGCCAAGGGCCTGGCCAATGGTGTGCCGATCGGCGCCTGCCTGGCACGCGGGGCGGCGGCTGAGGTGCTTGGCCCGGGCAGCCATGGCTCGACCTTTGGCGGCAATGCACTTGCCTGTCGCGCGGCCTTGAGCGTGCTGGAGACGCTGATCACGGCGCAATTGCCGGCCCGTGCCGGACAGTTGGGGGCTTCCATGGTCGCTGGGCTGCGCCAGGCCCTGGCCGGGTTAGCTGGCGTGGTCGAGGTGCGCGGCGCTGGGCTGATGCTCGGCATCGAGCTGGATCGGCCCTGTGCCGAGATCGTGACCATGGCCCTCGACGAAGGCCTGCTGATCAATGTCACTGCCCAGCGAGTGGTGCGGCTGCTGCCGCCCTTGATCATTGATGACGACCAGGCAACGCAACTAGTCGACGGCGTCGCGACGGTGATCCGCCGCTTCCTCGGTGCAGATCGGGCCGCTGACCGGGCCCACCGCAATGGAGGGCATGGCTGATGGTCCGGCATTTTCTGACCCTACTCGACCTCCGCCCCGGCGAGCCGGAACGGCTGCTGGAGCGGGCCGCCGAACTCAAACGCATGCACCGCGCCGGGACGCCGCACGCCCCGCTGCGCCAACGTACCCTGGCGATGTTGTTCGAGAAGTCCTCCACCCGCACCCGGGTCTCGTTCGAGGCCGGCATGACGCAATTGGGGGGCCATGCCCTGTTCCTGTCGCCGCGGGATACCCAGCTCGGGCGCGGGGAACCAGTTGAAGACAGCGCCCGAGTCCTCTCACGCATGGTCGATGCGATTATGATCCGCACCTTCGCCCATGCGACCGTCGAGCGCTTCGCTGCCTATTCGCAAGTGCCAGTGATCAATGGCCTCACCGACCGTTTCCATCCCTGCCAGTTGCTTGCCGATATGCAGACCTATCGGGAATGTCGGGGCAGCATCCGCGGTTGCCGGGTTGCCTTCATTGGCGACGGTAATAATATGTGCAACTCCTACATCAATGCTGCCCGGGTCTTCGATTTCAGTCTGGCGATTGCTTGCCCGGAGGGCTTCGAGCCAGACGCCGCGACCATCACCGCGGCCAGTGACCGTTGCACCGTTGTGCGGGACCCGCAGATGGCCGCGGCCGATGCCGACCTGGTGGTCACCGATGTCTGGGCCAGTATGGGCCAGGAGAGCGAGCAGGCCGCGCGCCGTGCCGTGTTTGGCGGCTTTAAGGTTGATGCCGCGGTGATGGCGCGGGCGCGCCCGAAAGCCCTGTTCATGCACTGCCTGCCGGCCCATCGTGGCGAGGAGGTCAGCGCCGAGGTCATCGATGGGCCGCAATCGGTGGTCTGGGAAGAGGCCGAGAACCGATTGCACGCGCAAAAGGCCCTGCTCGAACTGCTACTGCTGGGTGCTCTCGACGATCGCACCGGCAGCGCGCCAGAATGAACCGCCGCCGGCCCCAGCCGGCTGCTGGCTGGCCGGTCGGCAACCCTTGCTAGCCGCCGGCCGCAGCGGCGTTCACCTGGCTAACCACCGCGTGCGAGTCAAATGTGCCGGCGCCTGAGAGTGCCGCCGTTAGCATCTTGCGCACCGGCCTGTGTCATCTCCAATCATTGTCCCACTGTGCTGGATCAGGATGCCGATCGTGCCCCGTTCGCTGCCGCCGTTGCTGTTGCTCATGGCGCTCTGTACGCCGCTGGCCGCAACCGAGACCCGTTACGTCACCGATCAACACGAGTTTCATCTGCGTGCGGGCGAGAGTACCCGCTATCGCATCCTGCGGACCCTGCCGAGTGGCACGCCGCTGGCCGTGCTCGATATCAATCAACGGACCGGCTATGCCCATGTGCGCACCGAAGACGGGGTGACCGGCTACATTATGACCCGTTATTTGCAGGAAGATCCGGCGGCCCGGGAGGCGCTGGAGACCATGCGCGAGCGCCTCGAAGAGATCAAGCAGGCACCGGACCAGCTTGCCGCCCGACTCGGGGAATTGCAGAGCGAATACGAGCAACTCAGCAATGCGCAGCGGGCGCTGCAGCGGGAGAAGGACCTGCTGGAACAGGAACTGGCTGAGATCCGCCATGCGTCGGCAGATGTGATGCGCATCGATCGCGAGCGCCAGGACTATCAGGACAAGGTGGCGCAGTTGCGGGTCGAGACCGATACATTGCGCCAGGCCAACCTAGCCCTGTCCAATCGTGATCATCAGCAGTGGTTCCTGATCGGTGCCGGAACCCTGGTTGGCGGCGTCCTGCTCGGTCTGATCCTGCCCAATCTGCGCTTGCGCCGTCGGCGCAGTTCCTGGGGTTCGCTCTGAGCCCTGTCCTGGACGGCGGGCTAGCTCGCCACCTCCTCCCGGGCGCGCTCGAACCAGGCGACGATCTGCTTCAGGTGGGCCTCGCCATAGGAGGCGACAAAGCGGCGGGTCTCTTCCAATCCTGGGTCCGATAGGATGCGCAGGCGGTGGTCGATGTAGTCACGGGTCAGTGGAATCGCACATTTGTGCTCGATGCAGTCACGCCAGCCGTCATAGTCCCGTGGCAGGACGGTATCGAGCCGGTCGGCGTGGTCCGGGACATGGTCTGGAGTGCGGTCATTCGGTGTATGGCGGGGCATACCGTGTTACCTG
Organism: Chromatiaceae bacterium; assembly: GCA_007693535.1. Lineage (GTDB taxonomy): Bacteria > Pseudomonadota > Gammaproteobacteria > Chromatiales > Chromatiaceae > Lamprobacter. The sequence goes on from REDK01000120.1 coordinate 39,524, forward strand.
CGGTGGCTGCTGGCGGCTCGCGGGGCAGCGTTGCACTGCCCTCCCTGCTGTCGTCTCGCAGTGCGCTCAATCGTCCGCGCCGTGCTGCCAGTCCGGGAAGGGGTCGGGCAGGTGGCGCCAGTGTGACGGTCCGGCCGCAAACTCCTCCTCATCGAGCAGACAGGCGTCGAGCCGCGCGGTCATCGCGGCCGGGTCCAGGTGCTGGCCGATGAAAACGAATTCCTGGCGGCGATCGCCGTACGGACCGTCGAACTCGGCCTCAATGCGCGCCCGCTGGTCGGCATCTGCGGGCCAGTGCGCGGCTGGCACTGCTGCCCACCAGTAACCAGCCGCACCATGGCGTACCAGTCCCCCAGCCTGTGACCATTCACCGGCCAGATTCGGGCGTGTCGCCAGCCAGAAGAAGCCCTTGGAGCGCAGCAGATTGCCGGGCCAGTCCTGCTGCATCGCGGCATGCAGACGCGCCGGATGAAAGGGGCGCCGGGCACGGTAGACGAAGCTGGAGACGCCGTATTCCTCGGTCTCCGGGGTGTGCGTGCCGCGCAGTTCTGCCAACCAGCCCGGCGCCTGGGCAGCCCGGGAGAAATCGAAGTGCCCGGTGTCGAGCACGGCCTCCAGCGGCACCTCACAGAAGCTGGTGGCGAAGATGTGAGCCTGCCGATTGAGTTGGCGCAGCGCATGTTCCAGCTGTTGCCGGTCAGCGCTGCTGACCAGGTCGGCCTTGTTCAACAGGATCACATCGGCAAATTCCACCTGATCGACTAGCAGCTCCGAGAGGGTGCGCCGATCATCCGCACCCAGGGATTCGCCGCGCGCGGCGAGGTCTTCGCCAGCATCGAGGTCGCGCGGGAAGTTCACCGCATCCACCACCGTGACCATGGTGTCCAGACGCGCCAGGTCGCCCAGGCTGCTGCCCTCGGCATCACGAAAGGTGAAGGTCTCGGCTACCGGCAGGGGCTCGGAGATGCCGGTAGATTCGATCACCAGTTGATCAAAGCGCCCGGAGCGGGCCAGCGCCGCGACCTCGATCAGTAGATCTTCGCGCAAGGTGCAGCAGATACAGCCGTTGCTCATCTCCACCAACCGCTCTTCAGCATGATTCAGAGTCACCTCGTTGCGTACCAGGGCGGCATCGATGTTGACCTCGGACATGTCGTTGACGATGACGGCAATGCGCCGGCCGGCGCGGTTGTTGAGGATGCGGTTGAGCAACGTGGTCTTGCCGGTACCGAGGAAGCCGGACAGCACCGTGACCGGCAGCCGGTGGTCGGCCCCGACAGGGGCTTGGGTCGAATCAGCCATGGGAATCTCCTGCAGGCTTGGAAACGGCAATGTTGGGAAGGGGGCGCCTGGGATCTGGTCAGTCTCGCCACAGGGCATCGAGGGCGACCAGGACGCGGGGACCGGTCCCGGCGGCGGGCATCGGCGACCGATGGATGACGCCGCGCCCCTGGTTGCCCTGCCAGGCACTGCCCTTGAGCAGACAGATGTCGCCGGTGCCAGCCGCGCCGCTGGGGGAGCGGCCGGTAGTGGCGGCACCCAGCCGGTCGCGGTCGATACCGCGGTCGTCGAGCCATTCGGTCCCAGGACCGCGATAGCTGCACAGCAGGCGGATGCCGGTGTGATCGACATGCCAGCCGGGGCACATGGCGCGATCGAGGACCTCCAGGCGCAGACCGATGGCCGGGCAGCCAAGCAGGTCGCCATAGAGTTCCATCAGCCACGCAAGATCGGCTGCCAAGGCTGGCCGGGCAGGCAGTCGCGCCTGCAGATGGGGGCCGGGCGTGGTCGCATCGCGGCCGACCAGCACCAGTCGCAACCGAGGGAGAGGCGGGCGCTGCGTGGTGTGAGCTGGTGCCGTGGCCGTGGCCGGCTCCAGTTCGCGTACCAGGGTCGGCGGCAGCCGGCGTGGATGGCTGCAAAACTGCACCGTGGGCGTGAAGATGGCGACCAGATCGACCAGGCGTTGCGCCTTGATCGCGCTGGGGGAGGAACCCTCCGGGATCGTCGCCGGCAGCGCCAACACTGCCGCGCGCCGCCCGGCCTGTGCTGGAGCGGGCTCAGACATCGAGGCAGAACAGCAGGCGTGCCATCCCCGCCGCTGGTGGCGAACGGTGGACCTGCCCGCACCCCTGATTGCCGGGATAGCGTTCGCCCTTGAGCAGACCGACCCAACAGGTGTCCAGCCGCTCAGGGTTGCCTGTGCGCAGGATACGATCGTTCGGTTGGTGATCATACAGGGCGCGGCGATCAACCTGTGCGTGCCCAAGCCACTCGGTGCCCGGCCCGCGATAGGTGCAAAGCAGCCGCAGTTGAGACTGGTCGACATGAAAACGCGGGCAGCTGGTGCCGGTGATGACCTCCAGTCGCAGCCCGATCGGCGCCGGCTCGGGCAGGTCCCGGGCCAGGCTGCAGAAGGTCCAGGCGAGGGCGGCCATATCCGCCACCAACGGGGCGATGCGGTCCAGGTTCGCCGACGCAAGGCCATGGGCAACCAGCAGATCGGCGATGACAGTGCGGGGATCGGCGGTGGCCAAAGGCGCGCGCAGGCTGGTGCCCTCGGGGTCTGCCGATCGTGTTGCCAGCGCCGTGCAGAGCTGATCGGCAGCCGCGCCCAAGGCAGGTGACGGCGGCCGGTACCAGATCGCAATGCCGGTGCCCGGCTGATGGATGCTGGTGAGTATCCCGGCATCGGCGGCGCCCCAGGCGGTTGCGCTGCTCCCGGTCAGCGGGTGATGTCGGGTATGGTGACCCGGGTAACGGGGGCTGGCCATTGGCCTGAAACCTGTGTCCATCGTACTGCGAAACGGGCATCGTGTGGGCGAGCTGCGAAGGCTGACTACGTTATGTTATATCGTTTGGAAGAAATGCAATATCCAGGTTGCCGCGGCCTGGTAGGTCTCTGCTAATCTCGCCGGCTCGCCGTCATCCGGGGCGCCGCCGGCCGCGCGCTCCACGTTCATCCGAGGTTGCTTGTCATGTCCGATCAAGATCCCCTCCCTCCAGACTATCGGCCGGCTGCCGACGAGGAGTACATGAGCCCGCGCCAACTTGCCTACTTTCAGCGCAAGCTGCTGGATTGGCGCGATGCGCTGTTGGAGGAGTCCGAACAGACCCTGCTGGAGTTGCGCGACGAGAGCCATCACGAGGTCGGCGATGAGGCTGACCGCGCCAGTCGCGAGGCCAACCAGACCCTGGATCTGCGGACCCGCGATCGCTACCGAAAGCTGCTACGCAAGATTGACGCGGCACTGACGCGGATCGCCGATGGCAGCTACGGCTTCTGTGAGGAGACCGGCGAGCCGATCGGTCTGGCCCGGCTGGAGGCGCGCCCGATCGCAACCCTGTGCCTGGATGCCCAGCAACGCCGCGAGGTGCGCGAGCGCCAGATTGGTGGCTGGCATTAGGGCGCGCCGCGCCCGTTCGCAGCCCGGGTTGTCAAGGTCTGCGGGAGGCCAGGCCGGCAGGTCCTCTTGGTGGGGGTTCCTTTGGCAGACTCGGGAATCAGTCCGGATCAGTCCGCGCTGGTTCCCACTGTGCCGCGGCTTCGGCGTCGCTGTCGCGGGCTGTCACCCAGCGGGCGCCGGTCGCGGTCTCTTCCCGTTTCCAGAACGGGGCGCGGGTCTTCAAGTAATCGATCAGGAACTCGCAGGCGCGAAAGGCCTCGCCGCGGTGGTGGCTGGTCACGGCTACCAGCACGATCGGTTCCCCCGGCAGCAGACGGCCCACCCGATGCACGATGCGGATGCCGTCGAGTACCCAGCGCGCCGCGGCCGCGCGGGCAATTGCGGCCAGGGCGCGCTCGGTCATACCCGGATAGTGCTCCAGGGTCATCGCATGCACCGGGCCGTCCTCGGCAAAGTCCCGCATCTGGCCGACGAAGGCGACCATGGCACCGATCCGGGTGCTGTCGCGGCGCAACGCGTCCTGCTCGGCGGCGGGGTCGAAAGGCGTAGCCTGCACGCGGATATCAAAGTGGCGGGTTGGGGTAGCGTTGGACATCTGGTCTGACCTCGAGACGGCGGTAGGACTTGGGTGCGCTCCTGGTAACGGCAGCAGTGCCGCGGTCGCCACCGACAGCCCGGGCGGTCTGACGCCTTTGGCAGCGCCCATCCTGTCCTCGGTCTCAACCCGCGGAGCGATCGGCGATGGTTTCAACGCGAACGCGGCTCTGCCGGTGGCCACGCCAGGCACTGAACTGGCTGTGCGGCGGGCGGGCGGACTATCGCGCCTTTCAGGCACGTCGGGCCAGCCGAGCCTATCGTGCCAACCGGAGCCTGTGCCTGCTAGTCTGGGGCGCAGCCGCAGCCCTGCTGCTGCTATGCGGGGGTGCCGGCTGTCTGCTGCTGCTCTTGCTGACCGCGACCCTGCTCTGCTTCGCCCTGCTCGACCCGGACTGAGCAGCGCGCGGCCCCTCACGCCACTGACGGCGGCGATCCGCGCTGCTGCCCGCGTTGCCAGGTGCCGGTTCAACGTGTCTGCAACCGGAATCGATGCCGCCTGATCCAGCCCTCAAATCCGCGGCTGTCAGCGCCGCTGGTGGTGGGCCACGGCCATTCCTAGACCTGCGTGCCGCCACCTTGCTGGTAATCGCCAACATGATCGGCACCGGCGTCTTCACCACCCTGGGCCTGCAAGCGGCAGCGGTGCCGGATGCCCCAGCGCTCCTGTTGCTATGGCTGCTTGGCGGCATCGTCGCCCTGTGCGGCGCCCTATCTTATGCCGAACTGGCGGCGGCCTTGCCCGATTCCGGCGGCGAATACCATTTCATCTCGCGCATCTACGGGCCACGGCTCGGCACCATCGCCGGCTGGCTCTCGCTTATCGTTGGCTTCGGTGCCCCCGTCGCGCTAGCTGCCATGGCCTGCGGGCGCTACTTGGCGGTCGCGTTGCCGCTGCCCCCGCTGTGGCTGGCACTTGGCGCGGTCACGCTAGTTGCCGCGATACATGCCCTCGATCTTGACCTGGGGCGGCGTTTCCAGGTCATCGCGACCCTCCTCAAGCTGGCCCTGATCCTACTGCTCATCCTTGCCGGGATGCTGATGCCGCCGGTGCCGGGCGCGCTGCCCCTGCAGCCGTCGCGCGCAACCCTGAGTGCGATCGCCTCCGCCCCCTTCGCCCTCGCTGTGATCTACGTCTCCTACGCCTATTCCGGCTGGAATGCGGCCACTTATGTCAGCGCCGAGGTCCGCCGACCACGACAGACCGTGCCGCGCGCCCTGGCGCTGGGCACAGCACTGGTCACACTCCTGTATATGCTCCTCAATCTGTCCTTTCTGCGCCAGATTCCGGCGGGAGAACTGCCGGGAACCGTCGAGGTGGGGGCAGCGGCGGCGGTGCGCTTGTTCGGGGTTGCCGGTAGCCAACTGGTGAGCGTGGCCCTGGGCATGCTGCTGATCTCCAGCCTGAGCGCGATGCTGCTAGCAGGGCCGCGGGTGCTCGATCGCATGGCCGAGGACTGGCCGGGGCTGCGCCCTTTCAGTGCGCGTAATCGTCGCGGCGCACCATTCCGGGCTGTCCTGTCGTTGTGGCTGTTGGCGAGCGCGATGATCCTGACCGATTCCTTTGCCGCAGTGCTGGGTGCGGCTGGCTTCACGTTGGGGCTGTCGGCCTTGCTCACCGTGGTCGGGGTCATGCGTCTGCGCCGCCAGGAGCCCGCCCTGCCGCGCCCCTATCGGATCCCCTGGTATCCACTCCCGCCGCTGCTGTTTGCGCTGGTCTCGGTGCTGAGCCTAGGGGTGGTAGCAACCGCGCAGCCGCTGCCGGTCGGCGCCGGGCTCGCGTTGCTCTTTTTCCTATGGCTGGGGTTGGCTATTTTCGACAGGCGGGCAGCGCGCTAGACTTGGGCCAACCGCCCCCACCGGCAATCGTACTGCATGTCCAGTCGGCGGGGCCCGGTGGGTTCGGATTGCCAGGCCAACCGCTGGGCCGGTCACGCATGCTGACAGACCACTCGGCAGATCGTCCGGCCGGCAGGGCCGCAATTGCGGCCAGATCGGGACGTCTCGGCAGGGCTGCCGAGAAGGAACCCGGCGCGAGGTGCTTGTTCTAATCACCCGGGGTCCTGCCATCTTGGCTGCCCGGCTGCGCCCGGCGCGCCGTCTTCGTCATCAGCAAAGCAACAATGTCTCGGGCCGCGGCGGGTACCGATGACGCGACCAGCGGCGGGGCCGTAGGTGCAACCCGCGTGCCGTCGGTCACGATCCGCATAACAATGGTGCAAGTTCAGGCGGCTAGCACCAGCATATGGCAAGCCTCGGTTTTTCCCGGCCATGGCCGGTCACGACCGGCCATCCATGGCGCGGAGCTTGCTAGAGGGGACCGTACACCACTTGCATAATCGGGTCGGTGCGGTCATCTGATTCTAAAGCGGGAGCGGGCCCCTGCTGGGGCGTTACGGCACCTGGCGCCCCGGTCCGCGGTCACCCGAATGCGTCCATCGAGAGAGGTATCCTGCATGTCGATCTTCGAGCGCTACCAGGCCAGGTACGAGTCCGCCCGCGAGGAGGACATGAGCCTGCACGAGTATCTCGATCTGTGCAAACGCGACCCCATGGCCTACGCTGGGGCCTCGCAGCGGCTGCTTGCCGCCATCGGCGAGCCGGAACTGATCGATACCCACGACGATCCGCGCCTCAGCCGCATCTTCCAGAACAAAGTCATCAAACGGTATCCCGCCTTCTCTGATTTCTTTGGCATGGAGGAGGCAATCGAGCATCTGGTCGCCTACCTGAAGCACGCCGCCCAGGGACTGGAAGAGAAGAAACAGATCCTATATTTGCTCGGTCCGGTTGGCGGCGGCAAGTCGTCGCTGGCGGAAAAGCTCAAGGAACTGATGCAGCGTGTGCCATTCTATGCGATCAAAGGCTCGCCGGTCTTTGAATCTCCGCTCGGTCTGTTCTCCCCCGAGGAAGACGGCCCGATTCTAGAGGAAGACTACGGCATTCCTACGCGCTATCTGCGCAGCATCATGTCCCCCTGGGCAGTCAAGCGTCTGCAGGAATATAACGGCGATATTACTCAGTTCCGTGTGGTCAAGCTGTATCCGTCGATCTTGGAGCAGGTTGCGGTAGCGAAGACCGAGCCCGGTGACGAAAACAATCAGGACATCTCCTCACTGGTGGGCAAGGTCGACATTCGCCAACTGGAGCACTATGCCCAGAACGACGCCGACGCCTACAGCTATTCCGGCGCCCTCTGCCGCGCCAATCAGGGGTTGATGGAATTCGTCGAGATGTTCAAGGCACCGATCAAGGTGCTGCATCCATTGCTGACCGCGACCCAGGAAGGCAATTACAACGCGACCGAGGGACTGTCGGCGATCCCCTTCCAGGGTATTATTCTTGCCCACAGCAACGAGTCGGAATGGCAATCGTTCCGCAACAACAAAAATAACGAGGCCTTTCTCGATCGCGTTTTTATCGTTAAAGTGCCTTACTGCCTGCGTGTCAGCGAAGAGAAGCACATCTATGGCAAGCTGCTGCGCAATAGTTCGCTGAATCAGGCACCGTGCGCCCCTGGTACCCTTGAGATGATGTCCCAGTTCTCGGTGCTGACGCGTCTCAAAGATCCCGAAAATTCCAGCATTTTCTCCAAAATGCGGGTCTACGATGGCGAGAACCTCAAGGATACCGACCCCAAGGCCAAGTCGGTGCAGGAGTATCGCGACTATGCTGGCGTCGACGAGGGCATGACCGGGATCTCGACCCGCTTCGCATTCAAGATCCTGTCGCAGGTCTTCAACTTCGATCATACCGAGGTCGCGGCCAACCCGGTGCATCTGCTCTATGTGCTGGAGAAGCAGATTGTGCGCGAGCATCTGCCGCCGGAGGTGCAGGACCGCTACCTTGGCTTCATCAAGCAGTACCTGGCGCCGCGCTATGCCGAGTTTATCGGCAAGGAACTGCAGACCGCCTATCTCGAATCCTACTCCGAGTACGGCCAGAACATCTTTGACCGCTACGTGATCTATGCCGACTTCTGGATTCAGGATCAGGAGTATCGCGATCCCGATACCGGCGAGATGATGAACCGCGGAGCCCTAAACGAAGAACTGGAGAAGATCGAGAAGCCCGCCGGCATCTCCAATCCCAAGGATTTCCGCAACGAGATTGTGAACTTCGTGCTTCGCGCGCGTGCCAACAACAACGGGGCCAATCCGCGCTGGACCAGTTACGAAAAGCTGCGGGTGGTCATCGAGAAGAAGATGTTCTCCAACACCGAGGAACTACTGCCGGTGATCTCCTTCAATGCCAAGGCCTCCGCCGACGAGAAGAAGAAGCACGAGCAGTTTGTCGACCGGATGGTGGAGAAGGGCTACACGCCGAAGCAAGTCCGATTGCTGTCGGAATGGTATCTGCGGGTACGCAAATCGCAATGACGCCGGGTGGGCGGTGCAGGGCCGGCGGCCACCTGGCGGCCGGCGGCAACCGCTGGCAGCCAGGCTGCCAGCGGAACGTCACCGCTGCGGTGTGCACCATCGCGGGCTGGTTCCGACGGTAACGATCCGGTCCTCCTCCTCCCGTCACAGCCCAGCCGCAAGCGCCAAGATTTATGTCTCACTTCATCGACCGTCGCGTCAACTCCAAAAATAAGAGCACCGTCAACCGTCAGCGTTTCTTGAAGCGCTACAAGTCGCAGTTAAAGCGGGCCGTCGCGGATGCGGTCAATCGCCGCAGTATCACTGATGTCGGTGCCGGCGAAAAGGTTGGTATTCCCTCCAAGGATATCTCCGAACCGGTCTTTCATCATGGCCGCGGCGGCACCCGCGAAGTGGTCCATCCGGGCAACAAGCAATTTCAGAAGGGCGATCGGGTGCAGCGCCCCGAGAGCGGTGAGGGTGGCGGTTCTGGCCAGGGCAAGGCCGGTCGCGGTGGTATCGGAGAAGACGACTTCGTCTTCGAACTCTCCCGCGACGAGTTCATGGATTTGCTATTCGAGGATCTCGAACTGCCCAACCTGGTCCGCAATCAACTACTCGGCACTACCGAGTTCAAAACGGTACGCGCCGGTTACAGCACCACGGGCGCCCCGAGCAACATTGATGTCGTGCGTTCGTTGAAGGGGGCCATCGCCCGCCGCACAGCCCTCGGCGCCCCCTACCGGTCTCGGGTGCGCGAGCTGGAGGCAGAACTGGCGGCATTGCTCGCCGACGGGGTGGCGGAAGACGCCGCCCCGGTGGTGGCCCTGCGCGAAGAGATCGACCGGATCAAGACGCGGATCGCGGCACTACCTTTCATCGACACCTTCGATCTGCGCTATCAGTCGTTCACTAAGCAGCCGGAGCCAACCAGCAAGGCGGTGATGCTATGCATCATGGATGTGTCAGGTTCCATGGACCAGGTGCGCAAGAATCTCGCCAAGCGATTCTTTATCCTGCTGTACCTGTTTCTGCAGCGCAACTACGATCGGATCGAGGTGGTGTTTATCCGCCACCACACCATTGCCCAGGAGGTCGACGAGCAGGAGTTCTTCTACTCCCGCGAGACTGGTGGCACCGTGGTGTCGAGCGCACTTAATCTGGCCTACGACGTGATCTCCGAGCGTTACGGCTCGGATACCTGGAACATCTATGCGGCGCAGGCCTCCGATGGCGACAACTGGGATTCCGATTCCACCATCTGCCGTGAGATCCTGACGACCAAGCTGATGCCGCTGATGCGCTATTATGCCTACGTCGAGATCACGCCCCGTCAGCACCAGAGCCTGTGGTATGCGTATCAGGACGTGAAGGCGGTGCATCCCCATTTCGCGATGGAAGAGATCAGCGGCGCCGAGGACATCTTTCCGGTCTTCCGCGACCTGTTCCGTCGGCAGGAGGCTTGAACCTGCCTGAAACGGAATCAGGCGGAGTTCTCCCGCCGCCAATGCCCGCCATTGCAAGCCCGGTGGTCAGCGCCGGGTCGAGCCCCACTAGGGTCTGCAGACAGTCATGTCAAACGATAAGATCATCTCCGAATCTTCCGAGTGGACCTTTCCGTTGCTGAAGCGCTTCGACCGCGAGATCGGGCGGATCGCGCACGACGAGTTCGGCCTCGACACCTACGCCAACCAGATCGAGGTCATCACCTCTGAGCAGATGATCGATGCCTACTCCTCGGTCGGGTTGCCAATCAACTACCATCATTGGTCTTTTGGCAAGCAGTTCGTTGCCACCGAGCAGACTTACCGCCGCGGCCAGATGGGGTTGGCCTACGAGATCGTGATCAACTCCGATCCCTGCATCGCGTATCTGATGGAGGAGAACACCTTGCCGATGCAGGCGCTGGTGATCGCTCACGCTTCCTACGGCCACAACAGCTTCTTCAAGGGTAACTACCTGTTCCGCACCTGGACCAGTGCCGACGCTATCATCGACTACCTGGTGTTCGCCCGCGGATACATTGCCGAGTGCGAGGAGCGCTACGGCTGCGAGGAGGTGGAGCTATTGCTCGACTCCTGCCATGCCCTGATGAACTACGGCGTCGACCGCTACAAGCGGCCAGCACCATTGTCGCTAGCCGAGGAGAAGAAGCGTCAGCACGAGCGCGAGGCATATCTGCAGTCCCAGGTGAATGATCTGTGGCGTACGCTCCCGGTCAGGGGAACTGCCGAGACCACCAGCGGCGAGCGGCGCTATCCCGAGGAGCCGCAGGAGAATCTGCTCTATTTTATCGAGAAGAACGCGCCCCTGCTGGAACCCTGGCAGCGCGAACTGGTGCGGATCGTGCGCAAGATCGGCCAGTACTTCTATCCCCAGCGTCAGACGCAGGTGATGAACGAGGGCTGGGCCACCTTCTGGCATTACACCCTGCTAAACCGGTTGTATGAGCAGGGCTATGTCGGTGATGGCTTTATGATCGAACTGCTGCAGTCACACACCAACGTGGTGCTGCAGCCATCGTTCGATGCCCCCTACTACAGCGGCATCAATCCTTATGCCCTGGGCTTTGCCATGATGCGCGATATCCGGCGTATCTGCGAGGAACCCACCGACGAGGATCATTATTGGTTCCCGGACATCGCCGGCGAGGACTGGCTGAAGGTGTTGGACTTCGCTATGCGCAACTTCAAGGACGAGAGCTTCATCGCCCAGTTCTTGTCACCCAAGCTGATGCGCGAGTTCCACCTGTTTGCGGTCTGCGACGATGACCGCGAAGAGACCCTGGAGATCACCGCGATCCATGAAGAGTCGGGCTACCGGCAACTGCGTCAGGCATTTGCCGACCAGTACAACCTAGGCAGCCGGGAGCCGAACATTCAGGTCTATGATGTGGACCTACGCGGCGACCGCTCGCTGACCCTGCGCCACTACCGCTACAACCGGCGTCCGCTGGCGGAGAGCGTCGATGAGATGCTGCTGCATATCCGTCGGCTATGGGGCTTCGATGTGCGCCTGGAATCGGTGGACGAACAGGGGCGGGTGCAGTTGATCGGCGAATGCTGAAGCCGTTGTGGTTTGGCTGATGGCAGCACCTGCCGTCGCCAAAACCTGCCTAGTATCTCCACAGTGCCTGCCAACAGCTGCACCAAACCCTGCAGATGCAGCCATGATCAGCCTACTCTTGTTCCTGCGGCCACGCTCGCGCGCAACCGGTCGCCGGTGCTGCAGCCAGAGCCGCGTCGGCGACCGTGGCCGGCCGGGACTACGGCCGCCGCTCTGGTTCGCACTGGCCCTGCTGGTGCCGGTAGCCGGCGCCGCGACGCTGATGGGATCGGAACCGCCACCGCCAACGGACTCCAAGCCAGCCGGCCAGGCAAGGCTTGCCGCAGAGGGCGCCGGACTACCTGCCCATGCTCCCGATCATCGGCCCGTCCCGTCGGCGCCGGCATCGACATCGGCGGCGACGGCCGATGCGACGACGACTGCCCCGTTACAAGACCGAAGCGCGGCGCTGCTTGCGGGGGAGTTGCAGCAGGTTGGCGCCGTCCCGGTCTACTCCGCGCGCCTGCTGGCCGAGTTCTATGCCGAGCGCGACCATCGCCCGGCCTGGGATCGTGTGCGGGCCGAGTCCCTACTGGCGCTGGCTCACGCGAGTCGCGCCGACGGCTTCGAGGCCAGTGACTTTCACGCCGAGGCGATCGCCGCGTTGCTGGCCCGCGGGACCCTGGATGAGGCCGAGCCCAACGGCAGACCCGATTCCGCCCGCGCGGATGCGGACCTGCTCCTCAGCGATGCGCTGCTGCGCTATCTGCATCACTTCCAATATGGTAAGTACAACCCGCGCCACGTGGGTGCCGGCTGGACTTTTGTGCCGCGGGCCGATGCCGAGGTGATCAAGAGCGACCTGGCCGCGGTGCTGGCAGCCCCGGATCTGGCCGCCGCAGTGACCGCGCGGCTTCCCCAGCCGCCATTCTACGTCAACCTCAAGCGCGCTTATCAGCGCTATCTGGCGCTCGCCGACCAGGGTGACTTCAAACCCATCCCGGCTGGACCCAATCTCGGCCCCGGCGCACGGGACTCGCGCCTGGTGCCAATCCGCGCGCGCCTGGCCGTGAGCGAGGGCTACGAGACCCCGCCCGGGAACGATTCCGAGTATTACGACGATGGCCTAGCGGAGGTCGTGAAGGCCTTCCAGCGCCGTTCGAGGTTGGCCGCGGATGCAGTCATCGGGCCGCAGACCCTGCGCGCGCTGAACCGCCCGCTGGAGGATCGGTTGCCGCTCCTACGCGCCAACCTCGAGCGCATGCGCTGGCTGTACCGCGACCTGCCACCGGATTACCTGTTCGTGGACATCACCGGCTTTCGACTGCAGCTCTACCGCGATCATCAGCCGGTCTGGGAGACGCGCACCGTGGTGGGCACGGCCGAGAATCAGACCCCGATGTTTCGCGACGAGATGGATCACCTGGTGTTCAATCCCACCTGGACTGTCCCGCCCACCATCCAGCGCAAGATGGGCCGGGCCTCCGGGCGTTATCGGGTGGTGGATCGGCGCACCGGCCACGAGGTTAGTGGGGTCGATGCCTCGGACCCGCGCCGCTATCGCATCGTGCAGCCGGCCGGCCCGGGCAACGCCTTGGGACAGGTCAAGTTCATGTTCCCCAACGACCACGCCATCTATCTGCACGACACTCCCAGCCGTCATCTGTTCAGCCATGGGACCCGCAGCTACAGCTACGGCTGCGTGCGAGTCCAGAACCCGCTGGAACTGGCCGCGCAGGTACTGGAACCGTTCGATTGGGACAGCAGCGGCATCCAGGCCGTCGTCCGTCGCGGCCAGACGCGCTACGTCAATCTGGACGAGCCGCTTACGATCCTATTGTTCTATCTGACGGCCGTAGCCGACGATGCTGGCCGGGTCGGTTTTCGACGCGACATCTATGGGCGCGATCCGGCCCTCCTGGCGGTCTTGGATCGACCGGCCCATCCCGGCGATCCTCGGCTTGTCTTCCGGGAGCCGCAGCCGGAACCAGAGCCGAGCTTGGAATCCGATCCAGCGGCTAGCGCTGCTGCCGATTTGGCCGCCGCACCGGTCCGCTGAGGCAGTCGGACCCCGGCGCCGGCCAACCTCGGCATCGACCAAGTTCCACGCGCCTCGTCCTGATCAACAAGCATCACGCCGCGCGTCCGGGTCGTCGCGCTAGCTGCCAGGCCGGATGCCCATACGTTCCAGTAGGCGCCGTCGGAAGCCCTCCCGGGTAACGGGCGGGTCGGGCCGCCCGGCCTCGGTCTCCAGGGTACGGCTGGGGATACGGCTGGGGGTGCTGCTGGGAGCATCGGTGCGATCCCAATGAGCTTCGTCACCGGGAGCGCTGAACCGCTGGCTGCGGCCATCCGCACCATTGCTGGCCCCGCGCTGGATCGTCAGATCGGTGCTGCGCCCATCACGCGTGCGAACCCGATGCCCGTCTGGATAACGGGTGACCACTGATTGGCTGGCCCGCGTGCCACCCTGTTGCTGCACGCTGGTGACGGCATTGCCGCTGCGCACGGTCTGCCCATATAGCATCTCCGCACGGCCGACGAGGGCGAGGGCTAGCAGGCTGACCCAGAGCGCGCGGTCGACAATCCTGGGGCAGTGCGGCTGCCGCTGCCGCTGGTCCCAGGGCCAGCGATCCTCAGCGCCAGCCACGCTGGGCCGCCTTTGCCCTGAGTGCGGCAGCCGACTGCTGCCTGGCTGCAGCCGCGCTCCGGTCGGCGTCGGCGCCGCCGGCCCGGGCCGGACCGCGGCTACCCGGGCAGGACTGCACGGTGCGATTGATGTTGATCCGGCCCGCCTGTTCGGTTGCATTGTCATTTACCTCGCCGCATTGCCAGGTGTGATTGATATTGACCTGACCGACCTGGTGCGTGCGATTGCTATTGTGCTGGGCGCCAGCGCTGATGCTGGTGCCGGCAAGCAGCAGGGCGGCCAGCCAGCGTGCTGATCTCGCTGCGGATTGGTTCATGATGTTATCCCTCGACTTGGTCATCGCTCACCCCGAGCGATGATGGATGCGATACGCGACGCGGTTGCACGCCCGCTCTTTGGTGGCTGGCGCGCCGGCTTACCAAGGGCGAGCGAAGGGCGCCCGTGAGACGATTCGCGCGGGCGCCCATGCCGTTGATTGGCCGGGCGTGATCATCCCTGGCAGCAGCAACCAAACCGCTTGGTCACGGCGTTACCGAGCGCCATCGGGGCGTGTTCGACCGGGCCATGGAGCGTATTGATATTGCCTGGTCTTATTGCTATTGACGGCCCCGGTCTGGATGGTCTGGGCGTGGTTCTGCTGGCCGGCCTGCACGGTGCGGTTGTAATTGCGCTCGCAATCCTGCTGCACGCTCGCCTGATTGACGGGGCGGTTCTGCACCTCGACATTGAAACAGGGCCGGGCCGCATCCGCGGGTCCCGCGGCCATGACCGGGGCCACAGCTGCTGCGGCCAGCAGGCAGGCGGCGAACGGCAGCCTGGTGATCGATCCTGTCATCTCCGATACCTCGCAATGCTTGAAGATCTCACCCCTACCGGGCAATCGGCAGGGCGCTGACCCCTCGCCGCTCGCACCGTCGCGCAGCGGCTGGGAGCCAGATCCGTGGCTGAGATGGGCCGGCAACAGGCCCGCTAAGGGGTCGTCCCGGTGGACCTTGACAAGACGGGTCCGCGGGTGCCGGGACGCCCCTGCCAGTCCCTGGTTCAGTCGCGCCCCGGACCACGCCGGGTGTTGCTGCGATTGGCATGGCCGCGCTGATGAGTCTCGTTGTAGCTCATGCGGCCGAACTGGCCGGTCTGGTTCCAGTTCTCATTACCTACCTGGCGGGTACGATTGGCATTGTCGCGACCTTCCTGATAGGTTGCGTTATCGTTTAGGGTGCCGCGCTGATAGGTATCGTTGGTATTGATGCCGCCCTCCTGAATGGTGGTGTTCCAATTGCTCTCGGCAGCGACCGGGGTGGCCATGGGGGCAGCGGTGACGGCGATCATTGCGGCGATTGCCAGGGGCAGACGTTGGATGGCTTTGACGGACATGTTAAGGGCCTCTCGTGACAGTCGGATCGACTTGCTTTCTGGGCATGGCAGCAGCACCCGGGGCGGGTAGTGGCTGCCGTCCTGGCGCCGTCCGGATCGGTTCCGGCGACGTCGAGATCAGGATAGGCGAGCGCGACTGAACGGAAACTGAACGAGAGTGAACGAGAGTGAACGGGCGGTGGAGAGAACGCTGCAGCCGGGGCGCACTGTCAAGATCAGACAGGTCAGGCAGATTAGGCCGGAAGGCAAATACAGATGCGGGCGCCGCCGAGGCGACCGCGATCGATGCTCAGCGTCCCGCCATAGGCCTGGCTGATCTCGCGCACCACGGCCAGGCCGATGCCATGGCCGGGGATGGATTCATCGGCGCGGGCGCCGCGTTCTAGCAGGCGGGTGGCCTGGTCCGGGCTGATTCCAGGGCCGTCGTCCTCGACCAGTAACTGCAGGCCGGTCGCGTCCCGTGTGGCCTGGATGTGTACTCGACCGCGACACCACTTGTAGGCGTTGTCCAGCAGGTTCCCGATCAATTCCATCAGATCTCCCTCGACGCCACGGAACCGCAGCGTCGGATCGATTGCCACCTCCAGCTCCACCGGCTGGTCTGGATGGAGCTTGGCCAGGCTGGCCGCGAGGCGCTGGGTGACCGGCAGCAGGGGGACCTGGGCGGCCAGGGCAGCGCCACCGGGGCTACCGGCACGGGCGCGCTCGAGCTGATAGGCGATGATCTGCTGCATCCGGGCGATCTGCTCGGCCAGAACCGGCGCCAGCACCGCGGCCGGTGCAGCCTCGGCGCTGGCCCCGCTGATCACTGCCAGTGGCGTCTTCAAGCTGTGGGCCAGATCGCCTAGGGCATTGTCCAGCCGGGCCTGGCGGGCCTCGCCGTGGGCGAGCAGGGCATTGAGGTTCTCGGTGAGTGGGCGCAGCTCAGGCGGATAGCGGCCGCCGAGTCGCCGACCTTGGCCGGCCTCGATAGCGGCCACCTCAGCGGCGACCAGGCGCAACGGCCGCAGGCCCCAGCGCAGCAGCACCAGCAAGGCCAGCAACAGCAGCAGGCTCATCAGGCCCAGGCCGCGCGCCAGGCTGGCGCGAAAGCGGCCGAGTTCCCGCTGTAGCTCGGTCGCATCCTCGGCCACGCTGAAGCTATAGCCGCGGACGACCGGCCCCGTGGACCAGAGCACGCCGAAGCCCTGCACCAGAAAGCCATCGCCGTTATCACGCGTGCGCACGAAACGGGTTGCGCCCGGGCCGAGTCCACTGATGAAGGGAATCTCCAGGCCCACCGCCGACGGCGAGCGCCAGACCGTCTGGCCGGCCGCATCCGTAATCTGCGCATACAGACCAGAGCCGGGTAGACCGAAGCGCGGCTCATCGAGCACCGCTGGCAACTGCAGGCGGCCGTTCTCGCTGTCGGCGGCGGCCAGCAGCAGGTAGACCTGCCCGAGCAGGCGTGCCTGCCGGGCAGATTGGGCGCTATCGCGAATCGCCTGTTCCAGGGCGAGCCCAGTCAGGACCACGAAGACCAGCAGCAACAGGGCCGCCGCCCACAGCACCCGCGCCTGCAGCGATGCAACCGCAATCGCGCGCTGGCTGCCGACAGCGCGCTCAGGCAGTCTGCGCATCCTGGCCGCCGCCGTCCAGCGTCAGCCGATAACCCTGACCACGCCGGGTCTCGATCGGGTGCAGGCGGCCGTTGGGGTCGAGTTTGCGCCGCAGCCGGCCCACCAGAACCTCGACAACGTTGCTGTCGCGCTCGTCGGCCTCGGCATAGAGGTGATCGGTCAGTTGCAGCTTCGAGACGACCCGCGGGCGCTGTCGTGCCAGGTGCTCCAGCAGTCTGTATTCGTAGGCGGTCAGTTCAACCGCCCGCCCTTCCATCCAGACCTGGCGGGCATCGGTATCGATGCGCAATGGACCGCAGACCAGCAGCGCGGTGGCGCTGCGGGCAGCCCGGCGCAACAGGGCCCGCAGCCGTGCCGCGAGTTCCTCGGGTTGGAACGGCTTGCCCAGATAATCGTCGGCGCCGGCCTCCAGCCCCGCAACCCGGTCTTGCCAGCGGTCGCGCGCAGTGAGCACCAGGATCGGCAGCAGACTGCCCTGCGCACGCAGGCGGCGAATGAGGTCCAGCCCGGACAGGCCTGGCAGCCCGAGATCGATGATCGCCGCGTCGAACGGGTATTCCCCGGCCAGATACAGCCCCTCGTGGCCATCGCCGGTCTCCTGGACCCCATAGCCGGCCGCGCTGATGCGCGTCGCCAATTGCCGACGCAGGATGACTTCGTCCTCGACGATCAGGATGCGCATCGCCCGCTCCTCAACGCCGTTCGGCCGCGACCTCGATCTCGCGCACCTCGCCGGCCGGTGTCAGCACCTTGACCCGATAGCCGCTGCCCGTCCGGTCCACCCGCAGCACCCGCCCGCCGGTCTGCTGGCGAACCTGCTCGGCCGCCTGATCGGCGGTCATCCCGCCCCCGCGGCCGTCGCGCTGGCCCAGCGCCGGTCCGGCCAAGATTAGCAGCGCGGCGGCGAGCCAGCAGGCGAGACGGCGGTGGGAGTGGGACATCGGCATCGGGCGGTGGCTGCTGGAGCGGGCGGGCTAGCCCGGGGGGGTTAAAAGGGAGACCGTCAAGAAGCGGATCACGAATAACCCGAACAAACCGGCCTCTTCGTTGCTGAACCGTTCCTCAGCTGATCTTGACGCCCGCCTTCGGCGTCGCGCTGACGGGCACAGCGCTTACGATGTTCCCGCCAGCCCTCCTTTGAACCTACTAAACGGCAGTTGACCGCTTCGTGCATCACAGAAGTGGTTGGTTGGTCGAAGATCCTGCGATGGCCGGGACATCACCTTTCGGGTGCCGGTCGCGACGACCCCCGGATCCAAACCAGGGGCCACGCCCTGCGCGGCGCCCGGCTGCGTGACAACGCGTTGGAATAAAATCACTATTCCGCGGACCGGTGCCTTGCCGGACACCACGCGGAACGCACCCTGGGGGCGGTTCAACTGCCGATTCTAGGTTGAAGGCGAACATCAAGCCTGCGTCATCGGGCATCACGGTTTCCGGTAATCGCTTAAGTATCCTATGCGCGGCCTGAACGCCGGCTGAATCAGGGTACTGCCGCATCGTCGGCACGGTAGCGATAAACCCGCCAGCCATGCAGGGCCGGCTGGCAGGGGGCCTCTTCCCAGGCGCGCGAGCCCTCCATGACCACCAGCGGTTGCCCCGGGCAGTCGAACAGGCTAATGGTGCGGGTCGCGTTGAAGCCAGGGATGTCTGGCGGCGAGAACTTGTAGGCCAGCAACCAGAACCCCTGCGCCTGCAGCCGATCCAGGTCCGGCAGCGGGACGATACGCCCGCGGCTGTACTCCGAGGGCCGAGAGATCCCGGGCCATTGGCTCACCGCCAGCTCGGGGCGATGGAAATTGAGCATCGCCGCGAACTGATAGCGGTCCGCCACCACCGGGCCCGGCAGGGTAGCGATGTAGTCGGCCAGGCCAGCATAGCCATGCACCTCGCGCAGGACGCGGTTGGCCACGTCCGGCAACGGCAGGGCCGCACTGGCGGCATGGAAGGCATAGAGTCCGCTCAGCAGCAGATTGCCGGCCGCCGCCCCCAGCACCTGGCGTGGCCGCGCGCGCAGCAGCAGGGCCGCCAGCGGCGCCGCTCCGGTCAGGTACAGCGCCGCCCAGTTGGCCTCCACCGAACTGATCCAGGCCACCGCCGCGAACAGCAGCAGCGGTACCAGGGTCGCCGCGATCAGCAGGGTGTGCCCGGCCGGGGTCATCGCCGGGACCTGAGGGCCGGTTAGCAGTCGTCGGCCGCTGGTCAACCGAGTGGCCAGCCCCAGCCCAAGCGGGATCAACAGCAACCCCCAGAAGGCCAATTGCGAACCCAGATACCCGGCCAGACTGGCCAAGCGCCCGGCCAGGTCGGGCGGGGCGTTGGGCAGCGATCGATGGGCCATCTCTCCAACCGCCGCCGGCAATTGGTCCGCGGCCAGGGTCAGGGTGCCGGTCTCGGTGGCAAAGCCGTGCCCGAACTGAAAGCGGAGCGTGACCCAATCGTTGCCCGCGTTCCAGATCAGGTTGGGCAGAAAGACCGCCAGCGCCAGCAGCCCACCCAGCCAGGGCCAGCGGGAGGCCAGCGCGGCGCGGTCGCGCCACAGCAACGCGCACAGGAACACCGGACCGATCATCAACATGGTGTATTTACCCAGCAGCCCGAGCCCGGTGGCGAGGCCGGCGCTGAGCCAGCGGCGCCGATCCTGCTGCAGGGCCGCCAGCGCCTCGTGCAGGGCCAGGGGCCAGCACAGGGCGAGCACCGTATCTGGGGTGGTGATGACTCCACTGATCAGCCCGGGCAGGCTGCCGCCAGCAATCGCCAGCGCCAGCAGCAGCGGGGTGCCGGTTAGCCCGCAGGCGCGGTACAGGCGCCACAGCAGCAGTAGCGACAGCAGTCCAGTGCCGGCGGTGAGCAACCGTGCCGGCAGGACCGCCCCAGGCATCGACAGCCCACCGAGCCCGAGCAGGGCAACCCCGGGCGGATGATCGAAATAGCCCCAGGCGAGCCGGCGCGCCCAGCTGAAGTAATAGGCCTCGTCCTGGGTCACCGGCATGATCGCCGCCAGCGCCAGGCGCGCGAGAAGGATGACGAGGATCAGCGCTAGGGGCCAGCCCCAGAATCTTGGGCCGATTCTGGCGCCGATTCTGGCGCCAATTCCGGCACCGGACGCGGCCGCGGACCCGCCACCGCTAGCGACGCTGGACACGTGGGCAGGCATTGCTACGCAACTCGCGGGCGATCAGGCTCGAGATGCGGGCGCGTTCGTCGCTCAACTCTCGCGGTGGCGGTGGCGAGCGGTTCAGCATCGCCTGGGCCTGGCGCAGGTCGTTGCAGCGGGCCCGCCCGGTCGGTTTGAGCAGGGCACGATAGGCATGCGCCGAGGCCCCGTAGACAAAGCCCAGGGCATTGCCCGACGCCTCGCGGCGGGCGGCCTGGGCCGCTAACAGCAGCCGCTCGTTCTCCATCCCCAGGCGGTCGCCGCGCTCCAGGTTGTCGAGGCGGTTACGCCGCTCGCTCAGGGTCAGCAGCAACCCGCCATGAAAGGAGACGCGACTGGCCGCGTTCGGGTCCGGCTGGTAGGCGAGGGCCTGCCGGTAAGCCGCCTCGGCGCAGTCGAGCAGTCGGCGCAGGCGCTGGTTCTGCTGGTCGGCGCCCTGGGGCAGTTCGATGGCCAGGCGCAGACAGGCGTCACCCTGGGTCGCATGGGCCTTGGCGCAGTCCTCGGTCTGCGCCTTGCAGGCGATGCGCCCGGCGGCCAGCGTTGCCCAGTCGCCCGCGGCGGCGAGGGCCGCTACCTTTTCATCGCCCAGCAATGGGCCGGACTGCCCGGGGGTGGTGGCGCAGCCGGCAAGCGCCAGCGTCAACAGCAGCATCAGGACCAGGACCAAGACCGGGCGCGCAGCCTGGCCTGTATACAGAGGCCAACGGACGGGCAGCGGCAGGCGGTCTTCACGGATCAACACGAGATGGGGCACAGTGGGATAGTGGCGCGGGGCAGGGCAACGGGGCCGCGGTCAGCTCAGGATGGGCTGGCCGCAAAGCCGTGCATGGTCGCACAAATCTGGTGCGTCTCGCAGCCGACCGCTGACCAGTCTCACCAGTTGCGGTCCGGCTCCAGTAGCCGGCGCAGTGCCTCCGCCCCCAACAGGACCAGGAACAACGAGGTTAGCGCATCACTCAGAAAATGGGCACCGGCCGCCATGCGGCTCCAGACCACCAGGGCGGTATAGACCAGCGCGGCGGCGAGCCAGCGCGAGCGTGCTCCGGTTAGGGCCAGGGCGACGATGATCAGGTAGCCGGCGGCGGCGACATGACCGGAACTGAACGAGCGGCCGCCCTGATCCGAGGGGATGAAGGCCGGGGTGAACTGGCGCGCACCGCCGAACTCGACCACATCTGCCGGCCGCGCCCGCCCCCAATGCTCCTTGAGCAGGCCGTTGACCAGCAGGCCGGGGACCAGGATCAGCAAGCCGAGCAGCACAGCCAGGCGGCGCCCATCCAGGCCCAGGCGGCAGCGGCCGGTGCGCTGGTTCGACCACCACAGTAGGACCAGCCCGAGGTTCACCGCGACCATCAGAACCGGGACCGAATGATAGAACAGGCGTTCCCAGGCGCTGCCATGGGCCGGGAACCCAACCCCAGGCCGATAGAACAGGTTGGCCCAGGTCAGATCGATCTGCGGGAAGGCGACCAACAGGTTGGCGGCGGCCAGGAAGCCGATCCACAGGTTGACGGGGGCACCTAGGCGTTTTTGCTGGGGCATGGCTCAAACCCTGGTCTCACGGCGGTTGGCGGAGGGGCGGGAGCTGGCCGTTGGCCAGCGCGCTCACCACAGTGTACCGTCCGCGCGTGCAAAACCCAGGGCCGGTGGGTATAAGGGCGTCGCTCCCGGTTCTGATCGGGGCCAGACCGACCGCGGGTCCGGGTCCGGGTCCGGGTCCGGTCGGGGCGACCAAGCGGGTATGTCATCGGCGTTGACGTGCCCGCTGGCACACGCTGCCGTCGGCAGCGTCCGATAGCAGTTGGGCCAGCGTGCTGGAGGTAATGTGATGTGGCAACGGGCAGCGGCCGGGTTGCTGACGAGGATCGCGGTTGCGCGCCGGCGCGTCGGGATCGCCTGACGATGATGTCCCAGTTACAGACGCGGTTACAGACCCAGGTCCGGGCTCTGGTGGGGTCCCTGGTGGGGGAGGGGAGCGCCCGCGTTCAGGTCGGCGCGCTCTATCTGCTCGCGCTATCGGCCTTTCTGGCCCCTGCCGGGGTGGCAACCGCACTGGTCCTGCTGTGGGTCGGACTCGCATTGGGCTGGTGGCAGCAGCGCGGGCTGCCGCCCGGGGCGCAGGTCGCGACCGCCGGTCTGTGGCTGGCCCTGGGCCTCGCCCTATGGGCCCTGTTGGCTGCCCTGTTAGCGGCCCTTGCCAGCACCGGCCTGGCAACCGAGAACGCGGCAACAGCATGGGCGCGAACCGGTTCCCTGTCGGCGGCACCGACTGCGGCGTACACCCTAGACCGTGGCCTGGCCTGGGCGCAACTGGCGGGCTGTGTACCCGCCGCAGTGGCCCTCGGCGGCAACGAGCGGCGCCTGGTCCGGCTGCTGCTGCTGGCGCTGCTGGGGCTGCTGCTCGGCATCCTCTGGCGGCAGGACTGGGCACTGCTGGGGAGCGACCTGCAGAGGTTCATGATCTCTCGCCAGGGATTCGGCTTCCCAGCCATCGTCTTCGCGCTGTTCGCCGGCACCGCGCTGCTGGGACTCCTCGTCTTGCGCGAGCGCTGCTGGGGTCAGTGCGGCGGGCCCCATCGCGGCCAGCGATGGCTGCTCTGGGTTCTGGCCATCCTGGCGATCGCCCAGGTCTTCGTACTGGCCCTCTCCCGCGGTGCCTGGCTTGCGTTCCTGGTCACCCTGGGCCTGGCCGCCGTGCTGCACTGGCGCCAGCGTCTGCAGCAACGTCGGCAGGCGCGTCAGTACCACCCCAACGGATCAGCGGCCGGGGCACCGGCACCGCAACGACCGGCCCGCGCCCTGGCGCTGGCCCTGGCGTTGCTGGTCATCGGCCTCAATGCTGGCCCTATCGTTGACCGGCTCGGCCAGGAATGGGACGAGGTGCAGGCCATCCTTGACAGCGGCGAGGCCTTCATGCCCAGTTCCTCGCTCGGTTATCGCTGGCAGGCACAATGGTTCGGGCTGGCCCGATGGCGCGAACGGCCCTGGCTCGGTTGGGGACCGGGGGCGAGCCCGCTGCTGCTGGCCCGACATGCCGACGAGGGCTTTTTGGTGAAGGATGACGCGTCCCTGCGCCACCTCCACAACACCTATTTGGAGGTCCTGGTACAGCTCGGACTCATCGGCCTGTTGTTGTGGCTGGCCCTGCTGTTGGCCCTGTTGCGGGGCCTCGCCGCGGCGGTGACTGCCAGCCGCCTGAGTCCTGACCTGGGCCGCTTCCTGGGGCTGGCCCTGGTGTTCATGGCGGTCTGGGGCCTGTTCGACTTCCATGCCCTGAGCCAGGCCTGGCGCGGCTATTGGGCCTTGCTGGCCGGCTCCGCCCTGAGCTTCGCCCTTTATCGGGATCAGCATCGGGATCGGTCATGCGCATCGCGCTGATGGTCTCCGGATTCGATGGGGGCGGGGTCGAGCGCACCCTGAGTCAGCTCGCTGCCGGGCTCGGCGGTCTGGGGGCGGCGGTGGACCTGTGGGTAGATGCCCCGGCGCATCCCTTCACGCAGGGCCTGGGGGCCGGAGTGCAGGTGCACGACTTGCGATCCCCACCCGCTCGCGACCCTCAATCGCATCGGATCGCGACCCTGGTCGCCTATCTGCAACGGGTCCGCCCGCACGTCCTGATGACTGGCAAGCTCCGCGACGATCGCACCGCGCTCGCGGCCCGCGCCGGGTCGGGGGCGGGCACCCGGCTGGTTACCACCGTCGGCACGCCGCTGTCGGCGAGCCTGCGTGCCAACCATCTCAACCCCTGGCGCCGCCATCGCGCGCGCCAGCGCATCCGCGCCGACTATGCCCAACTCGACGGGATCAGCGCGGTCTCAGCCGCGGTGGCCGCGGATCTGCGCCGTCACTTCGGGGTCACCGAGGTACCGCTGCGGGTCATGTGTAATCCGGTGGTGCCGGCCGGGATCGCGGCCGCGGCGGCGGCCCCCTGTCCACACCCTTGGCTGGCCGCGGGGGCACCGCCAGCGATCATTGCCGTAGGCGGCCTGCGCCGGGTTAAGGACTTCCCGACCCTGCTGCGCGCCTTCGCCCGCTTGTCGCCGGCATTCGGGGGACGCCTGCTGATCCTGGGCGAGGGGCGCCAACGCCTGCGGCTGGAGCGGCTGGTCCGGCGTCTGGGCCTGGCGGGACGGGTTGCCCTGCCGGGTTTCATTGCCGCGCCGCTGCCCTGGATCGCCCGCGCCCGCCTGCTGGTGCTCACATCGCGACGCGAGGGGCTCGGCAACGTGCTGATCGAGGCGATGGCCCTGGGCCGGCCGGTCGTTGCCACCGATTGCCCCGGCGGCGTGCGCGACCTGCTCGCCGACGGGCGGCTCGGGCCGCTGGTCCCGGTCGGCGATACCGCCGCCCTGGCCCGGGCGATGGCAGCGGTTCTGGCCGCCCCGCCGGCATCGACTGCGCTCATTGCCGCCGTCGCGCCCTATGAGATCGAGACCGCCGCGCGCGCCTACCTGGACTTTTTCACCAGCCTTGCTGAATCGGAACTCGACGGGAGTCAAGCGTCAGCGTCGCTCGTCTCGGTCGCGATCGGATAGAAGTCGGGATCACCGCGCGGGCGGGTTTAGAAGGTGCGCAGAAAGAACGGGATGACCAGAGCGTTGGCCAGGTCGATGAAGAAGGCGCCGACCAACGGCACGATGATGAAGGCCCGGTGCGAGGCGCCGAAGCGATTGGTGACCGCGGCCATGTTGGCGATGGCGGTGGGGGTGGAGCCGAGGGTGATGCCACCGAAACCGGCCGCCACCACCGCCGCGTCGTAGTCGCGGCCGAGCAGCGGGAACAGGATCAGCAGGGTGACGACCACCGCGAGCAGGAATTGTGCGGCAAGGATCGCAAAGATCGGTCCGGCGAGGTCGATGAGCGTCCATAACTGCATGCTCATCAATGACATGGCGAGAAAGGTGCCGAGCGCGATCTCGGCGATCAGGGCGAGTGCCGGGGTGCGGCTAGGCCAGGCGCGACCGATCAGCCGTTTGGGCAACAGGTTGTTGAGCAGGATACCGGCGAACAGGCAGGTTACGAACAGCGGCAGCCGAAGGCCGAGTTCGGCGATGATCCCATTGAGCACATAGCCGATGACGATGCTGATGTGCAGCGCGAGGATCGCGCCGAGAAAATCCAGATAGCCGAGCGGCCCCTGGCCCTGCGGTGCGGTGGCGCCGACTTCCTGCACCTCGTCGAGCGCGGCCACCGGTGGCGCAAGTCGGTGGCGTTCGATCAGGAACTTGGCGATCGGGCCGCCCATTAGGCTCGCGAGGATCAGGCCGAAGGTCGCGCTGGCGATGCCAATCTCCATCGCGTTGGGGATGTCGTACTCGGCGGCGATGATCGGCGACCAGGCGATGGTGGTGCCGTGGCCGCCGATCAGGGAGACGGTGCCGCCGGTGATGCCGACCGCTGCCGGCAACCCGAACAGCGCGGCCACACCGATGCCGGTGAGGTTCTGCAGGAACATGAACGCGATGGTGATGACAAGCAGGATCGCGAGCGGCATGCCACCGGCGAGCAAGTCGCGCGCGCTCGCATTGATGCCGATGCTCGTGAAGAAATAGACCAGCAGAAAGTCCCGCGCGCGCAGCTCGAACTCGACCGCCCAGCCGGAGAGCAGATAGATCAGCGCGAACAGGATCGAGAACAGCAGGCCGCCGGTCACCGGCTCGGGGATACTGAACTCGCGCAGCCGATCGATGCGATCGTTCAACTGCTTGCCGACGAAGAGCACGATGATGCCGAGCGTCACCGCGAGAAACGAATCGAAGCGTATCACGCCATCGAGCAATTCCATCGACAAACCTGTCCTGCCTGAGCTGCCACGGGAACCAGCGTCCTGGTGCGCCCCGCGGCAAACCTGCCAAGCGGCGGCCCCTGCTGGGGTGTTGGCCCGGCGCGGCGGCCGGGACGACTTGATGTCGGCGACCGCCATCGCTTCATCCTGGCGGTCGCCGCAAGGGTCGGGGGTTGAACCTCGCCAGGCTCGCCAGCGCGAGGCGTCCCCGACCGTTTCAGTCGGGATCGTTTTACTGGATCCTGACCGATTTCTCAAGTACCCGCTGGATCACCGCTGGCGGCAGTGGGATGTAACCGAAATCATCGGCCATTGTTTGCCCGTCTGCCATCGCCCAGGCGACGAAGTCGCGCAGCGCTGCGGCAATGCGTTCATTGCCATGCTGGCGGAAGAACAGCATCCAGGTGAAGGTCGCGATCGGGTAGGCCGCCGGGTCATCTGGATCGGTGACCCAGATACGCAGGTCGTCGCCCGCCAGATCCGCCCCGGCCAACGCGGCCTGTCCCGATTCGGGGCCGGGCGCGATGAATGCCCCGGCGGCATTCTCTAGCTGTGCCATCGACGCAATGGTCGAGACCGCAAAGAAATACTCGATGTAGCCGATGGCGCCGGGGGTTTGGTTGACGGTTGCGGTCACACCGTCGTTGCGCGGCGCGCCGACGATATTCGGCTGTTGCGGCCATTGCACCGAGGTGCCTACGCCGACCTGCTCGGCGAAGCGCTCACTAATCGCTGCCAGATGCTGGCTGAAAACGAAGGTGGTGCCGGAACTGTCGGCGCGGCGTACCACGGTGATCTGCTGATCCGGCAGGGTTACGTCTGGATTCGCGGCGACGATGCGGGGTCATTCCAACGGGTGATGTCGCCGGTGAACAGCAGTGGGTAGATCTCCCGTGGCAACCGCAGCACCTCGATACCGGGAAGGTTATAGGCGAGCACAATCTCGCCGGCGGTCATCGGCAGGATGACGACACCATTGTCGACCTGGGCGATCTCGGCGTCGGTCATGGCCGCATCACTGGCGCCGAAATCGACGGTGCGCGCGAGCAGGGCCCGTACCCCGGCCCCACTGCCGATCGACTGATACGAGATGCGCACGCCGGGGGTGATGCGGTTGTACTTGCGAAACCACGCCGAGTACAGCGGGAACGGAAAACTTGCACCGGCCCCGGTGATACGGACCTGCTGTGCCTGCGCTGGAGAGCTACCGAGGCTGCAGACACCAAGGACGACGAGGACAAGACCAACGAGTAAATCTCTCATGTGGGTCACCGCGTGGGGGGAATAGGCCGACGGAGTATCCACCAGCGGGGTTACACGCCGATGACGACGGAGCAGCCGGAGGGAAGCCACGGCGTGGCTCGCCGATGATGTGGATGCGTGCGGCCGCAGTCACGATGGCGATGGCAGACCCGCTCATGGCCGCGGTCGCTGCCGGCCGCCGCTTCTGCCCCATTGGTGACTCCAATTTCGAGCGCGCCTTCTGCAGCCTACTCAGCCGCCTGGTCCCGGTCACGGCCCCAGCAACAGCAGCAGCGCAAGCGGCAG
>REDK01000168.1 GCA_007693535.1 Chromatiaceae bacterium
CTCGCGCTCGATGCTCATCGCAACGCCGAAGAGGCGAGTTGTGGGTAACGATGAGGGCATAACGACCCCATCTAGGGCAAACGATTTCTGCACGGTCGATCCCGAGCGCGAACACGGACGCGAGGTGGTCGCCCACCTGGATTCGGGGTCGGCTGGCCAAGGCGGTCGGCAGCATGTGCGCCGCCACGAGGAGAACTTGCGACCATGTCGGTCCCTGGCGTGAGCAACCGACACCCGAGCCATTGCTGGCCGAGGTCCCCACGGCGACCGAGGTGTTTGACTTCTGGGAGCAGCAGAAGTTTTTCATCACTCTGGCGTTTCGGGAGCAACTGAAGTACCGCGATCTGGCGCAGCGTGGTGCCCGCTTCCTGCTCTGCGACAGCGTCGGCTTGGGCAAGACGCTGCAACGGGTGACCATCGCTAAGCTAATCGGGACGCTCGATGATCAACCCATCCTGATCATGGCACCCAAGCCGCTGCTGGCGTAGTGGCAAGAAGAGCTGCTTCAGAAGCTCGCCATCGCTTCGGCACGCAGGGATGACGGTGGCTGAGTGACCGAGCGCGACGAGTTCCACCCGGCGCTGCCGGGAAAGCTGATCAACTGTCCGCGCAAGATCGGCACCGTCTCCAACTCGGTGGTGACCAGTGCGCCCAACTCTGAGCGTCACCACACCTTGGTCGAGCAACTGCTCGGGCAACTCTTCTCAGCGGGACAGCGGCCGGCTCGGTGCTGCAGAGGATAGAGCAAGGCGATGGCGAGCTTGGTCTTGCCGGTGCCGGTCGCCATCGCGACCAGCAACGCCGGCTGGCCCCCGGCCAGGCGCCGCTCGATCGCCGCGATGGCCTGCTGCTGATAGGGCCGCAGGGGACGCCGCAGACCATGAACTGGGTCGCGAGCGCCTGCTCGGCGGCCGCGAGGCCGTCCGGCGTTGGCCAATCGATCAGTGCGCGGCGCTGCTGGGTGGCCTTGCGGACGTCGCGCAACCAGATGCCGCACTGGATCTTGATCTGCTCGAGATAGGGCCGGCCGTTGGTCGCGAAGACGAAGGGCTCGCGGCAGGCGCTGCGGGTCAGCAAGCCCGGTCGTGCTGAGCGCTGGTGGTGGGCGCTGGTAACACGGTTCGCCACGCAAGTACATGCAGCATTTCTAATACGGCCGGCTATGCTTAGGGAGAATGCCGTCGCATCGGGCGTTCCCGATGCTGGGCCGGCTTGCCCCGCCGATATCGGCCACGCGCTGGACGATGCCGGCGTGACGCTGCCAGGAAAGCTCTGAACGGGCACCGCCGGGCCGATTCTCGACCAGGATGGCCGAGAGCGATCAGTGCCTGCCCTGAGACGGCTTGGGACCAGTGGCGCCGCGCCGTCTCGACACCGCCGCCGGACCGTTCCCCTCAACCTGGAGGCAGTGCTGCGATGAAGCCGAGGGCCCATTACCGCGTGCGCCGTCTGGGCGCCATCCGCCGGATCCTGGCGTTCTTCATCGACTCACCGCTGACGCCGCTGATCCTGGTCGCATCGCTGGTACTCGGGGCACTCGCGGTCCATCTGCTGCCGCGCGAAGAGGAACCGCAGATCACGGTGCCGATGATCGACATCTTCGTCGAAATGCCCGGCACCTCGGCCCGGGAGATCGAACAGCGGGTCACCAAGCCGCTCGAAAAGCTGCTCTGGGAGCTGCCCGGGGTCGAGTATCTCTACGCCACGTCCAAGCCCGGTCAGGCGTTGGTGATCGTGCGCTTCTTGGTTGGCTGGAACGAGGAGCGGGCGATCGTCAGCGTCAACCAGAAGCTCGGCGCCAACCTGGACATGATCCCCGGCGGGGCCTCGCTGCCGCTGGTGAAGCCGCGTCGCATCGACGATGTGCCAATCCTCGCCCTGACCCTGCACGGGCCCCACTACGACGCCTTTGCCCTGCGGCAGATTGCGGCGGCGGTCGATGACGCGGTCAAACAGGTGCGGGAAGTCTCCGAGACCGCGCTGATCGGGGGCCTGCGCCGGCAGGTGCGGGTGGAGCTGGACGCCGCACTGCTGACTGCCTATCGGATCGATCCGAACGACGTGGTCGCCCGCCTGCAGGCCGCGAACCGCCAGTCGCGCGCCGGCAGTGTACCGACCCCAGCCGGCGAGATGCTGATCGACACCGGCGGCTTTCTCCAGGACGCCGCCGCAGTCGGGGCGGTGGTACTCGGCGAGTACCAGGGGCAACTGGTCTATCTGCGCGACGTGGCCCGGGTGGAGGACGGCCCGGAGGAACCCGAGCAGTATGTGCTGTTTGGATATGGCGCCAGTCAGGTCCCGGCGGGCCACGCCGACGAGCAGCCGGCGGTCACGCTGACGGTTGCCAAGCGCCCGGGGACCAACGCCATCGATGTCGGCAATCGGGTGCTGGAGAAGGTCGGGCTGCTCGCGGGGTCGGCGATCCCACCAGGGGTCGAGGTGACGGTGACCCGCAATTACGGCCAGACCGCCACCGAGAAATCCAACGAACTCCTGTTCCACATGGGCATTGCCGTGGTCGGGGTCAGCATCCTGGTCGGCCTGGTGCTCGGCTGGCGCGAGGCGCTGGTGGTGGCGCTGGCGATCCCGATGACCCTGGCATTGACGCTGGCCACCTTCCACCTGCTTGGCTTTACCCTGAACCGAGTCACGCTGTTTGCGTTGATCTTCTCGATTGGCATCCTGGTGGATGACCCGATCGTGGACGTCGAGAACATCGTGCGGCATTTCCGGCTGCCGGAGCGGCGCGGCGTGCCCCTGACGGAACTGATTATCGACGCGGTCAACGAGGTCCGCAGTCCGTTGATCCTGGCCACCCTGACGGTGATCGCGGCGGTGTTGCCGATGGCCTTCGTGCAGGGGCTGATGGGGCCCTACATGCGGCCGATCCCGATCGGCGCGACCGCGGCAATGCTCTTCTCGATGGCGGTCTCGTTCATCGTGACCCCCTGGGCGGCCAACAAGATGCTCGGGGCGCTCGCCACCCAGCGCGCCGAGGCCGCAGCGCGGGAAGACTGGAGTACCCGGCTGTACCGCCGGGTCATGTCGCCGATGATCCGCTCGCATCGCCTCGGGATGACCTTCCTGCTCGCGATCACGCTGATGCTCGCCGCGGCTATCGGGCTGTTGTTCATCGGTGCGGTCAAGGTCAAGATGCTTCCATTCGACAACAAGAGCGAGTTGCAAGTCATCATCGACATGGACGAGGGCCATACGCTGGAGCAGACCGCGTATGTCGCCCTCGATATCGCGCGGGTGATCCGCGAGGAACCCGAGGTCACCGACTACCAGGTCTATATCGGGACCGCCGCCCCCTATAACTTCAATGGGCTGGTGCGCCATTACTTTCTGCGCCGCGGCCCCAGCATCGCCGACATCCAGGTCAATTTCGTGCCCAAGCACGAGCGCGCGGCGCAGAGTCACGTCATCGCCAAGCGCCTGCGCGAACGCATTACCCCGGTCGCGCAACGCCACGACGCGCGGGTGAAGGTGGCCGAGGTGCCACCCGGACCGCCAGTGTTGCAGACCCTGGTCGCCGAGGTCTATGGACCAGACTATGCGCAACAGATCGCCGACGCCCGCCGCATCCGCACCCTGTTTGAAGCCACCCCCGGGGTGGTGGACGTGGACTGGTATATGGAGGCAGAACAACCGCAGTTGATATTCCGCTTCGATCAGGAAAAGGCGGCGCGCAATGGGGTGACCGCAGAACAGGTGGAACACCTGATTCGCATCGCCCAGGCGGGCGTCGAGACCGGCCTGCTGCATATTGCCGGTGCGCTCGAGGATGTCCCCATTCGCGTGCGTCTGCCCCTCTGGCAGCGCGCCCAGATCAGCGACCTGTTGCCGTTGCCATTGCGCAGCGCGGATGGACACACGGTGCCGCTCGCCGAGCTGGTCAGGCTTGAACAGACAGTGGCTGAACATAGCCGGTATCGCAAGAACCTGCTGCCCGTCGTCTATGTGACCGGGGATGTCGCCGGGGCCGAGGAGAGCCCGGTCTATGCCCTGCTACGGCTAAAACCGCAGATCCGCGATCTCGCCCCCGACGGTGGCAGCGCCGCCGCCGAGGGCGGCGACGGCATGACCATCTGGAGCACGCGCCAGCCCTTCTCCACCTTGGAACGGTCGATCAAATGGGACGGCGAATGGCATATCACCTACGAGGTCTTCCGCGACCTCGGCGCGGCCTTTCTCGTGGTGCTGATCCTGATCTATACGCTGGTGGTCGGCTGGTTCCGCTCGCTGCGCACCCCGTTCATCATCATGGCCGCGATCCCGTTTTCGCTGGTAGGCATCCTGCCGGCGCACTGGGCCCTGGGTGCATTCTTCACCGCCACCTCGATGATCGGGTTCATGGCCGGTGCCGGGATCGTGGTACGCAACTCGATCATCCTGGTGGACTTCATCAAGCTGCGGGTCAGGGAGGGGATGCCGCTGCAGCAGGCGGTGGTCGATGCTGGCGCGGTGCGCTTCCGTCCGATGATGCTGACCGCCGCCGCCGTGGTCGTCGGCGGCAGCGTGATCCTGTTCGACCCGATCTTTCAGGGGCTGGCGATCTCGCTGATGGCCGGCGAGGTGGCATCGCTACTGCTCTCGCGGATGGCGGTGCCGATCCTCTACTACCAGGCCATGTACCGACGCTTCCCCGCCAATCAGCACGGGGCAGCCGATAGCGGCGAGCCGGCGATCGACAACGGGAGGCTACCACCCCGGGCTCCCGCCTGAACGGGGCCGGCAAGCGGCAGGTCGCCGCAGCGGAACTATACTTGTCCTATGGCCGACCAGTAGGCGACGGCGTCCAGTTCTGGTCTGGGCAGCGGTCGGGCTGGCCGGTCGATCGGCGTCCCCCGGGTCGCGGGGTACTGGTTCGGTCCAGGGCCGCACCGATGCGCATCCCCCCGTCGACAGGGCTCGGGGCATCTGCACCACAACGGAGGTCAAGTATGG
Source organism: Chromatiaceae bacterium (assembly GCA_007693535.1). Taxonomy (GTDB): domain Bacteria; phylum Pseudomonadota; class Gammaproteobacteria; order Chromatiales; family Chromatiaceae; genus Lamprobacter. The sequence goes on from REDK01000168.1 coordinate 4,951, forward strand.
ATATCTCATTGTCTGATGTCATGATACACATTGACGAAACCCTGCCCATCGAACGCCGCGGCAAGGTGGAGGAACAACTGCGCGCGGTCGATGGCGTAGTCAGCGTGCACAACCCGGCCGATAAGCCGCACCTGATGCTGGTTCAGTATCGGCCAGATCTTGCCAACAGCCAGTCCCTCCTCGCCCGCGTTCGTGGGGAAGGCGTGCACGCCGAGTTGGTCGGCCTGTAACGCAACGCCGTCGGGCAGTCGGGCGATCGCCGGGATTGTAAGCTCCGGACCGATGCCCGACGCCGACGCAAGCCATCGATAGGGAGGACAGCGCATGTTGGACGAAGCACGACTCTCAGCGATCGAGATAGACGAGCGGGATCACTGGTTCGCCGAGCAGTTTGCCCGCCACATCCAGCGGTGGGAGCAGGCCAAGGCCCCGTCCTTGTCGATCATGGTGACCCGCGGCAGCCTGGACTGGGCGTATCCACCCTTCATCGTGAGTTCTACGGCGAGCGCCCTGGGATGGGACGTCACCATGTTCTTCACCTTCTATGGGCTGACGCTACTGAAAAGGAACCTGGACCTGAAACTGAGCGGGCTCGGTAATCCCGCCATGCCGATGAAGCTGCCCTATGGGCCCGACTGGCTGCGGCGCGTAGAATGGCAGATCCCGAATCTGCTCATGGCCGGTGTCCCGGGATTCGAGCGGATGGCCACGACCATGATGAAGAAGACCCTAAAGGAAAAGGGCGTGGCGCCGATCGAAGAACTGCGCGCGCTCTGCATCGAGGACGGGGTGAAGCTGATCGGCTGCCAAATGACTCGGGATCTATTCGGCTGGCCGCCGGAGGTTTTCATCCCCGAGGTCACGGAATGGGCGGGGGCCGCTTCGTATCTCGCGGTGACGCGCGATTACAGGGTGAATCTGTATATGTGAGCAGAACTCCAAGGAGGTGAACCATGAAGCCCATCAATCGTCTGCTGGCCTCAGTCTGCGTCACCCTGTGCCTGATCCTGCTGCCGGCACAGGTTGCGCCGGCCTATCCGCTGCCGGGCCATGGCGCCTGGCACCACGCCTATGTCTGGCACCCAGCCTATCGCTGGGGCACGCAAGCCACCCGGAACTACATCCGCGATGTTTGGCTGCGCGGGCCTGGCTACGCCGCTTGGCGGCAGCATCGTCGCTATAGTTGGCACTGGTAGGTCGCTTGAGCAGGACCACTGATCGGGGGCCGATGGCCCCCGGTAACGGCCGGCCCATGGCAGAATACGTCCGCAACCGGCGACATTGACGGCCGGTGCGCGTTGCATCGAGTTGCCATGCCAGCATGCCTGAACTGCCAGAGGTAGAGACCTGCGTCCGCGGCCTGCGACCGTATCTGGTCGGCCAACAGATCCTGTCGTTGCAGGTACGCGAGCGTCGCCTGCGCTGGCCGATCGCGCTGGAGACCGACCGGCAGGTCGCCGGCCAGTCCATCCGCGAACTGCGCCGCCGCGCCAAGTATCTGGTGCTGGAACTGGAGCGCGGCGCACTGCTGATCCATCTGGGCATGTCCGGTAGTCTGCGACTGCTGCCGGCACCGACACCGCCGGCGCTGCACGATCATGTGGACCTGCTGCTCGGCAATGGTCAGTGCCTGCGGCTGCGCGATCCGCGCCGCTTCGGGATGCTGCAATGGGTTCCGGCCCCGGCCGAGGCACATCCCCTGCTCTCCCACCTGGGCCCGGAACCCCTCGCCCCCGGGTTCGACGGCGCCTATCTCCACCGCCGGGCCGCCGGCCGGCGGGCAGCGGTAAAGACCTTCATCATGGACAGCGAGATCGTTGTGGGTGTCGGCAACATCTACGCGAGCGAGTCCCTGCACCTGGCCGGCATCCATCCCAACCGGGCGGCCGGGCGGATCGCCGCTGGCCGCTACCACCGGCTGGCCACTGCCATCCGTGCGGTGCTCGAGGCTGCCATTACCCAAGGCGGCACCAGCCTGCGCGATTTCGTACAGGAGGATGGCAACCCGGGCTATTTCGCCCGCTGTCTGCGAGTCTATGGCCGCACCGGGCAGCCCTGCGCCGGCTGTGGCGAGCCGATCCGCCAGCGCCGCATTGGGCAGCGTTCCAGCTTCTATTGCGCCCGCTGCCAGCACTGACTGCGCTGCGGTCAGCGCGCCAGCATAGGGGGCTCGATGATGGCTACCGCGGCACCGGCACCGAGGCTAAGGCGGTCGCCGGCACGTCCCTGATTGACCGCGATCTCGGCCAAACCCAGGGAGTTGCGATACCAGAAGGCCTGCCCAGCAGGGACATCGGAGAAGGTACGGGCACGGGCGATGCGCTGGCCGGCCGCCATGAGCACGCGCTCCGCCCCGAGGTCATCGGCATCGAGGCCGGTCATCAGGTTGCCGTAGTCGTCCACGTAGCAGATCACGGACTGCTGCGCCGGCCAATCCGCACCGACTAGGGTCTCGCGGTCGACCGCGGCCGCCTCCGGCCAGATCCCCTGCACCAGGTGTGCCGCCAGCGGGGCAAACAGGTCACGACCATGGAAACTGGCGGACAGTTGCGCCGGCCGCCAGGTCACCCGGTAGACCAGGGCCTGCGGCGAGCGGTGCAATAACGGTAACAACAGGCCGTTGTCTGGGGCCAGCAGCCAATCCGCATCCCGCCGCATCGCCAGGACCCCGCGGTCGCTGCCGACCCCGGGATCGACCACACAGAGATACAGGGTGCCCGCGGGCATGTCGGCCAGCAGGCCCGGCAGGAGATAGGCGGCGAGATCGGGCCGCCAGGGGGCGAGGTCGGAGATCAGCGGGATGACCGGCACCGCAGCGGGCAGCAACCCGGCCAGGCGCAGGCAGACTTGTCCCACATAGGGACCGCGGCCGAAGTCGGTCAGTAAGGCGATGCGCCGCGGGGGCGCATCCAGGAGGGGCGAGACGATGGGCAGAGACGTCGCCCTCAATCGTCGCTATCAGTGACGTCCCGGGCCGGGCGATCGACCAGTTCGACATAGGCCATCGGCGCTGCATCGCCGGGGCGATACCCGCACTTGAGGATGCGCAGATAGCCGCCCGGGCGCGCCTTGTAACGCGGCCCCAGTTCGCTGAACAGCTTGCCGACCGCTTCCTTGTCGCGCAGCCGCGCAAATGCGAGGCGGCGGCGATGGACCGAATCATCCTTAGCCAAGGTGATCAGGGGCTCGGCGACCCGCCGCAGCTCCTTGGCCTTCGGTACTGTGGTGCGGATCAACTCATGACGAATCAGGGACCCGGCCATATTCCGGAACATCGCCTCGCGGTGGGCGCTGTCCCGGTTCAACTGTCTTCCCGCCTTACGATGACGCATCGTCGTTCCCCAGTTCGCTACTTGACCATCAGTTCTTCAATGTTTTCGGGCGGCCAATTCTCCAGGCGCATCCCTAGGGACAGCCCGCGCGTGGCCAGCACGTCTTTGATCTCGGTGAGCGACTTCTTGCCCAAATTGGGCGTCTTCAGCAGCTCAACCTCGGTGCGCTGGATCAGATCACCGATCAGATAGATATTTTCCGCCTTCAGGCAATTGGCGGAGCGCACCGTCAGCTCAAGTTCATCGACCGGCCGAACGAGGATCGGATCGTAGGCTGGCTTCTCCTGCCGCGGTTCCACATAACCCTCGCTTGGCAGGGTATGATCCAGGTCCACGAAACTGCTCAGCTGATCGCGCAGGATCGCTGCCGCACGCTGAATGGCATCCTTCGGATCGATGGTACCGTTGGTCTCGATATCGATGACCAATCGGTCCAGGTCGGTGCGCTGTTCGACACGTGCCGATTCCACATCGATCGCGACGCGCGAGACCGGGCTGAAAGAGGCATCCAGCGGCAACTTCCCAATCGGGCGTTCCTCTCCTCCGGCCTCGCGTTGGACTGCCGGCTCATAGCCGCGGCCGCGGCGTACCGTCAGCGTCATGCTGAGTTCGCTGTCACTGGTGAGATTGGCGATCAACAGATCGGGATTGGCCACCTCGGCGGCATGATCCAAGACGATGTCGCCGGCGTTCACCGCGCCGGGGCCAACCTTGCTCAGGGTAAAGGTCGCCTCGTCGCGACCATGCAAGGTGATCGCCAATTGCTTCAGATTGAGCAGGATCTCCAGCACATCCTGCTGCACTCCCTCGATAGTGGTGTACTCGTGCAGGATGCCCTGAATCTCGACCTCGGTGATGGCGTAGCCCTCCATCGAGGACAACAGGATACGCCGTAAGGCATTGCCCAAGGTATGGCCGAAGCCACGCTCCAGCGGCTCCAATGACACCTTGGCACGATGACGGCTGCCTTCGATCGGCTCGACCCTGACGATCCGCGGCTTCAAAAAGCCGCCAGCAACGTCTGACATAATGTTCTCTCCGCCGCGGGGCTTTACTTGGAGTACAGCTCGACGATCAGGGATTCGTTGATATCGGAGGGTAGATCGACGCGATCCGGGATGCGCTTGAGGACACCCTTGAGGCCTTTGGTATCGACCTCGACCCAATCGGGAAAGCCATTCTGCTCGGCCAGCGCGACTGCACTCTGGACCCGAACCTGTTTCTGCGCCTTCTCCCGAACCGCGATCTCGTCCTCCGGGCTGACCTGATAGGAAGCGATCGAGATCACCCGCCCGTTGACCAGCACCCCACGGTGGTTGATGAGTTGCCTGGCCTCCGCGCGGGTGGCACCGAAGCCCATCCGATAGACGACCGAATCCAAGCGCCGCTCCAGCATCTGCAGCAGATTCTCACCAGTGGCGCCCTTACCCTGCGCCGCAGCCTTGTAGTAATTGCGGAACTGCCGCTCCATCACGCCGTAGATACGGCGCACCTTCTGCTTCTCACGCAACTGCACCCCGTAGTCGGACAGGCGGCGGCGGCGTTCGACCGCTTGACCGGGTTGCTTGTCGAGCTTGCATTTGGTTTCCAATGCCCGCGCACGGCTCTTCAGCCCAAGGTCGACGCCTTCGCGGCGGGCCAGTTTACAGGTCGGACCAACATATCTTGCCATCGCTTCAGTCTCCCTCAGACCCGCCGCTTCTTCGGCGGGCGGCAGCCGTTATGGGGGATCGGCGTGACATCGGTAATACTGGTCACCTTGAAGCCCGCGTTATTGAGCGCGCGGACTGCCGATTCTCGACCGGGCCCCGGACCCTTGACGTTGACGTCTAGATTCACGACACCGAACTCCTTGGCAGCCTGCCCAGCCCGGGAGGCTGCGACCTGTGCCGCAAAGGGTGTGCTCTTGCGTGAGCCCCGGAAGCCAGAACCGCCCGAGGTGGCCCAGGTGAGCGCATTGCCCTGGCGGTCGGTGATCGTAATGATCGTGTTGTTGAACGAGGCGTGCACATGGGCAACGCCATCGGCCACCTGCTTCTTGACTTTTTTGCGAGTGCGTTGCTGCTTCGCCACAGTGTTCTCCAGGAAAGATGTTCCAGGGCAATCGTCGGGGCTATCCGAAAACCTGCCCGGGGTGCTTGTCGGGGTATGACGGGAAGGCCCGCCCGGTGCTCGGGAGCCGGCTTCAAAGCGCCCGCTTCGACGAACTAGGACGACCGGTCAGCGACCGATCTGCCGACAGCGTGCTGAGTGCTAGCGAAACTGCGGCGGCGGCCGTGCCAGATGAGAAGGTGATCCGGCAGAGCGGCTGCCCGGGATGACCAACCGCCAGTATCGGCAACGCCGGTGACATCAGACTCGGCGGACAGGCATCCAGCACTGCTCGCGGTCGCGTCTGCGTCAGTCTCTCGGACCCGGGATGTCTCTTGGACGGCGGAGTGGTCGTGTTCGAGAGCAGGATTGCCCTGCCCGACGCACGACCGCACGCCATCGTTACCGTCACCCGCCGGTACTGCAACCCGCCGGTCCGATCAGCGCTTGACTGGACGCCGCGGCCCCTTGCGGGTGCGCGCGTTGGTCCGAGTCCGCTGCCCCCGCACCGGCAATCCACGGCGATGGCGGATACCTCGGTTGCAACCCAGATCCATCAGACGCTTGATGTTCATCGACACCTCACGGCGCAGGTCACCCTCGACCGTGAACTTGGCGACTTCGGCCCGCAACCGCTCGACTTCCTCTTCGGTCAGGCTCTGGATCTTGGCCCCTTCCGGAACGTTCGCCGCGGCGCAGATCTGCGCAGCCGTGGGGCGACCGATGCCGTAGATCGACGTCAGGGCAATAACCGTATGCTTACGGTCGGGAATGTTGACTCCGGCAATACGCGCCATGCGACTATGGCTCCTCGGCGAGAAATGTGCTGTCAGGGCAGGCGGAAACCGCACAGTATAGCAAGGAACCCGCCTTGCTCCTAGCGGTTGGCAGCCAGTTTGAGCGTCTGTTAGCCCTGGCGTTGTTTGTGACGCGGGTCTTTGCAGATCACCCGCACCGTGCCATTACGTCGAATCATTTTGCAGTTACGGCAGATCTTCTTTACTGATGCGCGCACTTTCATGGTCTGATGCTCCAGTTTGTTCGTGAGTCTTCCGCCGCCGCGGGGGACGTGCCGCGGGGCCGTTTCGCAGCCCCGGCACAGATCAGCCCCGACCGTGGTGACTACCTCAGCGGGTCAGACCGGCCCCCGGGGCCTTCAAGTTGGCCTTCTTCATCAGTCCCTCGTACTGGTGGGACATCAGGTGGGCCTGGACCTGGGCCATGAAGTCCATGACCACGACAACGACGATCAGCAGCGACGTGCCACCGAAGTAAAACGGAACATGCCAACCCACGATCAGGAACTCCGGCAGCAGACACACCGCCGTGATATAGATCGCGCCCGCCGCCGTCAGGCGGGTCATCACAGTATCGATGTAGCGCGCGGTCTGCTCGCCGGGACGGATGCCAGGGATAAAGGCACCCGAACGCTTCAGGTTGTCGGCGGTATCCTTGGCATTGAAGACCAGCGCGGTGTAGAAAAAGCAGAAGAAGATGATCGCCGCCGCGTAGAGCAATACGTAGATCGGCTCGCCAGGAGACAGTTTGCTGGTGAGATCAGCCAGCCAGCGCATGTTCTCCGATTGACCAAACCACTGCCCGAGCGTCCCCGGAAACAGGATGATGCTCGAAGCAAAGATCGGCGGTATCACCCCGGCCATGTTCAGCTTCAGCGGCAAATGAGTGCTCTGTGCCGCCAGCAGCCGGCGCCCCTGTTGACGCCGTGCGTAGTTCACCGTGATGCGACGCTGTCCGCGCTCGACAAACACCACGAAGGCTGTCACTGCCAACGCCAGCGCAAACAGCGCTAACACTGCCAGGGTATTCATTTCACCAGTGCGCACCAGTTCCAGTGTGCCACCCATGGCGGCAGGAAGCCCAGCCACGATCCCAGCGAAGATGATCATCGAGATGCCGTTGCCGACACCGCGTTCGGTGATCTGTTCACCGAGCCACATCAGGAACATCGTGCCCGTCACCAGGGACACCGCCGCGGTAAACACAAAGCCCGGTCCCTGCTGTACCACGATCGCGGCCCCACCGGCCGTCTGTCCCTGCAGCGCCATCGAGATGCCGATCGCCTGGAAGGTTGCCAGCACCACCGTGCCGTAGCGAGTGTACTGAGTGATCTTGCGGCGCCCTGCTTCGCCTTCTTTCTTCAACTGCTCGAGCTTCGGAATCACCGCACTCATCAACTGCATGATGATACTGGCGGAGATGTAAGGCATGATCCCAAGGGCAAAGATGCTGGCACGCTCCAGCGCTCCGCCTGAGAACATGTTGAACATGTCTAGGATCGAGCCTTGATTCTGATCGAACAGCACCGCCAGCGCCTCGGGGTTGACCCCCGGCACCGGGATAAAGGTCCCAATCCGGTATACCAGCAAGGCCCCGAGCAGAAACAGCAGCCGCTGCCGGAGTTCGGTCAGCCGCCCCATCCCGCTCAGGGACTGCATCATCGCTGCGCTATTTTTGGCCATGGCCTATGATTGCCTGCTGAACTGCGAACCTCGGGTCGTTGGTCAAGGGGCCCCCCTTGGTACCGGCAGCCGATACCATGCCGAGCTGCGATCCTGACGGCGTGATACCGGGCGGCTTCATCAACGCTAGAGAACTGGCCGGACACCGGTTGCGGGCAAACCCGCGGTTGCGCGTCTAGTCGCTCACCGAGCCGCCGGCCGCCTCGATTGCGGCGCGGGCACCAGCAGTCACCTTGACGCCACGGACGCTCACCGCACGCTCGATACTCCCCGACCGGATGATCTTGACCGCGACGACCTTTGCCGCAATCAGGCCGGCTTGACGAAGCGCGTCCAGGTCGACAGTGTCACCCTCGACGCGGGAAAGCTCTCCAAGTCGAATCTCATCGCGACCAAGTGCCTTGCGGGAGCGAAAGCCAACCTTAGGCAGCCGCCGCTGCAACGGCATCTGGCCACCCTCGAAGCCGACCTTGTGGAAGCCACCTGCGCGCGCCTTCTGGCCTTTGTGGCCACGGCCCGCGGTTTTACCAAGGCCGCTGCCGATGCCACGGCCAACCCGGCGACGTTCGGTACGACTGCCGGCATCTGGGGTCAAGTCGTTCAGTCGCATATCATTTCTCCCCCACCACGCTGACCATGTACTGCACCCTGTTCAGCATGCCACGGGTGGCCGGCGTATCCTCGACCTCGACAACCTGATGCATACGCCGCAATCCCAGTCCGCGCACGCAGTCGCGGTGGGTCTTGAGTCGCCCGTGCATGCTACGCACGAGCTTGAGTTTCATTGTGCCGGACATCGTTCCGTGCTCCCAGGGATGGACTCCCCGTTTTGCAATCTTCTCGGGAATGGGGTTTACAGGCGGCGCAACCCGCGACTGATCAATTGAAGATCTCGTCGACCGTCTTGCCGCGCTTGGCCGCCACACCCTCGGGGTCGGCCATCCTCCGGAGGCCGTTAATGGTGGCCTGCACGACGTTGATCGCATTGTTGGTGCCGATGCACTTTGCCAGCACATTCTGCACGCCCAATACTTCGAACACCGCACGCATGGCGCCACCAGCGATGATGCCGGTACCATCTGAGGCTGGCTGCATGTAGACATGGGCAGCCCCGTGACGACCGATCACCGGATGTTGCAGTGTGCTGCCACGCAGCCGCACATCAATCATATTCTTACGCGCCGATTCCATGGCCTTCTGGATCGCGACCGGGACCTCACGGGCCTTGCCGGTCCCATAGCCGATCCGACCTTTGCCATCGCCGACGACCGTCAGGGCACCGAAGCCGAAGACTCGCCCGCCCTTGACAACCTTGGCAACGCGATTGACCGAGATCAACTTCTCAAGGAGTTCGTCGCCCTCGGCCTTGGGATTATAGTTCGACATGGATCTGTCCTGCGCAGTGGCTCAAAACTGGAGACCCTGCTCGCGGGCAGCGTCCGCAAGGGCCTTGACCCGACCGTGGTATTTGAAACCCGAGCGGTCGAAGCTGACCCGCTCGATGCCGGCTGAGCGGGCACGCTCGGCAATTGCCTTGCCAACCGCTACCGCGGCCGAGACATTGCCGGTATGGCCGGCATTGCTTGCCTTGACCTCGGCATCCAGCGTCGATGCGCTGGCGATGACCCGACCCCCGTCGGGGGCGATGATCTGTGCATACATGTGGCGCGGAGAGCGGAAGATGCAGAGGCGATAGCTGCCGAGTTCGCGAATCTTGGCGCGGGCCCGCGTGGCGCGGCGCAGTCGTGCCTGTCTTTTGTCCATCAGGGTCACCCTTATTTCTTCTTGGCCTCTTTACGCAGCACATCCTCGTTCGCATAGCGAACGCCCTTGCCTTTGTACGGCTCAGGGGGTCGGAAGCTGCGGATCTCCGCTGCCACCTGTCCGACCTGCTGCTTGTCGTAGCCGCGGACGATGATCTCGGTAGGCGTCGGGGTCTCCACTTCGATGCCCTCAGGCAGCGGATAGTCGACCGGATGCGAGAAACCCAAGGCCAGGCCGAGTACCCGTCCCTTGGCCTGGGCACGGTAACCAACCCCGACCAAGTTGAGCTTCCGCTCAAATCCGGTGTTCACGCCGGTGACCATGTTATTTAGCAGGGCGCGGGTGGTACCAGCCATTGCCCAATGCGTCGGCTGATCCTCCTGCGGATGCGCCTGCAGCAGGTTATCCTGCAATTCGATGCGGACTGTTTTATGCACCAACCAGGACAGTTCACCTTTAGGTCCGCTCACTCGGACCGACTGGCCATCTAGGGCGACGTTCACCGCGGGCGGCACCGTAATCGGAGCCTTGGCAATTCTAGACATGACAACCCCCGATCAGGCCACAAAGGCAAGGATCTCACCGCCATGCCCCTCGCGACGTGCGGCACGATCGGACATTAGACCCCTCGACGTAGAGACGATGGCTATCCCGAGGCCACCCCATACCTGCGGCAACTCGTCTTTGCCACGGTAGATACGCAATCCGGGACGCGAAACACGCTTCAGATACTCGATGACCGGCCGGCCCCGATAGTATTTAAGCTTGAGTTCCAGCTGCGGCTTGCCATCGTGGTCGTCGACGCTGTAGTCCGTGATATAGCCCTCGGCCTTCAGGAGTTCAGCGATCGCCCGCTTCTGTTTGGAAGCCGGCATAACGATAGTGATACGTCCGCGGGCTTGGCCGTTGCGGATGCGCGTCAGCATATCCGCGATCGGATCCGACATACTCATGTTGCGTTACTCCCGGGTCAGGCCGCCAATCAGCGCGATACCCGCTTGTGCCCGATTCGGGCGGATCTGTCACTGGCGACATCGAACAGGCCGCTCAGGACGATGAGGCGATTTCCATCCACGTTCAGACCGTCCGACTGGTGTTGACGCCCGCCTCCGGCGTCGCACTGGCGGTCACAGCATTGGCTGTGCTCCGGCCAGCCCTCCACTCGAAGGCGAACGGGCATCCTGCCTCATCTGGAGTCGACGTTTCCGGTAATCGCGTAATCACCGCGGCGCCGGGGCAGGACCCCGGCTACCAGCTTGCCTTGACCACACCGGGAACATCGCCCCGCATCACGGCCTCGCGCAGCTTATTGCGACCAAGCCCGAACTTGCGATAGACCGCGTGCGGTCTCCCACTGACACGGCAACGCCTCTGCTGTCGGGTCGGTCCAGCGTCGCGCGGCAGACTCTGCAATGCTAGCATCGCCGCGTCGATCTGCTCTGGCTCGGCCTTGCGATCAGCAATGATCGCCTTGAGCCGGGCCCGCTTTACCGCAAACCTGGCGGCCACCCGCACGCGCTTGACATCGCGCGCGATCATACTTTTCTTGGCCAATCTGACCCCCGTTCAGGTTCGAAAAGGAAACTGAAAGGACTCGAGCAAGGCCCGGCCTTCCTCATCGGTGCGAGCACTCGTGGTGATGGTCACATCGAGACCACGGATCGCATCGATCTTGTCGTAATCTATTTCCGGGAAGATGATCTGTTCGCGAACGCCCATCGAGTAATTGCCACGCCCATCGAAGGCCTTCGGACTCAGTCCGCGGAAGTCGCGAATACGGGGAATCGCGATGTTGATCAGCCGATCAAAGAATTCGTACATCCGCTCCCGGCGCAGGGTCACCATGCAGCCCACCGGCCAACCCTCACGGATCTTGAACCCGGCCACTGATTTGCGGGCCTTGGTCACAACTGGTCGCTGACCGGCGATTTTGGTCAGATCAGCGACGGCATGATCCATGATCTTTTTGTCCGCGATGGCCTCACCCACCCCCATATTAAGGGTAATCTTGACCAACCGTGGTACCTGCATGGCGCTGGCATAGCCAAAGCGCGTCCGTAATTCTTCGGCCACCCGCTCTTGATAGATCGTCTGCAGTCTAGACATTTGCGTTACTCGACGTCGACGACTTCGCCGTCGGATTTGAATACCCGCACCTTGCGCCCATCGCCGAGGATCTTGAACCCAACCCGGTCAGCACCGTTCTTGGCCGGATTGAACAGCGCCACGTTTGACAGGTGCAGCGGCATCTCCTTGTCGATGATGCCGCCCGGGACTCCGCGCTGCGGGTTTGCCTTTTGGTGCTTCTTAGCCATGTTAATGTTCTCGACCACGAGCCGCTCGGCAGCGACAACCCGCAGCACGGTGCCGCGTTTCCCGCGGTCCTTACCGGTGATGACGATGACATCATCACCGACCTTGATCTTGCGCATGATTCCAAAACCTCCGGGCCGTGGTATCGCTACAGCACTTCCGGTGCCAGCGAGATGATCTTCATGAACCGCTCGCCACGCAGTTCGCGGGTGACTGGGCCGAAGATGCGGGTGCCGATAGGCTGCAACTGATTGTTGAGCAGCACCGCGGCATTGCCATCGAAGCGGATCAGCGAGCCATCCGGTCGGCGCACGCCCTTGCGGGTACGCACCACCACCGCGTTCAGCACATCTCCCTTCTTGACCTTACCGCGGGGAATGGCATCCTTGACCGTGACTTTGATCACGTCCCCGATCCCAGCGTAGCGCCGGTGTGAGCCGCCTAGCACCTTGATGCACTGTACCGAGCGCGCCCCACTGTTGTCGGCCACGCTCAGGCGGGTCTGCATTTGAATCATTGTCGTAAACCTACCCTTGCAACTGTTGATCGGCCCGGTGTCACGGCCCGACCAGAGCCGACACCTACACCAAGGGCCCGCTCAGCGCGCCTTTTCCAGCACTTCGACCAGGCGCCAGGTCTTGGTCTTGGACAATGGCCGGCACTGCTCTACCCGCACCAGGTCACCTTTGCGACAGGTGTTGGCTTCATCATGGGCATGCAGCTTGGTGGAGCGCCGCATGAATTTGCCGTACAACGGATGCTTGACGCGCCGCTCCACCACCACTGTGATGGTCTTGTCCATGGCATCGCTGATGACTTGGCCGGTCAGACTCCGGTTGCTACCTGCCTCCCGCTCACTCATTGCTGACCACCCGCCTTACGTTCTGTCATCAGGGTTTTGATACGCGCGATGTCCCGGCGCACTGCCTTGACCCGCGCCGGCCGGGCCAGTTGTCCAGCCCCTTTTTGCATGCGCAGATTGAACTGCTCCTTGAGCAATTCCTGCATCCGGCTAGCCAGTTCGGTATCGGCCAGTGCCCTTAGTTCGTGCGCCTTCATCACAGTACCGACCTCCGCTCGAAGCGGGTCTGCACCGGCAGCTTCGCAGCCGCCAACCGGAAGGCATCGCGAGCCATCTCTTCGGTCACCCCTTCGATCTCATAGAGCATCCGACCGGGTTGTACCAGGGCCACCCAGTACTCGACGTTGCCCTTACCCTTGCCCATGCGGACCTCAAGCGGTTTCTTGGAGACGGGCTTGTCGGGAAACACGCGAATCCAGAGCTTGCCGCCGCGGCGCACCTTACGGGTGATGGCGCGGCGTGCCGCTTCGATCTGGCGTGCGGTCAGCCGACCACGACCAACCGCCTTGAGCCCGAACTCACCAAAGGAAACAGCATTACCGCTTTGCGCCAGACCGCGATTGCGGCCCTTGTGCTGCTTGCGGAATTTAGTTCGTTTTGGTTGTAGCATGATCAGCCCCTTCTACCAGGCCGGGTCTCCTGAGACGTGGTCTCATGGACCTCGCCGAACACCTCGCCACGAAATACCCAGACCTTGACTCCAAGAACCCCATAGGTTGTGCGTGCCTCCGCGAAGCCATAGTCGATGTCGGCACGCAGGGTGTGCAGGGGAACCCGCCCCTCGCGATACCATTCGGAGCGGGCAATCTCAGCGCCATTCAGGCGCCCGGCAATATTGACCCGGACACCGCCAGCACCGGCGCGCATGGTGGTCTGCACTGCCCGTTTCATGGCACGGCGAAACATGATTCGCCGCTCCAGTTGCTGGGCGATGCCTTCGGCCACCAGTTGCGCATCCAGTTCGGGCTTGCGAATCTCCTCGATGCTGATGTGCACCGGAATGCCCATCAGATTCGCAACCTCAGCGCGCAGCTTGTCGATATCCTCGCCCTTCTTCCCAATCACGACACCCGGTCGGGCGGTGTGGATCTTGATGTGCGCATTCTTGGCCGGGCGGTTAATCTGAATACGGCTGACGGATGCCGTTGCCAGACGTTTTTTCAGGAACTCACGCACCTCGATATCATTGATCAGCAGGTCTGCATAGTCCTTGCTGTCGGCATACCAGGTGGAGTTCCAGTCCTTGACGATGCCAAGGCGAATACCCGTCGGATGTACTTTCTGTCCCATGCCTATCTCCGGACCTAGCTAGCGTTCCGCAACGGTGACGCTGATGTGACTGGTGCGTTTGAGGATACGGGCGGCACGGCCTTTGGCCCGGGCATGCAAACGCTTCATAGTGGGCCCCTCCCCCACTTGCACCGCGATCACGTGTAACTGATCGACATCAGCGCCCTTGTTGTGCTCGGCATTGGCAATCGCAGACTCCAGAATCTTGCGGAGCATCGCCGCACCCTTCTTGGTGCTGAAGGCAAGGTCGTTGAGGGCCTTTTCCACATGCTGCCCCCGGATTTGGTCAGCCACCAGGCGAGCCTTCTGGGCCGAGATGCGCGCGTACTTTAATTTGGCGACGGCTTCCATCTTGGTTCCTCTAGCGCTTCTTGGCCTTGCGATCCGCGGCATGCCCGCGGAAGGTCCGGGTCAGAGCGAATTCTCCGAGCTTGTGGCCGATCATATTCTCGTTGATCAGCACGGGCACGTGCTGGCGGCCGTTGTACACGGCGATAGTCAGACCGACCATCTCCGGCAGCACCATAGAGCGGCGCGACCAGGTCTTGATCGGGCGCTTACTGTTTTGGGCGACCGCGGTCTCGACCTTCTTCGCCAGATGCTGGTCGATGAACGGCCCCTTTCGAATTGAACGTGCCACGTGGCAGACCTCGCTGTTACCTATTTGCGTCCGCGACGGCGGACAATCATGCCGTCGGTGCGTTTGTTGTTGCGCGTCTTGTAGCCCTTAGTCGGCACGCCCCAAGGCGTCACCGGGTGCCGGCCACCGGAGGTTCGGCCCTCGCCACCCCCATGTGGATGATCGACCGGGTTCATCACGACGCCACGCACGGTTGGGCGGACGCCGCGCCAGCGCGTTGCACCGGCCTTGCCGAGCTTCCGCAGACTGTGCTCGCCATTGCCGACGGAACCGACGACCGCGCGACAGTCGGCGTGAATCTTGCGCATCTCGCCCGAGCGCAGCCGCAGCGTCGCATAGTTGCCCTCGCGCGCCACCACCTGCACCGAGGCACCGGCCGCCCGCGCGATCTGCGCTCCTTTACCGGGACGCATCTCCACGCAATGGACCTCGGTGCCCACCGGGATATGGCGGAGCGGCAGGCAATTGCCGACGCTGATCGGTGCAGTCTCCGAGGCCAGCACGCGGGCACCGGCAGCGAGGCCGTTGGGCGCAATGATGTAGGCGCGCTCACCGTCAGCGTATTTCAGCAGAGCGATGTGAGCGCTGCGGTTGGGATCGTATTCGATCCGCTCCACCACCGCAGGCACATCCTGCTTGCGCCGCTTGAAATCGATGATGCGGTAGCGCTGCTTATGGCCGCCGCCATGATGGCGAACGGTGATGCGTCCCTGATTGTTGCGGCCGCCGGACCGAGCCTTCTTGGCTAGCAGTGCAGCATGTGGGGGGCCCTTGTGCAGATCCGGGCTCACCACCTTGACGACGAAACGCCGCCCCGGCGACGTGGGATTAGTCTTTACGAGTGCCATGTTCGCTCATCCGTCTTAAAGGGGCCTCGGGGCGCGCTGCATCGCTGCCGGCAGCGTGATGGCCGCCTCAGGCGCCGCCGAAATCGATTTCGTAACCGTCCTGCAGCCGCACATAGGCCTTACGCCAGTCCCCGCGCTTACCCAGACGACCACCGAAGCGTTTGGTCTTGCCTTTCACGTTCAGGACCTGAACGCGATCCACCTTGACTTCGAACATCAGCTCCACCGCGCGGCCGATCTCGCGCTTGGTGGCATCGGGCACCACACGAAAGACATACTGGCTATCGTTGTCTGCCGCCAGCGAGGATTTCTCGGAGATGACTGGACCGAGCAGGATCTTCATCAGGCGCTCTGTATTCATGACAGCCGGTCCTCCAGTTGCCGCAGTGCGCCCTCGGTCAGGACGACATGATCGAAGGCGATCAGGCTGACGGGATCGACCTGCGTCGCCAGCATCACGTCGATGCCAGTCAGGTTGCGCGCCGCCAGCGCGAGGTTTTCATCCCGTTCGGCAATCAGGATCAGCGCATCGCTGATACCCAACTCGGACAATCGCGCGACCAGCGCCTTGGTCTTCGGCTGAGCTAGGGTCAGTTCGGGCACCAGTAGCAACCGGCCGGAGCGAGCCAGCTCGGAGGCGATCGAGCGCAGCGCGCCGCGATACATCTTGCGGTTGACCTTCTGGCTGTAGTCGCGGGGGCGGGCAGCAAAGGTCACGCCACCGGTGCGCCACAGGGGACTGCGGGTGGTACCGGCACGGGCGCGGCCGGTTCCTTTTTGGCGATAGGGCTTACTGCCACCACCGCTGACGTCGGAGCGGCCCTTCTGCGCCTTAGTGCCAGCCCGTGCCCCAGCCAGATAAGCGGTCACCACCTGGTGCACCAGGCCTGGACGATAATCGACGCCGAACACCGCATCAGCAACCTGCACGGTCGCCCCATCGTTATTGTGAATAGCCAGTTCCACGGTCATACCTGCTCATGCTTGCGCTTGACCGACGGCAGCACGATCACCTGCCCACCTGCTGGTCCGGGCACCGCGCCGCGAATCAACAAGAGATGACGGTCGACATCGACGCGGACGATCTCCAGGTTCTGCTGGCAGCGTTGGACGTGGCCCATATGTCCAGCCATACGTTTGCCCTTGAACACCCTGCCCGGCGATTGGTTCTGACCAATCGAGCCCGGTGCGCGATGGGAGAGCGAGTTGCCGTGCGTTGCGTCCTGAGTGGAGAAGTGATATCGCCGCACCACACCGGTAAAGCCGCGACCCTTGGTCACGCCGCGGACATCCACCTTCTGCCCCACATCGAACAGGTCGACCGTGAGTTCTGACCCGGGGGTCAGTTCGGCCCCATCCTCGGCCGCCAGTCGGAATTCTTGCAGCACCACGCCGGGCTCGACGTTGGCACTGGCAAAGTGTCCAGCCATCGGTTTGGTGACCCGAGACATACGCCGGGTGCCGGTGGTGACCTGCACCGCTCGATAGCCGTCGCGCTCTTCGCTCTTCACCTGGGTCACGCGATTCGGCGCCACCTCGACGACAGTCACCGGTACTGATGCGCCGTCCTCGGTGAACACCCTTGTCATCCCGGCCTTGCGCCCGATCAATCCAATGGTCATGGTCGTCTCCTCAGCTCAGCTTGATCGAGACATCGACCCCAGCCGCCAGATCCAGCTTCATCAGCGCATCGACGGTCTTATCGGTGGGATCGACGATGTCCATCAGGCGTTTATGGGTGCGCAGTTCGTACTGATCGCGGGCGTCCTTGTTGACGTGCGGAGAGACCAGCACAGTGTAACGCTCATGGCGCGACGGCAGCGGTACCGGTCCACGGACCTGGGCACCGGTCCGCTTGGCGGTATCGACGATTTCCCGCGCCGACTGATCGATGAGCCGGTGATCGAAGGCCTTGAGACGAATCCGTATTCTCTGGTTTGCCATGGCCATTACTCGATGATCTTCGCCACCACGCCGGCACCGACGGTACGCCCGCCTTCGCGCA
>REDK01000169.1 GCA_007693535.1 Chromatiaceae bacterium
GCGCTCGGCAGCCTCCTCGGCGGCCGCCTTGGCCTCCTCGGCCGCGGCAGCAGCCCGCTCGGCGGCCGCGTCGGTCAGCTCCGCGGCGCGTTCGCCCACCGCAGTGGCCGTCTCAGCGGCCTGTTCGGCGGCAGCAGCAGCGGCGGCGCGGGCCGTCTCGGCCGCGGCGGCGGCGCGGTCGGCAGCGTCTTCCGCCATCGCATCGGCGCTTTCGCCCATCTGGCCAAGCATCTCCATGGTGCGTTCGGTGACGGTCTCGGCCGGGTCCTCGGGTTCAGCGGCCGGTGTTGTTGGTTCCGCGGTGGTGCCCGCCTGCTCGCCTTCGCAACCGGTCAGGCCGATCGTAGCCAGGCCGAGCATTAGGGCAGTGAGGAACGCCAGCAGTGGTTTGGTAGACATGATTGCGATCTCCGTGGCGAAGTTGGGCATGGCTGCCCGTCTGAGCACATCGGGTGCGGCGACAGCGGGCGGGACCACTCCTGACCGGGGCGGCAACGCTAGCGGCTGGAATGCACGCCAATGCGCGGGTTGAAAATGCGCGGGTTGAATCGGCCCGGAAGCGGAAGACCGGGCCGGCGGGCCCGGGCCGTGCCGGCGCCCAGACTGGCCGGCCGCGTCGGCGAGCCCGTGGGGTAGCCCACAGTGGAACCATAACCCGGATCAGTGAACATTGCATGATTTGTCCCGGGCCGCGGTGAGGAACCGTCATCAGGGTTCATCGGGGGGCCCGAGCACAACGGCGTGGTGACTGAGTGCTGACCAGCGCCGCCGTGCGGTCTTGGGCGGTGCCAGGCAGGCCGCGCGTGGTAGGCCTTGGCGAGCCAGACCGGGCCGCCACGCTGGCCGCCGACAGGGGCGCACCAACAGTCATCGGTCGTTGCGCCTGCGTTGGGTCTCGGGCCGGGGTGCAAAAGCAGAGGGCAGATTTGGCGGAGAGGGTGGGATTCGAACCCACGGTGGGGATTGACCCACGCCGGTTTTCAAGACCGGTGCATTAGACCGCTCTGCCACCTCTCCAGGAGTGGAATCTGGCCCAGTCCGGTCCAGATATAGGGCCGAATGGGGGCGGAACCTTGCGCAGGCTCGGTGCGGTGACGCCGGTCCCTCGTGGCCCTCCGGCCTAGGTTGCGTCTGATGCGCTCCCTGACCGGGCCTCGCAACGACCCGAGACAGGCGTCCGCAAGGTCGACTTCGCGTTCCCCAGCGCCGGCACTGTGCCAGGTAGGCCAAGGCCGTACCTAACCGATCTGTCATCGCCGGGTAACCGGCTTGCAACCAGCCCGCCCCCAGCTTCTAGCATATCCGGCTGGGTGTCGGTCCGAGGTCGGGAGCGACCACGGATGCCAACGTCGATCACCGATGATGACGGGTAGCAAGTCGTTCGAGATCGACGGCACCGGCCCAAGCCGCTAGATTACCCTAACCTCGACGGTGCGGCGAGGCACGCAACTCGTCCGCGGCCACCCGCCGCCAGGGGCGGCAGCGAGCGGAGGGCCCGCATCGACGTGGTGTCCGTGGGCCAGCCGTGGGCCGGCTGTGGGCCGACTCCGGTGGTTAACCGGTTCCTGTAGTCCAGCGCCTGCCCCCAGTTGCCGATCCCACTGTTGCCGATCCAGGGAACCCTGCCCGGATCGCCAGCGGCCGGCGGTTGCCCGGCGGTTGCAATACCCCATTATCCCGATATGCTGTACGGAACCCGGCCGTTCCAGGCGGGTCCGACGGCCCGAACCATTGGCCTGCCACACCTTCGGAGTCACTGTTGTCATGGCTAACCCTAACCAGTACACCCTTGCCCGCGACACCCAGTCGGTGCTTGCGACCAACAAGGTCTTGAAGAATACCTACATGCTGCTGGCCGCCACCCTGGGCTTCAGCGCGTTCACGGCGATGCTGTCGATGGCCCTGGCGATGCCGCCTTGGGTCTACATGGTCTCGGTGGTGGTCGCGATGATCATGGGCATCTTCGTGCTGCCGCGCACCGCCCAGTCCGCCAGTGGTGTCGGCGTGATCTTCGTCATCACCGGCCTGCTCGGGTTTGGGCTGGGCTCGATCCTAACCATGTACATGGCCCTGCCCAACGGTCCCGGCATCATCGCGACCGCCTTCGGCGGCACCGCGCTGATCTTCCTTGGCCTGTCCGGCTATGCGCTGACCAGCAAGCGCGACTTCAGCTTCCTCGGCGGCTTCCTGTTCGCCGGCATGATGGTGGCCGTGGTCGCGATCATCGCCAACCTGTTCTTCGCGATGCCGGCGTTGTCGTTGGCCATCTCCAGCGTGATCATCCTGCTGATGAGCGGGTTCATTCTGTTCGATACCAGCCGGATCAAGAGCGGCGCGGAGACCAACTACATCCTCGCCACCTACGGCATCTATCTGTCGATCTTTAACATCTTCATCAGCCTGTTGCAGATCCTCGGGATCATGGGCGACGACTGAGCGTCGATCGGTACCGGGCCAGGCCAACCCCGGCCCGGCCCGACCGGTCTTGGCCGTGAACTGGGCCGTGAACCGTCTCGGGCCGGTATCGGCCCTGCTTCCAACCCCGGCCCCGTGCCGGGGTTTTTGCTTGTGCGGCTGGGCCTGCAGTGACCACTGCGGGTTCTGGTGCGGATGAAACCGCCCTTGCTGCCGCATCTAAGGTCGTTCTGCTATCGATGAGGGCGCTATGGATCTATTTCTGAAGCTGCTTGCCGCCGCGGCATTGACCCTGATGCTGTTCTACCTCTGGCCGGCCTTCAAGCGCTGGCAGGAGCATGGCCCCAAGGCCGAGTCGGGTGACTGGCAGGCGGTGTTGCTGCCGCTGGCCGCAGTCGTCGGGCTGGTGGTCGTGCTGGTGCTGATGGTCCGGTAGGCTCATCATTGACATCCTCACCGCCCTGAAGGACGGCGATTCCTACGGCGCTGCGCGCAACGCTTGCTCGCGCATAGTCGCTTCGGTGGGTTCCTGGGCCGACGCTCCAATGAGCGAAGTCTCTCCGCAGGCTAACCGGGCGTGTCCCGCCCTTAAAACATTGATCGCGCCGACCAGATCGGCGCTGTCCTCGAAGCCGCACACCACGCACGCGAACCGGGCCTGAGTCGGCCGGTTCTCCTTGGCGACATGCCCGCAGCACGGACAGGTCCGACTGGTGTTCTGCGGCGGCACCGCGACCAGGTGCCCCCCGTTCCACGCCGTCTTGTCGTCCAGTTGCCGGCGGAACTCGAACCAACCCTGGTCGAGAATGGCTTTGTTCAGGCCGGACTTGGCCCGAACGTGGGTGCCCGGCGCTTCGATCGTCCCGGCCGCCGACGCCGACAGGTTGCGCACCTGCAAGTCCTCGATGCACACCAGCGCGTGGTTTTTGCTGATGGTGGTCGTGGCCTGGTGCAGGTCGTCGCGCCGGGCGTTGGCGATCTTGGTCTGGATGCGTTGGACGCGGGCGCGGGCCTGCTTCCAATTCTTCCCGAACTTGGTCTTGCGGCGCATGGCGCGCTGCGCCTTCGCCAACGCCGGTTCCTGGCGTTTGAAACGGTTCAGGGGCGCGAACACGGTGCCGTCGATCAAGCTGGCGAAGCGGACCACCCCCATGTCGATGCCGACCGCCCCGCCCTGGCGCACCGGGACATCCACCTCGCGCTCGGTCTGGATCGACACGAACCACTGGCCCCCGCACTGGCTGACGGTGGCGTTCTTCACCGTGCCGAGCACATCGCGGCTGTTGCGGTCGCGCAGCCAACCCAGCTTGGGCAGGAACAGGCGGCTGTTGGCCTGGTCGAGCTTGATCTGTTTCGGGTCGGGGTAGCGGAAGCTATCACGGGACCGGCCTTTCTTCTTGAACCGCGGTAAGTCGGCCCGCTTGGCGAAGAAGTTGGTATAAGCCCGCCCCAGATCCTTGAGGGTCTGTTGCAACGGATGCACCGGGGCGGCGGCCAGCCACGCGGTCTCGGGGCTGTTGCGCCACTCGGTAAGCTGCTTGCATAACCCGGCATCACCCAGCTTCTTCTCGCCACGTTCGTAGCCATCCTTCTGCAACGCCAACGCCTTGTTGTAGACGAACCGGCTCGAGCCAGCAACGCGGCGCATCTGGCGCTCCTGCTGACCGTTGGACATCAGTTCGTATTCGAAGGCTTGAAGTCGTTGCATGGCTCAAGCATACCCCCCAAGGACGGCTACGCCGGCCGCGCGATCCTTCCCCGCCCTGAACGGCGGGGCTTGCCGCGCACCGGGTCAAGCTGACCTGCTTCACTGATGAGTGAACGGCTCCTGATCGGTCCTGCCGAATCAGCCCAGCCTGATCAGCCCTATCTGGGCTCGAAAAAGGCCTCGCCGCCGAAGCTCAGGATTGCCCCGTCAGCAAGCACCTCCTCCAGGCGCAGACCCTCTCGGGTGACCTCGCGTTCGCCGACCTTACGGCCATTGATATAGACGAAGCGGCGGGTCGGGTCGGCGTTGTAGACATGCACGCTCATCGAGAAGGCCGGCAGCCGGCGGCGCAGATCGGCCGAGGCCCGTGCCGGCGGCGCCGCCGGGGCGGCAGGCGCCGCCGGCGGTGGCTGCAGCGGTGGTGCCGCGGGCTGGCGCGTCGTCCCGCCACCAGCGCCCACCTGCTGCTTGAAGGCCTCGATGTCGGCGAGCAACTCCGGCGGCACCGGGACGGATTCAAAGGTCGGCTGGGGTGGGCCGCCATCCGCGGCCCGCGCCGGTGGGGTGGGGGGGGGTGCCGGCCGGGGTGGCTCGCCCAGCACTGCCCGGCGCAATTCCTCGGCCCCGCGCGGCAGGCGCTGCCCGGGCGCCGGTGGCGCCGGGACCACCAGGATCTCAGGCTGGCGCCCGGCGGTGCTGCCGGGTGCCGGCTCGGGTTCCGGCGCTGGGTCCGCGGCCGCTTGGGGACTCGGCTCCGCATGCCCGGCGGTGGCCGGCAGCAGGTCTTCCATCAGCAGATCCAGCCCCGGGGCCAGCGCCGGCCCGGACAGGGCGGCGGTGGCTGGGTCCAGAGGCAACTCCGGAGGCGCCGTTGGCGTCGATGCTGGCGGCGGGTGGAGGAGGGGAGCAGTCGCGGCGGCTGGCGCTGCTGCCTGCGCCGTCTCGGGACGTGGGCCGCTGGCGCTGACCTGCAGCGCCGCGTACAGGGCCAGCGCCGCGGCCAGCAGGGCCACCAGCAGGGCCAGCCAGACCCAGACCTGTTCCCCCGCTACCGCTGACGGCTCTTCCCAAGGCGGGGCCTCTAGCCGCGGCACGGTGCCGAGGTCGCGTGCCTGTTGGGATTTCCTGAGGGCCTCGAGGATGTAGGACATGGCGAAATCGACTGGGGACCCGCGAGCAGGTCAGGGCGACTGGCTCAGCCGCGGTTCATCGGCTGCGGCGAGGGCGTTGCTGAGCAGGATCAGGGTCCGCGGGCCGGCAATGCCATCGACGGCCAGGCCCTGAGCATCCTGGAAGGCGCGCACCGCTGCCGCTAGGCTGGCGTCGTAGCGGTCGGGGCCAGTGGCGTCCAGGTCGCTGTCGGGCAAGGCCGCCAGGCGCGCTCGCAGCCAGTGCACCGGCTCGCCTACGGTGCCGGCCCCGATCAGGCGCAGCCCCGAGGGCGGCAGCCGCCAGAGAACCAGGAAGTCGCCTGACCAGTGCGTATCCAGCTTGGCGATCGGCAGCCGCCGCGCCCCCGCGGCGGTGCGCAGCGCCGCGTATTCCTCGTCCAGACCGTCGATGACCGCATAGCGCGCGGCACCGTCCAGCTCCAGGCGCAAGGCGGCCGGCCGATCAAAGCGACGCAGATCGCTCCAGCGCCCGCGCATGCGCTCGCAATCCAGACCCACTGTGCGTGCCTCAGTGCAGCCGGTCCCGGCCGCGGCGCCCCCCCAGGCATCGAGTAGAACCGCCTCGGCCGCTGCCGCGGTCAGGGTCAGCGCCGCCAGGTCGTCCTGCCCGGCCGCGGGCAGGTCCGGCCGGACCTGGGCCAGTGCGATGCGGGGGGTAGCTTCGGCCGGCTCGTCGGTAGCCGCCGGGGCGCTGTCGGCATCTGCGTTCGCCGGCTTGGTCGGGGGGGCAGCAGCCATGTCCGACGCGCTGATGGTGGCGGGAGCCTCGGGTCCCAGGGCCGGTCCCGGTGCGGATTCCGGTGCGGGTCCGGGTGCCGATCCGGCCTGCTCCGAGCGCGCCTCAACGGCAAGGCTGGCCGCGGCATCCGTACCCTGCCAGGTAGCGGCGTCGATGGGAGAGGTCGCGGCGGCGACCGCGCTGACCACCGCGGCCCGATGCAGGCGCAGCGGATCGCCGTCGGCGGCGCCCAGCACCTCGCCGGCTGCCAGCCTGATCCCTTGGTCTTGGGCGTTATCTGGTGCACTGCTGGCGGGGCCGTCGGCGGTAACGGGGCCAGCACTGGGGCCAGCACTGGGGCCAGCACTGGGGCCAGCGCCGGAGCCAGTACTGGGGTCAGCATCGGGCACCGCCGCGGGTATCGCGTCGGCCGCGGGGCTCATTGCGGCCAGCGCGGGCGCGGGCGACGGGTCCGGGTGCTGGTCCGGTGCCGACTCTGGTTCTGCCGCCACCAGCTCCGGCCCTCGCCGCGCGGTCGGTGGGGTCAGCGCGACCGCCAGTTCTGCCAGCAGGCCGGAGGCGCCCAGCCAAGCGCCACCGGCAGCGGCCAGCAGCAGGGTTGCCGCCAGTGCTGGCGGACGCAGAGCGGCAGCAGCGCGGGGCCGCGGCGCGGCCGCCTCCAGGCCCCGCACCTCGCGCGCGGCGCGCTGCACAATCTCCGGTGTCACCTGTAGTCGGCGGCCGACCGCGGCCCCCAACAGGGCGCGATCGCAGATGAGATTGATCAGCCGCGGCACGCCGCCGGAGCAGCGATAGACGCGCTTGAGGGCAGCGGCGTTGAACAGCGGCCGCTCCACCCCGGCCACCGCGATGCGATGTTCTACATAGGCGGCGGTTTCGCGTGCCCCCAGCGGCCGCAGATGGAAGCGTGCGGTGATGCGCTGATTGAGCTGCCGCAACTCGGGGCTGGCCAGCATGCTGCGCAGTTCCGGCTGGCCGATCAGAAAGATCTGCAGCAGCTTGTGCTTGGGGGTTTCGAGGTTGGTCAGCAGACGCACCTGCTCCAGCACCTTCGGACGCAGGTTCTGCGCCTCGTCGATGATCAGCACCGGATGCCGACCGCGCGCATGGGCGGCCAGCAGAAAGCCGTTGAGCTGGTCTACCAGGGCCTTCACCGAGGTGGTCCCGGGTGGCACCGGGACCCCGAACTCGTCGCAGATGGCATGCATGAGTTCGACCGCGGTGAGGGCCGGGTTGAGCACCAAAGCAACATCCACGCCCGCCGGCAGTTGCTCTAGAAAGGCGCGGCAGACGGTGGTCTTGCCGGTGCCGACCTCGCCGCTCAGCAGCACGAAGCCGCCATTTTCGCCGGTGCCATAGAGCAGATGCGCGAGCGCCTCCCGATGCTGCTCACTGAGGAACAGGTAGTGCGGGTCCGGGGTGATGGCGAAGCTCGCCTCTTTGAGCCCGAAATAGTTGGGATACACGCTGATTCGACCTGGCCGCTTGGGGCCGATGGGGATCACAGGGGGGCTGGGCGGGTCATCTGTGCGGATCATAGTGAAGAAGGGGCCGGCCTGGCGAGCCGGGGCGCCCGGCTGCCGCCTGAGGCCGCTGGTCGGCGCCGCGCAGCGTCCCGAAGGTAGCCGCCGACAGGGCAGCCGGCGCTGCGGGCCGATCGCGCGCCGAGGCTGGACGTCGCGCCCGGCGGACCGGAGCGTCTCGCTGGCCGCTTAGCGCGGCGCGGCCAGCGTGGTCAGGCCA
Organism: Chromatiaceae bacterium; assembly: GCA_007693535.1. Lineage (GTDB taxonomy): Bacteria > Pseudomonadota > Gammaproteobacteria > Chromatiales > Chromatiaceae > Lamprobacter. The sequence goes on from REDK01000169.1 coordinate 7,778, forward strand.
CCCAGATAGGGTTGCAGGACCGGGGGCACGCCGATGCTGCCATCGGCGCGCTGGTAGTTCTCGATGATCGCCACCAGGGTCCGCCCCACCGCCAGTCCGGAGCCGTTCAGAGTATGCAGCAGCTCCGGCCTACCGGTCTCGGGATTACGCCAGCGCGCCTGCAGGCGCCGCGCCTGGAAGTCGCCGAAGTGGCTGCACGAGGAGATCTCCCGATAGCACTGCTGGCCCGGCAGCCAGACCTCCAGATCGTAGGTCTGGCAGGCCGAGAAACCGAGATCGCCAGTGCACAGGCTCACCACCCGATAGGGCAGCCCCAGGCGCTGCAAGACGGTCTCGGCATGCCCGGTCAGGGCCTCCAGCGCGGCGGCGGCATCGCCTGGGCGTACCGCCTGCACCAGTTCGACCTTCTCGAACTGATGCTGGCGGATCATGCCGCGGGTGTCCTTGCCGTGGGAACCGGCCTCGCTGCGAAAGCAGGGGGTGTGGGCGACCCAGCGGCGCGGGAGCGTGTCGGCCTCCAGGATCAGGTCGCGCAGCAGATTGGTAACCGGCACCTCCGCGGTCGGGATCAAATAGAACGCGCGCTCGCCACCGGCCGGGACGCGGAACAGATCGTCGGCAAACTTGGGCAACTGGCCGGTGCCGAGCAGGCTGTCGGCATTGACCAGATAGGGGACATAGACCTCGGTATAGCCGTGCTCGTTGGTATGCAGGTCCAGCATGAACTGGATCAGCGCCCGCTGCAGGCGCGCCAGCGGGCCGCTCAGCACCACGAAGCGGGCCGCGGTGAGCTTGGCCGCCAGGTCGAAGTCCATCCCGCCGAGGGCCGCACCCAGGTCGACATGATCGCGCGGGGCAAAGTCGAAGCGGGTTGGCTCGCCCCAGGTACGTTCGACCCGGTTATCGGCCTCGCCGCGGCCATCGGGCACCCCGGCGGCAGGCAGGTTGGGCAGGTTCAGGGCCAGCTCGCGCAGGGCCTCCTGCAGGCCGTCGAATTCCGCATCCAGCGCCTTCAGGCGCTCGCCCAGACCGGTCATCTCGGCGCGCAAGGGGGCGATATCGCGGCCCTCGGCCTTGGCCCGGCCGATCTCGCGCGAGCGCACATTGCGCAGATTCTGCAGCGCTTGCACCTCGGTCTGCAGCGTCTTGCGCTGCTCCTCCAGGGCCTCGAAGCGGGTGCGCTCCAGGGTCAGCCCGCGGCGGGCCAACTGCTGCGCCACCAGGGCGAGGTCGGTGCGCAACAGTCTCGGGTCCAGCATGGTATCGACCTGTTTAGTAAAGGGGTCTGGCAGAGGGGTCTGACAACGGGAGCGGCCGCGCGCGGGCCGCGGCAGGTCGGAATCGGGGTGCGGGCAAATCGGCACCGGCTCCCGACTACAGCGGCTCCACCTGCACCGGCCAGGAAATCACATGGCTCACCTGCGCCACGGCCTTGATACGCTCGATCGCGACGCAGGCGCGCGCCGGTTCCTCGAAGAACTCCAACACCAGCGGCAGATCGGTGGCAAGCATCAGAAGCGTGCGGTCGCGGACTCGACCGCGGGTGCCGAAGCCGGCCACGCCGCGGGTCACCGTGGCCCCGCCGATCCCCGTTTCATCGTGCAGGCAGTGCAGCAGGGGCTTGCGTGCACCACTGGCCTCGGTGAAGTACACCCGTACCAGGGTGCCCCAGGGAAAGGCACGCCCGAGCAGCCGATACACCCCGCTCGACAGCCAAAAGCGTGCGACGGCCCCGAGGGCACCGGCGATGGCGAACAGTTGCAGCAAGAGGGGTTCCCGCGACCGCGACGGATGGCACCGGGGCCAATTGTAAACCATGGGTGGCCCGGCCGCGGCAGGTCACGGGCCGCCTGACCCGGGCCTGACCGCGCTGGCCGCGGCCGGGGTCTGCTAGGATTACCGTTGCCCGTGGCGCGGGCGCGGGCGCGGGCGCGGGCGCGGGCGCGGGCGATGCACCGTGCCGAGCGTGGCCATGCACCAGCACCGCCCCCCGCCAACGGACGCCACCACATGCCAGTTCTGGACTTCGACCTCTTCATCATCCTATTCCTGCTCGGGGGCTGGGTCAGCGCCCGGATCACCGCAGGGCTGCGGCTGCCCGGGATCCTGGGGATGGTCCTCTTCGGCCTGGTGTTCGGCACCTTTGCCGGTGCCGCGGTGCCGCCCCTGGTGTGGGATCTGGCCCCGTTTCTGACCACCAGCGCGCTGATCGTCATCCTGTTGCGGGCCGGTCTCGGCATCCGCCGCCAGACCCTCGCGCGGATCGGGCTGCCGGCGATCCTGATGGGCGTGGTGCCCTGCCTGGCGGAGGCGGCCGCCCTGACCCCGGCCTTCATGTGGCTGTTCGACCTGCCGCTGCTGGTCGCCGTGCTGGCCGCCTTCGTGCTCGCGGCGGTCAGTCCGGCGGTGGTGATCCCATCCATGCTGGCCCTCAAGGACAGCGGCTACGGGCACCGTGCCGACGTGCCTACGCTCATCCTGGCCGGCGCCTCCCTCGATGATGTCGTGGCCATCACCTTCTTCACCGTTCATCTACAGCAGGCGCAGCAGCGGCTCGCGGTGGCCGGCGGCGATGGGGCTGGTCTCGAGATCGAACTCGGGGTGCTGGCCCAAGTGCCCCTATCGATCGGCGGCGGGCTGCTCGTGGGCGGCCTGCTCGGTCTGCTGCTGGCCTGGGCCTCCTGTCGCACCTATCGGCAGATTCGCGCGACCGAAAAGACCCTGTTGCTGATGGTGCTGGCGCTGCTGCTGGTCAAGGCAGCGGAATGGGTCCATTTCGCCGCCCTGCTGGCTGTGATGACGGTTGGCTTCGTCTTGTTGGAGCGCTGCGAGCAGGTCGCCCACGAGGTCGCCCTCAAGCTGGCCAAGGTCTGGGTGCTGGCCGAGATCGTCCTGTTCGTGCTGATCGGGATGGCGGTGGATATTGAGGTGGCCCTGGCGGCGGGCTGGGCCGGGTTGTTGGTGATCGCCATCGGGCTGGCGGCGCGCGCCCTCGGCGTCTTGCTGGCCCTATGGCTGGGGCGTGCCCGCCTGACCTGGGGCGAGCGGCTGTTCTGCGTACTCGCCTATTTTCCCAAGGCGACGGTCCAGGCGGCCCTCGGCAGCGTGCCGCTGGCGGCGGGTATCCCGGGGGGCGAACTGATCCTGGCGGTGGCGGTGCTCTCGATCCTGGTGACCGCCCCGGTCGGCCTGCTCGCGATCCGCGGTCTCGGTCCGCGACTGCTGGATGGTCCCCACCCCGCGCGGCCGGCGGGCTGATGCCCGGCTGGCCACAGGTCGGCCGGGCGGCGGTCGGCACCAGTCGCCAATCCTGTCGGAGTCCGCTTGCGGGCGACAGGCTTGCTGCGTGCATTGGCCAGCCTGTCCGGCGCTGGGGCGACGGCAACCGTCGGTGCCTCCGGCGCGGCGCCGAACCTCGGGTGCCCAGCGGCCGGCCGGAACCTTGGCCGATGGACCGGAGGATGCAGGTGATCGCGGAGCATGCCGTGTTCCCGGTCCAGGCTCGGCCTCCAGAGCGGCGGCCTTGCCTGGATGTGACGCAGTGGCTACACTCCGATCCGTATGATCCATTTGCGATCCGTAAGACTAAGGACGGGCGAGGCGAAGACCTTTCTCACCTTGGTGCTGCCCCGCCCCTGTGAGCGGAGCGCGCCTTCCATCGTCACTCTATCGGACCCTTGCGGGCCGACCGGGAAGGCAGAGGGCGCCGCGACCCGCGAGCCAGGAGAGCTGCCATCCACTGTGCTGACCGAGACCCTTCGGGGTGTCCGGGGGGAGATCGCCTGGTGTCGACCTGTCCCGACCGCGAACTCCGGGTCAGGTCGAAACACGTACTCCGGCTGAACCACTCCGGCTGAACCACTCCGGCTGAACCGAGGAACGGCAGTTGAACGGCCGAGTGCGCCCCGTGTGCTGTCCGGCACCGCCGCAGGCCCCGCTGTTGTGCCGCAGCGTTTCCCGACCCAGAGGACCCGAGCATGACCCGTCCGACCCTTGTCGCTGCGATCTTCGCATTCGGCACTGCCGTGGCTCAGGCCGACAGCCTGGCGCTGTTCGCCTCGGGTGAGGACCTCGCCACCGAGGGCTTCAATGCCCCGAAACTGACCCGCGACGGCTGGCAACTCGACTTCACCCGCGTGATCGCCACCTTCAACCGGGTCACCGCCTGGCGCACCGACCCGCCGTTCGAGGCCGACGGCCCCGAGATCAGTGGCGCAGCGCTGGTCTTCGGCGGGCCCTTCACGGTGGATCTGGTCGACGCCGACGACGAGGATCGGGTCGCGCTCGCCACCCTGCCCGCCGAGGCGGGGCATTACAACGCGCTGTCCTGGGCGCTGGTGCCCGCGGCGCAGGGCGACTTCGAGGGCTTCTCGCTGGTGTTCGAAGGGACCGCGCGGCGCGACGAGCAGGAGGTCCCCTTTGTCCTCGCCACTCGCGATGCGGTGGCCTATGCCTGCGGTGAATACGTCGGCGACGAGCGCAAGGGCTTCGTCCTGGCCGACCAGGGCGCCGATCTGGAGATTACCCTGCACCTCGACCACCTGTTCGGCCGCGCCGACAAGCCGGCCGACGATGCGATGAACCTGAGTGCCCTGGGCTTCGACGCCTTCGCTGCTGGCGGGATGCAGGAGTTCTCGCTGGCGGGGCTGCATGTCGGCCACGTCGGCGAAGGGCATTGCCATGACAGCGCGCCCTGACAGCGTTGGGTCTGGCGGGGTGGCGCTGGTTCTTGCGGGGCTGACGGCGTTTGCGCCGTTGCCCGCGCTCGGCCATGCCGCGCTGGTCGAGGCGGAGATGGTCGCGGCCATCCGCCTGCACGCCCAGTTCGACACCGGCGAGCCGATGGCCGCGGCGCAGGTCATCCTCTATGCCCCCGACAACCCGGCCCAGGCCTGGGCGCGGGGCACCACCGATCCCGCGGGGCGCTATCTCTTCGCGCCCGACCCGGCCGTGCCGGGGCGCTGGACGGTGCAGGTACGCCAGGCCGGGCATGGGGCAGTGGCCTATATCGATGTGGGTGCTGACGACGGTGCAGCGCCCGTCGTCGCTGTCGCGGGCGGGGGCGGCCCAACCGGGCCGCTGCAGCGGGCGGTGATGGTGGCGCTGGTGGCCTGGGGCGCGCTTGGGACGGCGCTCTATTTCCGGCGCCGGAGGCGCGTGCATGCATCTACCTGACGGGCTGTTGCCGGTCGGCATGGCCGCTGCGGGCTATGCCGGCAGCGCGGCGCTGCTCGGCCTCAGTCTCAACCGCATCGCCCGCCTGCCTGATCCAGGGGCGGCCATGCCGCGGGCGGCGATGCTGACCGCGGTCTTCTTTGCTGTCTCCTCGATCGCGGTGCCGGTGCCACCGACGACGGTGCATCCGATGCTGGTTGGGCTGATGGGGGTGCTCTTGGGTTGGTTCGCGGTGCCGGCGATCCTGGTCGGGCTGTTCCTGCAAGCGGTGCTGTTCGGCCATGGCGGGCTGACCACGCTGGGGCTGAACGGGCTGATCCTCGCCTCGCCCGCGCTGATCGCCTGGGTGGTCTGGCGTGCGCTGGCCCCGCGGGCGCCGACCGTCGCAGCGGTCATCGCCGGCAGCGGGGCGGCCGCGCTGGCGCTCGCGCTCTTCGTCACCTTGGTGCTGCTCGGCCTGCCGGCGGATGTCGATGGCGCGGCCGAACGGGCCGCGCTCGGGGTCTTCGTGTTCGCCCATCTGCCGCTGGTGCTGGCCGAGGGGATCCTGGTGGCGGTGGTGTTGCGGGTGCTCGCCCGGGTGGAGCCGGGGCTGCTCCCCGATGGCTGAGCCGGCGGGCCTCCTGCCCGGCGACCCGCGCGCGCGCCTGGCGATGGCCCTGATCCTCGCCTTCGGCTTCGCCGCGGTGGGGCAGGTCGGCACCGTTCCGGCGCTGCTGGCCCTGGCCCTGATCCTGGCGCTCGTCGCCGGTCAGCCGGCGCGCCTGTTGCGCGGGCTGCGCGGGCCGCTGGTGCTGGCGGCGGCGTTCGTGCTGATCCTGCCGCTGGTATCTGGCGCGACGGTCCTGTGGCAGGCCGGGCCGTTGCGACTGCGAGCCGAGGGGCTGGAGGCCGGGCTACTCATCGCCGGCCGGCTGCTCGCGATCGTCACCGTCACGCTGACGCTGTTGGCCACCTTGCCGGCCCATCGGCTGGCCGCCGCGCTGCGCGGGCTCGGCTCGCCGGCGCTGCTGGCCGATCTGTTGTTGCTGACGCTGCGCTATCTCGACGAGGTCCGGGGCGAGATCCTGCGCGCCCGCCTCGCCCGCCGTCTGCGCGGCGGCGGGGCGGGCTGGCGCGACCTGCCCGGCCACGGCGCGATGCTGGCCCTTGCCCTCATCCGCAGCCAGCGCCGGGCCGAAAACATCTGGGCGGCGATGCGGCTGCGCGGCCACGCCGCAGGCCTCGCCGTGCCGCCGCCGCCGCTCGGTGCAAGCGACCGGGCCGGGATCGCCGTTGCCGCTGGGCTGGCGGGGCTGCTGCTTCTCATGGATCGGGTCGCATGAGGGCGCTGCTGCAGACGGTGGGGCTGGCGGTGGCCTGGCCGGGGCAGCCACCGGTGCTGTCCGGGCTCGACCTTGCGCTGGGGCCGGGCGAGCGGGTGGGGCTGGTGGGTCCGAATGGGTCGGGCAAGTCGACCCTACTGCTGAGCCTTGCTGGCGTGCTGCCGGCAGCGGCGGGGGCGGTGCATCTGGGCGGTGCGCCAGTCCGAGCAGGGGTGTTCAACCCCGCGGTTGGCCTCGTCTTCCAGCACGCCGAGGACCAACTCTTCTGCCCCACGCTGGCCGATGACGTCGCCTTCGGCCCGCGCAACCTCGGCCTCGCGGGCGCGGCGCTGGAGGCGCGCGTGGCCGAGGCGCTCACCGTCTGCGGACTCAGCGAACTCGGCGAGAGGCCCGTCCACCGGCTGTCGGGCGGCGAGAAGCGGCGGGCCTGCATCGCTGGCGTGCTGGCGATGCGGCCGCGGCTGATGCTGCTCGACGAGCCCTCGGCCGCACTCGATCTGCGCAGCCGTCGGCGGCTGATCAGGCTATTGGCCGGCTTGGACCAGACGCTGATGGTGGCGAGCCACGACCTCGACCTGATCCTCGAACTCTGTCCCCGGGTGATCCTGATCGACGCCGGCCGCATCCGCGCCGACGGGCCGGCCCGCGAGATCCTTGGTGACGCCGCCCTGATGGCGGCACACGGCCAAGAGGTGCCGCCGGCGCTCGCCCGCAGCCGCGTTGCTGGCTGGCCGCGAGAACGCGCGATAGCCGGCGGGGCCGCTTGAACCTAGAAACGGCAGCTGACCGCTTCGTGCATGACGCCAGTGGTTGGCTGGTCGGGGATTCTGCGCTCGCCTCGACATCACCTTTCGGGTGCGGGTCGCGACGGCCCCTGATCCCATTCAGGGCTCCCAACCAGGGTGCACGCCCCGCGCACGCCCCGCGCCGGCACTCGATCCGCGATCACGTCGGTGGCGGCCGCGAGTCGGTCCGTCACCCCGGCCACCCGCGACAGCCGGCCGGCCGGGTCTTGAGCGCCTTGGACTGTCCCGCATGCGGACTCGCCCTGAATGCGGCCAAGTCGAGTTCGAAGACACTGATCGCGACCTGACCGCTGCCGTGGATATACGCGATGACCTTCTCATGCCGCTCGCGATATGGAGCCTGCGCGGTCGAGCCACCGAACTCGCCGCTGTTGGTCATGATCACGGGCTGAAACATGTGATAGTTGAGTGCCTGCACCATCGCGTCGAAGGTGGGCACGTCCTTATTTAGCGCGGCGATGACGAGACAATCGGAGCGGTCGCGCAGATCCGCCGCTAGGCTCAGATCGGTGGCGTCGTAGCAGATCGTGCCGACCAGGCGGTAGCGGGCGCCGGTGGTGTCGGTCAGCTCGATCAGCACCAGGTACGGGCACTCGCCCTCCACCCCCATGCGACGTTCGATCTTCGTAATGTAGCGTTTGCCCTGTTGGACCCGAATGATCTCGCGGTTCCCGTCGCGCTCATGGCGCAGCAGCCAGAGCGCACGATTCACCGGCCGACCGCGGTGACCCTCCTGGAAGGTGAGGCCGGCGAAGAGGTTGGCTCTGGTTGTATCGGACAGGCTGCGAAGTAGCCACAGGTCATCAGGGTGAACCGCGAGTTCCGGGAACAGGATCAGATCCACATCCGCGCGTCTGCCTAGGTCGCGCGTCGGCACCGCGGCGCTGTGTTCGGTCGCGAGATGCTGCGCAACCAAGCGGCAGACGGCGGCCAGATGGGCGCGATGGCGGGCCCGGTAGTCGGCGGGCCAATACAACGGATCTTTGCTGTCGAAATCGTCCGCGCGCGGCAGCAGGGTCTGTACCATCGCGACGCGAAGCCCGTGCGCCGCTTCCTGCCGGGTCCGACTGCGGCTGCGGCTCGCCGATTGCACATACAGCGGCAAGCCCGACTGGAACCCGTAGATGTCGCGTTGCGCCTGCCGCCGGGCCGCGATCACCAGGGCCAGTTGTTGCGGGGTTTCGACCCGTGCGAGGTCCGTTAGGGCGCTGTAGGACGGTTGCAGCCCGGGCCACTGCAGCAACATCATGATGAGATCGACCAGCCATAGCGACAGCGGAACCGGTTCGCCCAACAGGCCCTCGGGCGTGTTCAACAACCCGAGCCGGCGCTTGAGCCAGGACGATGACAGGCCGCGGTAACGGGCGTGCTCCGGTTGGCTCGAACATCCCCGGGTGGTGAAATCGGGGTCGCCGACGAGGCAGGCACGCAGAATCCGGCCAAGGGCGTAGGCCCAGGCCAAGTCTTGGCGACACCAGCCGGGCGGTTGGTTGCGCGGGTCCTCTGGCGCCTTGTCGATCACGGTGATCTCGAAGATCGCGTCGGGGTGTTGCGGGTCGTGCCAACGGTTGCAGGCGACCGCGAGATCCAACAGTCCCCAGGCGGCGCGCGCCTCCAGGTACTCGGGACGGGTCATGGTCTCGAGCAGGGCCGCGATCAGGCCCAGGGCGGCATTCTCCTCGCGGAACGGATTGTCCCGGTGCCTCACCACCCTGGCGAGCGGCACCGGTGCGGAGCCGAGCGACCCCCAGTCGTCCCAGGTGCCGGGCGCATAGGCCTTGGGATGCAGATGGGGCGGCAGCGACCGCGTCCAGCCGCTGCGTTTATCGGCGTGGGCCTGCCAGGCGTCCTGCAACAGGTCCGGACGCATATGCCCGAGGGCAGTGGCGAGTTGCCGTCGTTCCTCGGCCGGCTGCCGCTCCAGGAGGTCATCGACCCAGGTCGCGAAACGCGCCCGGCTCGCCCCGAATTGCTGCCCGACCAGGCCCGCAAAGACCGCGCGGGCCGCGTCTTTTCGATTGGGCCGGCGGAACAGCAGCGCATCGTGAAGCTGCTTGTAAGCGATCAGCGGCGCATCCGCGGCCAGATCGGGTTCGGGCTGGAGGAGAGAGGCGAGATAGAGTGCCGCCTGTTGCCGCAGGAACCAGGCCGCGGCGGGCTTCTCGTCCAGCACCGCCCGCGCGACACTGGCAAGTCGCTCGCGAAAGGCCGCGAGGTCCGTGATCCGGGGAATCAGCTCCGCGTCGCGATGACCGATCTCCACGGCGCCGGCCCGCAACAGTTCGGCCGTCACGTAGTCGGCAATCGCGCGTTCCGCGCCACTCTCGCTCAAGCGTTTGACCGCCAGGGCCTGCAGCACCGGTGCCAGCAGCGTCGGGCTAGGGAACAGCGCGAGACCGCATCGCAGCACCGGGACCAGGGCCGGGTTTCGCGACCAGCTTGCGATGAGCTTGCGGGCCGTGGCCTCCATTTCATGCTCCAACACCGGTCGCGACTCCCGCTCGTCCGTCGATCGCGAATCCGGGTCGTTGCCTGGCGCCTCGCTCGCCATGGACAGGCGCAGACGGAAGGACGCGAGGTGTCGATAGGCCACGAACCGCTTCAGGGTATCGTCGCGGACGTCCAGTTTCGGCAGTGCGATGCGCGCTAGGATCAGGGGATTGCGCGGCTCCTTGCCGGCCGACTCCATCGCCTCGGAGAGCCAGAGCAGCCCGTCGAGGGCGGCGGTGGCCTGACGCAGGCTATCCTGGTCCGGCGTTGCGCTGATCAGGCCTTGCAGCCAGCTCATCTGGGCCGATGCACTGCCCTGCACTGCGTAGTCGGACCAGGGGACGACCTGGGTTTTGCCCTCGTTGACCGCTAGCTGGAACCCATCGCCGAGCCCGGAACAATAGCGCTGCAATAGCGCTTGAATGTCTCCGGTGACAGTGCGGGCGACGGTCTCGGGATCGGTGCCGCGATCGACCTCCACCACCAGTCGGATGTCATCGACATACCGGCAATAATCATGCAGGACCAGCTTGCCCTCGCGGCCCAGCCGCCGCCCCATCCAGTGATCGAACCGCAGCATATAGGCGTTGGACAAGAAGCCGGATGCGACCAAGCCTTGAGGCAGCCCCGCTGGCAGTGGCGGGAAGGTGCCGGAGGCTGGTTCCACCGGCGTGGGGTCACCAGCAGCTGGGTCGACAAAAACCAAGGCCTGGCGCTTGGCATGGTCAGACCAATGCCAGGACATGATCCGCCGGGCCGCGGCGATGAAGTCGTCTGCGAGACTGGCGCGATCCCGCAGGCCGAACAGGCGCGCGTAGAGTCGCCAGATGGCCCCCAGCCGAAACAGCAGGCGCTCGCTCTCCATCCGGTCAAAGAAACGCCTGAGATCAAGCTCGACGACATAAATGGCCCGACCTGGACCGAGGCGGGCGTTCGCCCAGCGACCGATCTCACCCGGGCGTGCGAGGAAGCGCCGGTAGTCCTCGAAGAAGGCCGAGTAGGTGGCGGCGCTGCTCCACCGGAAGCGGGCCCGCGGGAGCGGGCCGTCCGTGGTGCGCCAATCGCACCAGAGTCGATTGCCGTAGCTGTAGATGCCGCAGCCTCTCGCCGTCACGGCATCCGGTTGATCCGTCGGACCTTGCAGGGTCTCGACCGCGTCGGCAAAACACAGCACCAAGCCCATGGCAAGGGTCTGGTCGCGAATGCTGAGATGTGCCAACGGACGCAATGGCGGCGGGGATACCCGTGGCCGCCAGTCGCTATCGCCTGGCTTGCTGATCGGCGAATCACCGTCGGTACTTGGAAACTCCCACACCCAGTTCTTGGGCGCCGGTACCAGGTCCATCGGGTCGGGCTGGAACCCGGGATCCCGCACTGCCCGTGCCCAGTCGCCGAGGTCGGATTCCATCGAGAACATGGCGAGATCGAGCGCCAGGACATCGGCATACGAGTTGGTCCAGCGGATATAGCGCTCCGCCTTCTTCCAAGCCTGAGTCAGCACCACCTCATCGGCCAGGTCCTCCAGGCAGGGCACTAGCAGGTCGTAACGGCTCTGAACCAGGCTCATGACGCATGACCGATTCGCAGGAACACGACTTAAGATTAGCAGTCGCGACAGGAAACGGCTGTTGAGCGGTGCGTCGACGCGCGTTGTCGTCTCTGCCAAGGCTGCGCGATGACGGGACTGCAACCCGCTCGCCGCGATGCGTTGCAAGCAGGGAGCGTCGCCGGCCGACGTGACCGGATGGTCGGCTGGTTGCAACGCCGCCGGGCGCGTCCGGGCGCGTCCGGGCGCGTCCGCAGTCGGTCGGCGGTTTCTTCACACAGCTTTCAGCTCGCGACTGCGATGAAGTCGACGGCCTCGGCCAGCAGCGGCTCCAGCAGCGCCGCGGGGACCGCGTCGGCGCCCTGGGCCAACGCCAGGGCACGCAGTAGGAGCGTCGCCTGCTCGGCACTCAGTGCACCGGTCGGCAGGGCCTCGGCATAGACCCAGATGCCGGCCTCCGCCGGGGTGGGGGAGGTGTCGCGCCCGGCGCGGCGGGCAGCGGTGGCGAGCAGCGCACTGCAGAGGAGTTCGAGCCCGGTGCCGGTGCAGCCCTGCTGGAGCAGCAGCCGGGCGGCGCTCAGGTGTTCGCGGGCACGCCGTGCCAGGCGGTGCTTGGCTGGCTGCTCAGTTGGCGTGGCGCTGCTCGGCAGCGCGGTCGCGGCGGCGAGCGGCGAGTCCGCGCCGAGCCGGTTCAGGGCGGCCAGGGTGCGCCGGTCCACCAGGGCCACTGGCACGGCTTCGTCGCTGTCGACGGCGCTGTCGACCGAGCTGGCGGCATCGTCGGCGGCATCGACCCGATCCAGCACCACCAGCAGGCCGCGTCCCTGGGCCAGGATGCGCTCGATGCGTTCACCGAAGCGGGCCTGCAGTGCGCCAACCCGCGCTCGCACCAGGGCGTCCCGCGTTGCCTTCTCGTCGACGCCGGTGCGCGCCGCCGCCGCGGCGCTGGCGCCGGGGGCGCCGGCCGATGTTGGCGCCAGCGCGGTTGCCTCGGTCTCCGCCCTGCCGACCACGTCACCCACCGGTTCACCGGCGGCGCTGTCACCCGCGCCGGCCGTTGCGCCCGTCTCGCCATCCGGCGCGTCGTGGTTGGCCAGGTCCGCGGCCAGTACCTCGGCCAGGCCGCGGGAGATCGACAGCACGTCCTCGGTGGCATCGGCATCGACGACGTTGTCGAACAGGTGGCGCTTGCCTTCCACCAGGGCCAGTACCCGCTCCTCGTAGGAGGCCGGCGCGACCAGCAGGATCGCCTGGACCTTCTGGCGCTGGCCGAGGCGGTGTATCCGGGCGATGCGCTGCTCGAGCACGGCCGGGTTCCAGGGGATGTCCAGGTTGATCAGCACCGCGGCGTTCTGCAGGTTCAGGCCCACCGCGCCGGCGTCGGTAGAGATGAAGACCTGCGTGGCGGCGTCCTCGCGAAAGCGGTCGATCAGCGCCCCGCGCCGGGCGCTCGGCACGCCGCCATGCAGCCGCACTGCACCCAGGCCGAGCGCCCGCACCCGCTGCTCGACCAGTTCGGTCATCCGCTCCCATTGGGAGAAGACCACCGCCTTGAGGCCGCTCAGGCGGCAGACCTCCTCGAGGATGGTCGCCAACTCGTCGAGCTTGGGTGCCCCGAGGGTCTCCTTGTCCACCAGGCCGGCGGCGTTGCAGGCCATGCGCGCCCGCTGCAGGGCGGCCATCATCCGATTCTGTTCGCCGGGGGTGAGCGGGCGGCGGCGCATGATCGCGGCGATCTGTGCCGCGGTGCTCAGGGCCTCGTCGTGCAGTTCGAATTGCTTGGCCGACATCGGCACGTCCAGCCGGGTGACGATGCGCTCGGGGAGCTGGTCGCTGACCAGCGCACGATCGCGCCGCAGCATCACCGGGGCCAGGCGTCGGCGCAGGGCCGAGAGGTTGCGATAACCAAGCACCTTGCCGCGCTCGTCGGTGATGTGAAAGTCCACCAGGTAGCGCCACAGCGGCCCAAGCACCCGCGCATCGATGACCTGCAGCAGGCTGTAGAGATCCTCCAGCCGGTTCTCGAGCGGCGTGCCGGTGAGCACGAAGGCGTAGCGCGCGCCGATGCGCTTGACCGCCGCCGCGGACTTGGTACGCCAGTTCTTGATGCGCTGGGCCTCGTCGAGGATCAGCAGGTCCGGGCACAGGACCTCGTTGATCAGCGCCAGGTCCCGCAGCAGCAGTTCGTAATTGACCACGTAGAAGCCGCTGCCGCGCCGGTACTGGACGCCGCGGTCGGCAGCCGGGCCCTGCACCACCTGGGCGTTGGCGCCGGTGAAGCGCTCGATCTCTCGTGCCCACTGGAACTTGAGCGAGGCCGGGCAGACCACCAGCACCCGCTCGACACCGTCGTGGCGGTGCAGCCACCAGGACGCCGCGATCGCCTGCAGGGTTTTGCCGAGGCCCATGTCGTCAGCGAGCAGGGCGCGTCCGCGCCCGGCCAGGAAGGCGACGCCCTCGACCTGGTAGGGATAGAGCCGGGCGCGCAGATCCGGCAAGCGACCGGCGCTGGCGCGGATCTGCTCGGCGATCGCTGCCGCGCGCTGGGCCTGGGCAGCATCTTCGGCCAAGCGGCGGGCATGGCCCAGGGCATCCTCGCCCAGGTCGATCGCCGAATGGTCGCGCAGGCGTTCGGCCAGGCGCAGGAAGTCGTCCGGCACCCGGTGCAGGAAGCGGCCGTCGGCGCCGAAGTGCTCGGTGAGCAGCGGTGCCAGGTCCACCGGGGTCTCGGCGCCGCGATGCAGCCGCAGTACCGGGGCATCGTCGCCCTCCCAGTCCAAGAACACATAGGCGCGGGCCGGCGGGCGCGCCTGTAGCGCCGGGAAGTCGCGCCGCTTGCCGAGCCGGTGCAGCACCGCCTCGATGTGCTTGCAGGTGCCGAGCTGGTTGGTGGCGAAGTCGGGGCAGGTGCAATGATTGGCGCGCTGCACCAGCGAGCGGATATGCACCCGGTAGCTGGTTGGGAAGGGGCCGCTGGTCTGCAGTGAGCGCGCGCTCCAGAGCCCAACCCCGTCGCGCTCGGCGGCCGCGGTCAGCGGCTGTACGCGGACCTCGGCGCGGGCCTTGGTCAGCCGCTCGGCCAGCGCTGCGCGGGCGGCATCAGCCAACGGGACCGGCTCCTGCTGCTCCTTGGCATACGCGAACAGGGCCGCGATGGCATGGCTGCACAGGCCGCCGGCCGGGTCCTCGTCGCACTCGCAGCCATGGCGTAAGCCGTCGGCGGGGTCGAAGACCAGTTCCACCGCGAGCTTCTCGCCGTCGGCGTCCTCGACCTCGGCCCAGCACTGATCGCCGGCGCGGTCGAGGCTGGTGACCCGATGCTCGTTGCAGGCACGCAGCCCGGCGCGGACCCGCGCTGGATCGGCGAGGGCTGCCAGCGCCTCGCTATCGAGCAGGAAGGGATCGGGCAAATGCGTCACGGGCGTTGGCGTAGGG